>JAZLBS010000018.1:0-37000 GCA_045613805.1 Acutalibacteraceae bacterium
TGTGAAAAAGTATCCGGAGAAAAACAGAGAGGTGTCCTTCTACCTGCAAAAAGAAATTCTGAAGTTTGATAAATTCTGTGAGGAACAAAATCTTTTGTGCGACAACGATGTTGAGTCTTACGAGGACCTTGTGGCACTCAAAGAGAAGACAATGAAAGAACAGCATGAGTTCAACCGAAAGATCTGCGGTAACTCTTATAACACCGAATATCTTGATTATATCTACATCAACGAAATCGGAGACCTGATGAGACCGGGATATATCACTGAAAAGTTTCCGCCGTTTTTGGTTAAGCACGGACTGCGCAAAATCCGTTTTCACGATTTACGGCATAGCTGTGCAAGTCTACTCTATTCCAACGGAGTGAGCCTGAAGGATATTCAGGAGTGGTTGGGTCACAGCGATATTTCCACTACGTCAAATATTTATACCCACCTTGATTTTTCGTCAAAGGTAGAGTCAGCCAATGCCATTATAGAACATTTTCCGAAGACATGATTATTTTCCTTACATAAAGGAACAGCCGAAAGTGCATTTTTACAACACTTTCGGCTGAAATTTTTAATAGTGTGCTACTCCGCAAGCACAGGTTTTATTCATACCAAATAGCTTATAGAAGAAGCAAAGGATTTTCCAGATAAAGCCACTAAAACCACCTTTATGACAGTTACAAGAGCAGTTTTCAACTTTACTTTCACCGCAGATACTGCAGGTGCCACCATTATAACTATGACCTATCGGTGCTTTTGCATCGGCCTGATAACTGTCGCCACATTCGCACACATAAACTGTATAGCCCTTATTTTCACATGTAGGTGTAACAATATTGGAAACAGTATATGTATGCTCAGGTGTCTTTGCTATGGTTTCAGTGTAAACATCTCCACAAGCACAAGTATATGTTTTTATTCCTTCAACAAGATGTGTTGCAGATGTTGTGATTTGTGAACTGTATGTGTGTCCTTCAAGTTTATCAATTTTATCAGTATACGAATGTCCACAGAGACAACTAAATAATTCTATGCCCGTTGTTAAATGTGTTGGCAACTGCAACACTTCAGAATTGTATTCGTGAGGATGATTGGAGTAGTTATAATGAATCGTTGCCAAGCATAAAACTTCATTCTTATTTCCGATATTCACTTCTTCCCATTGTGCTTCAGTACCGCCATAATATACATCAGTGAAGCTTTTACAATAACTAAATGCATCATCTCCTATGGATGTTACACTGTCGGAGATTGTTATGCTTTCAAGACTATCGCAACCAGCAAATGCCCACATACCAATAGTGGTAACGCTGTCAGGAATTGTGATTCTTTTAAGGCTATCACAACTATCAAATGCCCAACTACCTATTGCGGTAACACTGTCAGGGATTGTTATGCTTGTAAGAGCTTTACATGATCTAAATGTACTACCATCTATAGTTGTTATACCATCAGGAATTATGATGCTTGTAATTCTCTCACACGCAGCGAATGCTCCCTCGCCTATGGTGGTCACACCATAGGGAATTATAATGCTTGTAAGACCTGTACAGCCAGCAAATGATCCATCGCCTATGGTGATTACTCCATCAGGGATTATGACACTCATAAGACCTACACAACTATTGAATGCAGTATCTCCTATAAATGTTACACTATCAGGGATTGTGATATTAGTAAGACCTGCACAATGTCTGAACGCAGAACGCCCTATAGTTGTTACACTGTTAGGAATCATATAAGAGGTTGTTGTTTTCCCTATAGGATACTGAATTAATATATTCTTATCTTTATCAAAAAGTACTCCGTTGCTATTGCTTGAATAAAATTTATTGTCTGTATCAACTATGATGTTTGTAAGACTTTTGCACTCGTCAAATGCCAACTCACCTATGGTAGTTACGCTATCAGGGATTGTTATACTTGTAATGCCTGTGCAACCATAAAATGCTCCCTTTCCTATGGTAGTTACACTGTCAGGGATTGTTATACTAGTAAGACTTGTGCAATTTTCGAATGCAGAATCACCTATAGTGATTATGCTGTTAGGGATTGTAATACTTATAAGATTTTTACAATTTTGAAACACACCACTAGCTATTGTTTTAGTTCCTTGTCTAATATTGTGGGACGTTGTGGAGTCTAGTGATTCTATCAAATGATTATCTATATATAGGACTCCATTTGTCCAGTTAGATTCATTATTATAATACCCTGTATGACTGAATGCAGAGAAGCCTATGAGTTTTACACTATCAGGGATTGTGATGTTTGTAAGTCTATCACAAAAAGCGAATGCCAATGAGTCTATGGTGGTGATACTATTGCCGAACGTTACACTTGTAAGGTTGGTGCAAGAATGGAACGCACCATATCCTATTGTTGTTATGCTGTCTGGAAATGTAATACTTGTAAGGCTTGTGCAATCACTGAATGCAAATGCACCTATGGAAGTTACACTGTACCCACCAAGTTTAACTGGTATAGTAACATCACCGCTGATTGAAACGTAAACATCAGTGATTATTGCTTCACCGTCTTTGACTTCGTAGATATAATTCCCTTCTCTCGCCGCACTCACCGAAAATGCAAACAGCATCATCATAACTACCGTTGCCAACAACAATCCTATTTTCTTCATTCCTTTTTCCTCCTTAAATAAAAAAGTGAGCCTCAAATGAGACCCACTGCAAAAATGGTTCTCATTTGCTACCACACAAATTATAACATTATGCCTAAACAGGATATAGTTAATTAAGAGAACACATCTTTACCGATGTTTTCTCCTGCTAAGGCAATAATATTCAAATGTTATAAAATATGTGGTAATTTCAGTTTACCACTATTATTCTTAAAAATCAACCATTTGTTAAATTTATTAGGTACTTACACCATATAATTTTAACCCCGGAACTGCCGCAAGCATACGGTGTTCCGGGATATTCTTTTAAACCTTTTTCCCTCAACTTGAAGGGATGTTGGAGGGATGTGCCCATTTTTGGCCCTTTTTTGAGGTCACTTTTTCGCCCGTTTTTTGGGTGTTTTTAGACAAAACAAAAACCCGAAAACCCTCTAAAATAAAGGGTTTTCGGGCAATGGTGCCGGTGACCGGACTTGAACCGGTACGGTGTTGCCACCGAGGGATTTTAAGTCCCTTGCGTCTGCCTATTCCGCCACACCGGCGTGTCTTAACGACTTCATCAATTATACAGTTTCGCAAGGCTCTTGTCAAGGGTTTTTACTTACTTTTTTTCATCTGCTTTTATTCCCTGTTTTCCCGCTCATCTCTCTTGATTTTTTTTGTTGATGTACGGATAAAATCCTTACTTCTGAGCGTAACCTTCTTTACGCTTTTATATGAGGGCAGCTTTCGGTTGGTGCTCCTTACCGCTTCAATGACTGCCTTGTGAATCTCCTGATCTGTCAGACCTGTCTTTTTCATTCTGCGTTCTATTTCCTCTCTGTCCGGAATAATCTGCGCACTCAGTATGCTGTCGTTTTCCGCATAAACCATTACGTCAGCTATTACGGAGCTTCTGAGAAGATAATACTCTATCTCTTCGGGATAAATATTTTTGCCGTTTTTAGTGACAATTACGTTCTTCTTTCTGCCGCTGATGTGATAGTTTCCGTTTTTGTCCTTGTATCCGAGATCGCCTGTGTAAAAATATCCGTCCTTAATTGCCTCATCGGTTGCAACCTTATTTTTGTAATAGCCGAGCATTACCATCGGACCCTTGACGCATATTTCCCCTACCCCTTTTTCGTCGGGCTTATCAATTTTCACTTCAACACCGCTGAGCGGCTTTCCGATGGAATCGCATGTCAGATTTTCCGCACTGTTACAGATTACTATAGGTGAGCATTCCGTAAGTCCGTAGCCGATAATTACGGGGATACCGAACATTATATAATCCTCTGCCACCTCCTTCTGAAGTGCCGCAGCGCCCACAACAATTTTCTTGAGTCTTCCGCCGAAAAAAGAGTGTACATCAGAAAAAATCTTTTTTCTTTTCTCTTCACTGACAGCTGATGAGATAACTGAAAAAAACTGTACCTTTTTCCTTTTCCCCCGGCTTTCAATGTTTGTCATTATTTTTTTGTGAAGCTTTTCTAAAAGCAGAGGCACTGTAACAAATACCGTAGGTCTGTAGAAGGCAAAATCCTCTTTTAATGTTCGTACAGACTCGCAAAAAGCTATTGCTCCTGCGCAATATATCACCATAAGAAAAGATATTGCCTCATAGGTGTGGTGAAGAGGCAGAAAGGAAAGGGCAAGTTCATTTTCGTCCAGCTTCACTCTCTTTGAAACACAGATAAGATCAGAAATAAGATTTCTGTGAGAGAGCATTACCCCCTTCGCCATTCCCGTTGTACCCGAAGTAAAAAGTAAAACCGCCATTTTATCGCTGTCAATCTCCGCTGAAAAATAATCTCTCTTGCCTTCCGAAATAAGCAGCTCACCCTTTCGCAGAAGATCATCAAAGAAAACGGTCTCCTTTACGTTTTCCGTGCAGATAATTATGATTTCCCGTTCTGTAAGCCTTGACGCCTGCAATAGCTTTTCAGCTGATTTTCTGTCACAGATTACAGCTTCAATCCCTGAAAAAGCAATTATATTCCCGATTTCCTCTGTCGGCATTTCTTTGTCAAGGGGCACAATTACTCCTACTCCGCCTGTCACCGAAAGATAAGAAAGACACCAGTAATATGAATTTTCACCCATTACGCCTATCTTCTTTCCTCTCAGTCCAAGCTCATACATCAGAGCTGTGCCGAGACTCTCCGCATCCCTTCGAAGTCTGCTGTAGGTTATGCTTCTTTTCTGTCCATCTTCATCCTTGATAACAAAAGCAGTTCTGTCACCAAACTTACTTTCACTTTCAACAAGAAGCTGTCTGAGATTTTCCGGATTACCCATACTGACACCGCCTGAATTGAATTTACCATACTATTTTTACCTGAATTTGCATTTTTATACTTCTCCATAGATTAAAAGAAATCTTAAGTTTTTTCTATAATAATTAAAAAGTATTGTCTTTTTATTTGTTTTGGGTTACAATATGAAGAAGAAGTATCAAAAGGAGGATATTATGGACGATATATATTTTTCCGATAAAAAGAAAAAATCTTCAGACAGCAATAAAAGCTCCGGGCGCCATGTTCCGGGGGAATTCAGATATACAGATTTTTCAGACGGCAGCTTTTCTTCTCGCGACAGAAGAAGCTCCGATATCTATGCACCGAAGGAAAGATTCACCGTTCATCTGCCCGACGATGACATCATAAGCGAGCACCCCGACAGAACGCCAAAAGGAAGACCTCTCTCCTACACAGGCGCACAAAGCAGAGATGAGGTTGTCAGAAGACCTGCTTCCGCTCAGAAAAGACCGCCATCGTCCGCTTATCATACTGCCCCTCAGCACCGTACATCAGACACAGGAGCACAGAGAAGCAGAACACCTCAGGGAGCAAAGGTAAATCATGCTCAGTCTCAGAAGCCTGTCAGAATGAGCCGTCCCGACTCACACCGCAGTGCTCCCCCGCCGAAGAAACCTTCCGTTTCAAAAAAGAAGGTTATTCTTCTTTCTGTTCTTGCAGTTTTTGCCGTTTTCCTTGTGGCTCTTGGCGGCTACGGGATGTCTGCCATAAACGGACTAAATTACGATGACAGCATTGTTCCTAACGCCTATGTGGACGAAAAAAAGCTTGTATCCGATGACGATGTTATTAACATTCTCTTTCTCGGAAGTGATGCAAGAGGTGACGTTGAAGGTCAGCGCTCGGACACAATGATGCTCTTTTCCATTGATAAGAAGAACAAAAAGCTCAAGCTCACTTCTTTTCTCCGTGACAGTTACGTATATATTCCCTCAAAAAAATTCAATACAAAGCTTAACGCATCCTTTTCCTACGGAGGCACACAGCTTGTAAAGGATACCATAGAATACAACTTCGGCGTAAAAATAGACAACTATATAATGGTAGACTTCAAGGTTTTCAGACAGCTTGTCGACCTGCTGGGAGGTATCACCGTTGAGGGCGTTACCGCTGCAGAAGCAAAGTATATGCGTGAAGATGTCAAGCTTAAAAATGTTAAGGAAGGCACAAACAAAATGAACGGCAAAACTGCTCTGTGGTACTGCCGTATAAGATATGTCGATAATGACTTCAAAAGAACCGAAAGACAAAGAAAGGTTATTTCCGCAATTGTCAGCAAGGCTCTTAAAACCAATCCCATCAAGCTTATGGAAATTGTCAAAAAGGTACTGCCGAACATTTCAACTGATATAAGCAGCAGCGAGCTTATCGGTCTTGCCGTCGGCGCAGCGCTTCGCTACATCCATTATGACATAAAGCAGCAGCAGATTCCGGCAGAGGGAACCTGGACCAATGCAAGAATATCAGGACAGCTTGTTTTAAAAATGGATATAGACAAAAACAAGCAAATAATAAAATCCTTCCTCTACGATAAGGAAACCGAGAAGAAGGACAAATAATATACTTTCTGAGTTTTTATAATTCAGCAAAAACGAGTTGTCTTTTTGAAACTCTCATTTTAACTATGTCACCCATCACCGCTATGAATTCAGCGTTGGTGGGTTTCATTTTATCCTCGGATATACTGTGAGGAAAATAGTGGTAAAGCGCCTGTGTATCACCCTTTGTGCATCCGCTTTCAATTGCATGTCTTATCACTCTTTCCACTCTCACCGAGGTGGTCGAATAATTTTCAGCTATAACAGGATAGAGTCTTTTCGTTATTCCGTCAACCAGAAGCGGCTTTTGCGCAACAAGAACTATTGCATCTCTGAGATAACGGTAGCCTTTTGTATGGGCAGGAATGCCGAATTCACCGAGAATGAAGGTGGCCGCCTCTTCAAAATCACACTGGTCTGCTGAGGTTGTGCTCTTCACGTTTCTTTCACATACAAGCCTTATTATGCTTTCGGTAATTTCATTGCTGCTTCCGCCCGTGATATCCTGCAGCAACTCATATATCTGTGATATTTTTTCACGCGCAACTGAAGCTTGCGATTTTACATCACAAAGCTCTTCCTCGTAATCCTTTTCCTTGTTTTCTTCGGTCAATATAGTGTAAGCTAACATTTACGCCCTCCTGAATGTGATTATTATTAACATTAATTTTCATAATATTATCATATTAATTCCATTAAATCAATAGTTTTCGCTAATTTTTATTAAAAAATGACAATTTTTTTCACATTTCTACTGTTTTTGTCCTTTAATAATAAAAAAATACAGATATTTCAAAAAAAACAATTGAAATATCTGTATCTTGCATCATATGTTAAGAATATAAACAAAATTACCTCAGAACATCCGCAAGAGATGTATCTTCAAGAAAAGTATTGAGATTATAAAGAAACAGAATATGAGAAAAGCCGTTTTCCTCAATAATTCCCGAAAGCTTTTCCTTTGTGTATCTCGGATCCACAACAACAATTTTTCCGAAGAAGGGAGTAAGCATGGAAAGCATACAGTTTGCGTAGGAATCCTTTACAACAAGAAGAGTGTCTTTGCTCGACGAGGTGGTACTGATTGTAATTTTACCGTAGTTGCCACCTGTAAAAATCTCATACTTATTCTTTTTCTGAAGCTTATCCGCATCAAAAAGAGAGGCCGTTTTCTTTTCTCCGTTTTCATAATCAACGACATAAGTGCTTTCGGAATTCTGAGGCACACATATTTCGATTACGTCATCAGAGGAAACAACCCCTGATTTCGAGCTGAGAGTCCCCTGAAATCCGTCTGTTGCCGCAAAAAATTTCAGATTCGCTTCTTTTACATCCTTATTCCAGCTTTTCATAAGCTCAGTAAAGGCGATGTGTGCTGCCCTTGTAGTCCAATGGTGGTCAGTCCTGTAAAAAAGCTGCACCTCGTTCTTTTTTTGAATAAAAGCATCGGAAAGGTTGATAAAGCTTATTTTTTCGCTCTGTGTATAGTTATCTATATCTGCTATACGGTAGCTCTGATTGTCAAGCTCAAGAGAATCGGGTAGCTTTTCGCTGTAAACATAACTGCTGTTCGGAGACATCATAAATGTAATTTTTGAATCCTTGTTGCTTTCAGCAAAGGCACTGAGCTTTTCCGTAATGTGCTCAATATGATTTTCATCAAAAGCTGAAGGCACAGAAAAAAGATATCCGTCCTTGCCGATAAAAACACCGCCGGTCTTTGTTTTTCCCACAGAACGGTCAGCAAGAGTCTTAAGCCTTATTATCTTATCTCTGAAGGCAAACTGGTCAGTCAGATATGCTTCAAAATCCTTCATAAAGGAACCGTCCTTAAGAGAATAAAAAGATAAAGTCGGTTTGCCGGCAAGCGGTCTGTTTTCCGTTTCGGAAAAGGATTTATCTTCACCGGTAAGAAGAGAAAAACCGCCCGCAAAAATTACAAGACAGAATACTCCGATAAGAAGAGAAAAAATCAGCTTTCCCTTCGGCTCTGCCTCTTTGTTTTCGGTTGTCTGTTCTGTTTTGTTGAATTCGCTGTTGTCCATTTAAAACCTCTCAGAATCTGAAATAAAGGAAGGGATTATAGGTTTCGCTTATAAGGTAAATTATGCAAAGGATAAATATGCCCAGATAACCTGCACTCATCAGCGCCACATTGAAGCGGAAGTTTTTTATTCTCGGCACAATTGCAAAGACACCCGTTGCACAGAGAATCATAACCGTAATTGAGAAAAAGTTTTCCGAAAGAAGATATTTTGCCGTGCTGTCAATAAAGCTGTTGCCGGACACACCAAACATATTCTTTATATATCCAATTGCCGATGTAAGAGTTTCACTTGAGAAGAATACCCAGCCTATCATAACAATAACCATGGTTACAATATATTTTATAAAGGTCGGTATTTTTTCAAGAAGACGGGCAAAAACATACTTTTCCGCAATCAGAAGCACCCCGTAAAAAGCACCCCAGGCAATGAAATTCCATGCCGCACCGTGCCACAGTCCCGTAAGTGACCATACAACTAAAATGTTGAAAATCGTTCTTGCTGTTCCCTTTCTGTTGCCGCCCAGAGGAATATAGACATAATCCCTGAACCAGCTGCTGAGGCTTATGTGCCATCTTCTCCAGAAATCGGTTATGCTTGTCGCTTTATAAGGGAAATTGAAATTCTGTATAAAATCAAAGCCGAGCATCTTGCCAAGACCTACGGCCATATCCGAGTAACCGCTGAAATCGAAATATATCTGCAAGGTATAACAGATTATACCTATCCAGGAGGTCACAACAGAAACAGTATTTCCTTCCATACCGAGTATTTCAGTATATACGGCACCCACGGTATTAGCAAATATTACCTTTTTGCCAAGACCTTTTATAAAATACATAATTCCTGCCGCAAATTTTTCTGTTGTAACCGTTCTGTCCGCAAGCTGCTTTTCCACATCATAATATTGAATGATAGGACCTGCAATAAGCTGCGGAAACATAGAGATATATGCTGCAAAGGGAATAATTTTCTTCTGTGCCTTAACATCTCCCCTGTAAACATCAATAATATAAGACATTACCTGAAAAGTATAAAATGATATACCGACAGGCAAGGGAATGTCTTTAACGGGAAGAGAAAGAGAGAATATACTGTTAAGACTTTCCACAAAAAAGCCGTAATATTTGAAAAATCCCAGAACAAAAATATTGAATATAATAGCCAGGATAAAAACAGTTCTCTTTCTTTCCGGTCTGCTTATGTAACTGTCAATATCAAGAGCTGCATTATAGTTGTAAGTAATACTAAGGAGCATCAGAATAATATACACGGGCTCTCCCCATGCATAAAATATAAGGCTCATTATCAATAGCACTGAATTTTTTTTGCTTAACTCCTTATCCTTGTCCCTGAAAAGCTTCAAATTGTAAAGAACAAGAGTAAGAGGTAAAAACAAGAATAAAAAAGTGGCACTGCTGAATACCATTTTTACACCTCAAACAAAAATATACTGAATTGCTTTAAGCTTCCACGCTCTTCATAAAAGCTTCAAGCCCGGCTGCGGCATCGTCGTGAACAATATATATTATTGCGCCTTTACTGTTTTCTACAACTCTTTTTTCAAGAAGTGCAGCTGCAACCGGATCATAATCCTTATAAGTATTGTACTTTTCCTCTGCTTTTTTTACGATTAAATCAGAAATCGCTGAAAGGTCTGTATTTTCCTTTCCTTTGATAACAATGATTTCACGAACATCCATAATATCCTCGCTGCCGTAGTAGACAAAGGAATCAAGCATGTCTTCATCAAGACCGTACTGCGAAGAAAGTCTTTCTCCGTCAAAGCTTTTAAGACCTTCCGTGTTCATCTGCGCTGTAACATCAGCGCCAATCTCTGCGGCATTTTTTTCCGTGGCACCTTCCCCGAAAAAGGAAACACCGATAAAAGCAATAAGGAGAAATACACATATAAGCTGACCTATACCTGCCTTGCTCATTATACTATCTCCATTTCTTCAATAATGTATCTGAGCCAATAATCCCTGTAAAAGAATTCAGGAAGATGAATACCGTCTCTGCCGTAGCAGTAATCAATCTCCTTGAAAAGAGGATTGTTGTTCAGATATTCAACGCCAAGACTCTTGCACATTTTTTTCATTGCCTTATTGTAAGCATTTATTCTTCCGAAAAGCTTATCCTTGGCAATTTTTCTGTCAACGGGAAAAATTGACGAAACGATAATACGTGTTTCGGGAAGCTTCTTTTTAAACCTTTTAATATACTTTGAGTACATGCTGATATAACCGTCAAGAGCTTCCTGCGTGTAACCGAGAGCGTTAAGTCCGTAATGAAGAATAATAACCTCCGGCTGCTTTTTTATCACCTTTTTATAGTTATCCTCAAGATGATAAAGAGATGCACTGACCTTACTGTAAATACGCTTATCACTCAATATGCCGTAGGACTCAAGTCCGTTTATCAGGGAGTCACCCATAAAATAAACATTTTTAAAAACCTTTTTGTAGGTCGTCTTGCCCTTGTCAAGCTTATAGAGAATTTCCGCCACAAGCTCTGAGCCTGTTTTCGGAATGTAATCTCTTATTTCCTGAGCCTTCTTCACAAGACTTTCAGCAAGCTCAATGTCAGACTCAGCCATTTTTTCAATATAAGAAACGCCCTCATCCGTATCAGCCGGAACAGTATGATTTTCCTTTATAACAGAAGAAAAATTGCTCAGCGGATAACCGATAAGAAAGGCAAATATTATTAACAAAATTATTGATTTTTTCAATCCGTTCACCTTTATTTTTTCAAAATAAGACATAATACTTCATTATACTAATATAGTTTACATCTTTTTTACCTTTAAATCAATAGTAAAACCTGCTGATAAATAAAAATTTTTGTAAACAAAAAAGGAGACTGTCCTTACTGAGACAGTCTCTGGAAAATTTATGCTTTTTTGAATCTGATAACATTGAAGGAAAGAGGTCTTAGAACCGCTGTAGCGTTCTTTCCGTCGAGAGTAGGAAGAGCATTTGAATGCATTCTTACCTTTTCGTTATCGAAGGTGTTTTCCTCGAGAACGTTGTAGCCGTCCATAGAATCAAAGGCACAGGGCTTATAGCCTTCAAAATCAAGAAGAGAGATATCAAGCTCCATATTTTCATCAAGAGAACGGTTAACACAGAAAACAGAAACCTCACCCTTTTCCTCGTCAAAGGATGCAACCGCCTCAAGATAAGGCACATCAGTGTAATCCTTACAGTCATACTTGTCGCAGCTGATAATAGGCTTCAGAGCATCACCAGTGCAATGCATTGACATTTCCTTGAAGGGATAGAAAATTGTCTGACGGAAGGCTCCGCCACCTGTTTTTGTGAAAATAGGTGCAATAACATTTACAAGCTGAGCAAGACAGGCAATCTTGACTCTGTCAGCGTGGCGCATGAGAGTTATAAGCATACAGGCAACTACGAGAGCATCCTCAAAGTTATAAATATCCTCAAGCTGATTCGGTGCTGTTGACCATCTTTCAACAGGCGCACCGTTTGAATGATACCACACATTCCATTCATCGAAGGAAAGATTTATCTGCTTCTTTGTTCTTTTCTTTGCCTTGACAAAATCACAGATACAGATAACACTGTAAATAAATTCATCAAGTTCAAGGCTTTTTGCAAGGAATGAAGCCGTATCACCCTTATGATTGTCGTAATACTGGTGGAGGGAAACATAGTCAACATTATCGTAAGCGAGCTCAAGTGTTTTCTGCTCCCAATCACCGAAGGTATTCATATATCGGCTGGACGAGCCGCAAAGAACGGTTTCAATGGAGCCGTCCACCCACTTCATAAGCTTTGCCGCTTCGTTTGCAGTTCTGCCGTATTCCTGCGCAGTTTTGGCACACATCTGCCATGGTCCGTCCATTTCGTTGCCGAGGCACCAGAGCTTTACACCCCACGGATCCTTGTAGCCGTTTGCGATTCTCATATCAGCATATTTTGAACCGCTTTTATGGTTGCAGTACTCAACAAGTGCTCTTGCCTCATCAGGCCCTCTTGTACCTAAATTTACCGCCATCATAGGTGATGTGCCTGCTTTTTTACACCACTTCATAAACTCATCGGTGCCGAACTTGTTTGGCTCCGTAACACCCCAGGCAAGCTCAAGTCTCGGCGGTCTTTTATCCACGGGACCTACACCGTCTTCCCAATTGTAGCCTGAAACAAAGTTTCCGCCGGGATAACGCACAATAGGTACATTCAGCTCGTTTATCATTTCAATGACATCCTTACGGAAGCCGTCCTCGTCTGCTGTGGGATGGCCGGGCTCGTAAATACCACCGTAGACAGCTCTGCCGAGGTGCTCAATAAATGATCCGTAAATTCTTCTGTCAATTTTTCCGATTTTAAATTCGGGGGCAACAGTTATTTTTGCTTTCATCAGATTTTCTCCCTGTTTTTTTATTTAAAAATATTAAATCAATATTTTCTAAAGTGTACCATAAAAAAACTGCTCTTGTAAAGATGTTAAAAGTTATTTGTATTGCCAAAGACAGTTTAATTTGATATAATCGGATAAACGAGGTGAAAAACATGTTTAATTTTTTTGCAAGTGAAGAAAACAGACAGGGAAACACCTTCCGGCTTACAGGTCCTGACTGTAATCATATAAAAAATGTACTGAGAATGAAAAAGGGAGACACCTTCCTTGTTTCCTGTGAAGGCAAGAGTCATCTCTGCTCTCTGAATGAATGTGAAAATGATTTCGCTGTAGCAGAGATAATTGAAGAGAACTTTCAGGATACAGAACTGCCTGTTAAGATTTATCTTTTCCAGGGACTTCCCAAAAGCGATAAATTAGAGCTTATTATCCAGAAGGCAACGGAGCTTGGCGTACATAAAATAATCCCCGTTGAAATGAACCGCTGTGTGGTGAAGCTTGACGGAAAAAAGAAGCAGTCAAAGACTGTCCGCTGGCAGGCAATAGCCGAAAGTGCTGCAAAACAGAGCAAAAGAACTCTCATTCCCGAGATTGAAGCTCCCATCAGCTACGGCGAAGCGCTGAAAAAAGCATCTGAACTTGATTTACTCTTAGTACCCTATGAAAGCAAAAACGGTATGAAGGACACAAAGGATGCTCTTTCTCTTATAAAAGACGGTTCTTCCGTGGGTATTATCATAGGCCCTGAGGGCGGCTTTGAAGAAAGTGAAATCGAAAAGGCCATTCAATCAGGAGGTAAGGTTATCTCTCTGGGCAAAAGAATACTGCGCACAGAAACCGCAGCCATTACTGCTGTAGGTATGTGTATGCTTCATGTTGAATTGAACGGTGACGAAAATGATTAATTTACCACAAAAATACAAAGAAAGAATGATGCTCCTTTTAGGAGAAGAATTCGAGGATTATGAAAAAGCCTTGGCCGACACTCCCATAAGAGCCTTAAGAGTTAATACAGATAAAATCAGCGTAGAAGAGTTTGAAAAAATCTGCGATTTTCCTCACGAAAAAATCCCTTATTCAGATACAGGATTTTATTTTACCTGCGACAAAATAGGCAATCATTCCTTCCATCACGCCGGTATGATTTATGTTCAGGAGCCGGGCGCTATGGCACCTGCCGAATGTGTGGAGCTTCAGCCCGATTGGGCGGTGCTCGATATGTGCGCTGCACCGGGCGGAAAAAGCACTCAGCTTAAAAACAAGCTCGGTGAAAAGGGAGTTCTGGTCTCAAACGAGATTATCCCATCCCGATGTAAAATCCTTACAGGTAATATCGAAAGACTCGGTCTGAGAAATGTTATCACTACCTGTGCTGACACCGAAAAGCTGACACGGCTTTTCGGTAAGGATTTCGACCTCATTATGGCAGATGCACCCTGCAGCGGTGAGGGAATGTTCCGAAAGGAGGAAACGGCCGTCAGTGAGTGGAGCGAGGATAATGTCCGTCTCTGTGCCGAAAGACAGCTCGGAATCCTCGATAACGCTGTCCGACTTCTGAAGGACGGCGGTTATATAATCTATGCCACCTGTACCTTCTCCCTTGAGGAAAACGAAATGGTCATCGACAGCTTTCTGAGAAAATATCCCGAATTTGAGCTTGTCAAGGTGACACAGAAGGTAAAAGAAAGCACCTGTGACGGCATTAATTTCGACGGCTGTGAGGCAAAGAACATTCACTTCTGCCGAAGATTTTATCCCCACAAAAGCAAGGGCGAGGGACAGTTTATGGCAGTGCTGAAAAACACCTCAGAGCCTTCGCACAGAAAAGCCGACACAAGAAAAGGTAAGGCAAAAGAAACCCCCATAGTGACGGATTTCCTTAACTCTGTTCTTAAAGAATACGATAAAAACAATGTTATCATAAACGGTGACAGAGTTAATTATTTCACTTCTGACTTCCCGCTTCCGGATGCGTATTTTTCCTGCGGTGTAACCGTCGGTGAGATAAAGAAAAATTACATTCTCCCCCATCACCAGTTTTTTATGGCTATGGGTGACAAATTCAAAAGAAAGATTGACCTTAGCCCCGATTCACCTGAGCTAAAGAAATATCTTCACGGCGAGGAAATCTCAGCAGATACAGATAACGGCTGGGCAGTGGTTACTGTGGATGGCTGTGCAGTAGGCGGAATCAAGGTCGTTTCGGGCAGAGGAAAAAACCATTACCCGAAAGGCTTAAGGTTAAAATAAAAAGGAGTGTTTAATATGATTGAAATGTTTGCAGCAAATCTTTTCGGAAAGCTTATGACTATGCTCTTCACGGCATATTTCAGTGTTCTTTCCATCGGTGCGGGCACAGGCAAAACACCGCCTGAGGTGCCCGGGGATTTCGAGCCCGTTTTGAGATTTGCCGTGTGCAGCGATGTACATTTAAGCGGAGCGGAAGATGATGTTAATGCCCGTGAATTCAGAGAGTTCTTCACCCAAAGCTATGCTTACAGTAAGAAAAGCGATTCCTACAAAAATCTCGATGCCGTAATGATATGCGGTGATATGACCGAATGGGGCAGAGAAAAAGAGTACATGATGTACGCTAAAATCGTCTCCAAAGAGCTCAAGGGTGATACAAAGCATCTTGTCTGCATGGGTAACCACGAATTTATTGAGGAAAGAGAAACCGAGGGCATCAATGCCTTCGACAACTACAAAAAGTATGTTTACGAAAATACAGATACCCACGAAATAATAAACGGCTACCACTTCATCGGTCTTTCCTATTCGGACAAGGATGAAAACTACTCTGACGAAAAAATTCAGTGGCTGAAGGCTGAGCTTGACAAGGCTGTAGCCGACACGGGTGACAAGCCGATTTTCGTTTATCAGCATCCTCACCCCACTCTCACCGTTTACGGCAGTATCAACTGGAGTGAAATCAAAATAAGTCTTGCTCTGAAGGATTACCCTCAGGTTATCGACTTTTCGGGTCACTCGCACTATAACGCTTCCGACCCGCGCTCCATCCATCAGGGAAAATTCACGGCTATGGGTACAGGCGGTATCACAGGCCTCGAGGGTAATGTGAATTACATAAACGGAAATGCAGGCACCACCATCCCCTCCTCAAGCTATGAAATAGTGGAGGCGGACGCTGACGGAAACGTAAGAATCAGAGTTTTCGACGGCTTCAATGATATGTTCTACCCCGAAAACGACTACTATCTTCCTATCGGTGAGAAAATCTATACCTGGGGTAACAGCAAATCCCTCGACACCAAACCTCTTTTCGCTGAGGGCGAAATCGAAGGCAGCTTCGGCCCCCATGGTGAGCTTTACATCGAATTCCCCGCCGCCAAGGGCTATTACGATGCGGCAAGCTATAATATCACTGTAAGGAACAGTAAAGGTAAGACTGTATTCTGCTCCTCGGTTATTTCCCGATATGTCCGTGCTGTCGAAGACGGTATGTTCGTCGATGCAGGCAAACAGGAAGAGGGCGAATACAGCGTGAAGATAACCGCTGTAAGTCCTTATGCGAAAACAGGTGAGACGATTATAGGAAAGGTTACGGTTAAAGCAGAGTAAACCTCTCTGTCGGCTACGCCGTCGAGTTTACGAAGGCGGTCACTTGGGAAAGGTATCTTTTCCACAAAAGGCTATTTTTTGATTTCACCAACGGTATTGAGCCTTTATGTCATTTTATACAAAACTCTTACTGATTACAGATCTCCGCCCCCGACAGGGGTGGCGGTCACCGAGGAAAGTATTTTCCGAGGCAAAAGAGCGTTTTGCTTCCTTTGTCGCTCGATTGTGACAAAGGAAGAGCCATAGCGGCTTGAGCGTGAAGAAAGTTTCTGTTTTATCAAGGTACGATAATAACGCGGGATGTCGGGAACGTCATCCCCTACGGTGAAAACACACTCTGTCATTTTGAGCGAAGAAAAAATCTTTAATTTGAGTGTGAAAGACGACCGATGGTCGTCCCTACGGTTTAGCCGTGTCCCTACAGAAAACAAAGCTAAAAAGATATACTACCCGCCGAAATGGTGGGTAGTAATTTTTTTAATCATATCTGTGCTTTTCTTTATAAATGTTTACAATATTTATGCCGATAATAAAAAGCATTAAGAAGGTAAAAAAGATAACAGCCTTTCTGTCCTTTTCCACGCACTTAACATAATCGGAATAAGAAAATATAACATTGTCCTCTGCCGTAAGCTCTACTATCTGTCCGTCATAGGTGTCATAGGTCACAGTAAGAAATGTGCCTTTGCTGAGTGCTTCTATACTCTCTTTACGGCCGTAACCGAGATGGGTATCAGCTACATAATAGGATTCAGAGTTTGTGCAGAAGATGTGAATGCCGTTGTCAGCAGAAGAATATCTCCAACTTACCCTTTTACAGTAATCAAATTCTGTAGTTACCGTTTTACAAGCTTCTTTCTCTGTAGGAATAGTGGTAAAGCAAGCAAGAAGAAACATAAAAAACACTATAATACTTGCGACCAGCGAAACCTTTGCACGAAGAGAAACTATTTTAGGTTTAGGGTATTTCTTTTTATCCTTCATATCATTCATCAATATGCGAGAAAAAGAACTCTTTTCTTTCCTCGTTATTAATCACGGTCACAGGCTTAATCTGATTTAAAACCTTGCCCTGATTTTTAAGCATTTCTCTGTAATCGGCGTAGGTGTTTTTCTTAAGGAAAACTACCTTTGGCTCACCGAGCATACCCCAGCGGCGGTACTTATGGTATTTTTCGTTGCTTTCAGAAAGATAAAAATCGAGCTTCTCCTCAATCTGAGGAATTATGCTCTTATCTGCTTCACCCTCAATTTCTGCCAGCATCATATAACGGACAGGGTCACTGTCGTGGTCATCGCAGAAGCTGTAGCCCTTAAAGGAAATACCAAGTGCTTTCTGTGTTTCTGCCGCTGCCCAGTCAACCATTTGTGTAGTGGTTTTTTCATTTGCAATATTCATTGCAAGGTTATTTCTGTAAAGGAATTCAATCTTCGGTGTGTTCTTGTACTTACCTGTAACTCTGACCACGTCCTCAATTCTGTATCGGCACAGACCTGAGCGGTTTGTGACAACAAGCTCATAATCCTTGCCTTCTTCGATTTCATCAATGGTAAGAGGTCTTTCGCAGTCGGGATTATCAACGGGAATAAATTCAAAGAAAACCGACTGAGGAAGGAGAACATAATCCATAGCATTCATTTCGGTAGGAATAGCCATATAACCCTCTGCGGCCGCATATCCCATATTATGGACAGGGATATCACCGATATGCTTACGAAGCTTACCCATATAAAATTTAAGATTTGAACCGACCATTCCGTAGGACCAGAGAAGCTTCGGCCACACACGGGGTGCAATGGGTGTGTCAAAGCCTTTTTCACATTCACGGCGTATCTCTTCTGCTCTTTCGGGCATAGGCTTTAATTTCTTTTCCCATTTTCTGCGAAGATCGTCGGGACACTTGACTGACGGGTCGATGGTGCCCTTTTCGATGTCCTTGCAAATCATTTCCCAGTTCAGCTCAAAATAGTCGAACATAGTGGTCAGAAGAGTAATAACCATAGCGCCGAGATATGTAAGATCACGCCTTTGCAAAGCAAATCGCAGATGAAAATAAGAGGTGTTCACTGCCGCTTCATCTACGGGATACATAAAATCATTGGGAGTCGTCAGGAAAAAGGGTGCAATGGGTTTAAGGTAAGCTATGGGAATCTGACCCGCACCGTTGCACATTTTTCCGTCGGCAAGTCTGTGACCCGTGAGAACAACAGCTACATTACCCACCTGCTTAGGGAACTTAACGCCCCTTTTACGGAACCATTTTGCCGCACAGCCAGTGGTACCTGAAAAGCCCATGCACTGCATTATCCACAGATCTTCACCGCATTTAGGCATAATTTTCGGCTTACCGACAGAGCCCGAGGAGGAGCAGTAACGTACGGGTTTTCTTTTAATAATAAGATTCTTTTCGCCCTTCAGCATTCTTTCCACATATCCGTCGTAATCCTCATATGTGGTCATTGGCATATTCTTCTGAAAATCCTCGACAGAGGTAACATTTCCCAGCCCGATTTTTTTACCGAACTCTGTATTTTTATTTCTTCTTATGATGCTTTTAAGAACACTTTCCTGCATTTTCCGAGGACGGGATGTGTAAAAATTTACCTTCATCCATTCCATATATCCCAACAAAACACCTATATCAGAAAATCCTGCCATAGCTTTTCACCTCTTTTATTTCCACTGAATGTCCCATACTTCATCTATATAGCCTTCCATACTTCCGCTTCCGCTGATTCCGAAGGCACCGCCCTCACCGACGCCCTTCATTTCAAGGTGCTCTCGGTACTGAATTGTCTTTCCTGAGGAGTCAACCAGAACACTTACGGTAGCACCCGGGTATTCAAAGTCAACCTTTGTAAGCTCACCGACGGGCAGAGAGAAGGTGGAAAAATCGAGAGTATCACAAGCAGAATTGTGGTGGGGAGGACGGGGATTTTCCAGAGTGCTTGTTTCGGGAACAACCTTGATTGTGTAAAGAGTTCCCTCGGCAGTCTGCTCGGCCTTAGCTTCTGCCACTCCTTCCACGGTAAGTGTAAAGGGCTTATCTGTGGGAGGTATTTCGTGATTTACAACGATTTCCTCACCCTTCTTTCCGGGGTTTGCGCCTTTGCCGTTTGTGATATCGTAGTCTGCTGTCTTTTCACCCTCGAAAAAGTCAATAACTGTATTTATGGCACCTGTAAGAGCAGGAACTGAGCAATCAATCAGATCAATGCTGATGAGCTGCTTTTTATGTGCCTTGAAGGATGCCGTATCAGCTTTAAGTGCGTTTATACCCTCGTTTACCTTAGCTAAAATATCAGCCTTGGTGAGCTCATATTTTACGGTGGTTGTCGGAGCCGTGGTCTGAACAGGCAGAGTGGTCTGCACAGCTGCAGAGGTGGGCACTGCCGATGCAGATACAGTCGGAGCTACCGATGGAGCAAGAGTGGTCTGCACAGCAGTAGTTACAGTGGTAGGTGCCGCGGTAGAGGGCTGAACCTGAACAGGCTTTGCTCCTATGTTATTTTTAAGATTGAAAAGAAAGACTAAAACAATAACTGCCAGAACAACTACAAGTATAAAGCCTTTTTTATCAGCTGAAGAAAACTTCCCTTCTTTTTCTCCGCTGATGCTTTTCTCCACGGGATAGTCATTAAAATTATTCATAGTATATTCCTCCTATATACAAATTACCAAATTATATTATAACAATTTATAAATCCCTTTTCAACTGTTTGAAGGAAGTTTAGAAAAATAAAAAAGACTGTGCCAACAGACACAGTCCTTCGGATTATTTTTTATGCTACTGTTTCAGAGATAAAATCGTAATCTGCTTCTAAGGATGCACAGGAAACGAAGTTTACTCTGTCATCGGCATTCTTAGCCTTTTTCTTTTCAATGATTTTGGTTACTGCCACATAAATACCTGCGATTGCAGCAACGATAGCTACAACAACAGCAACAATTTTAAGTACTTTTTTGAAAGTTTCCATCTTTATTCCTCCAAGTCATTATTACCGTTAAATTATAACACTAATTATCGGTAAAGTCAACCGATTTATTCATTTTAATAACTGAAAGTATAATTACTTGTAAAATCACCGTGAACTATTACCTCAACATCAATAATGAAATTAACATTTGCTACAGCCTTTTCAACCTTAAGGTAATGTACCATGGAGGTGATTCTGCCGTCCTTGTCAAAGATTGCTTCAATTTTTGTGTCAGTATAGCTCATATCGAGAGTTTTAACCGTAAGACCCTTGGGAATGTAGGGCACAATGTCAACAACCTCAACCATTGTAGAATGATTTTTGGCGGGAGTGGTGTATGTCTGAACCTCGGGAATCATAAGAAGGGTAATCTTATAGCCTCCGTCACCTGTTGCAGAAGCCACAGCCGAGGTTACGGCACTTTCCTCAACAGAAGCACTCACATTAAGAGGTGCTATGGCCTCGTTGGGAGTTTTACCCGATTCAGAATCCGTTCCGCCGACAAAATTATAGGTTATCGGCTTTTTCTGTACCTGCTGCATAAGGCTCTCTGCCATTGATTTTGCAATACTCTCTGCGGGCATCTTATCAATGGTAAGATTAAGCTTGTCATCCTTGTAAAGAGAAAAATCTGTTGATGATTTCAGCTTGTTTACGGCATTGACATAGGTTTTGATGATTTCGGTTTTTCCGCTCGGTACATTTGATTTAGGCTTGGTTGTCTTCTGAGTAGTATTGTTTTTGTTTACCTCGTCGATAACCTGGGAAACCTTGATGGATTCCTGCTCTTCAACATACCATTCGGGGTCAGCTACAGACACATCGGCCATAACAATGTTACCGCCTACGGGGAGTCTTGTTGTTGACGGCGGCTCTGTAGTGGTAGGAGCCGTGGTAGAGGGCTGAGTCGGCACAGTAGCCATGGGAGCTGCAGTAGTCTGAGCCGCAATCATTTTTCTGCCCAATGTAACAGAAAGCAATGTGCTCATACAGAATATCCATACACCCACAACTGCTATTACTGCTATCTGAATAATTTTCTTCTGATTCATGCTTGTTCATCCTTACAACTCAAGGGATACACGAGGTATCCCTTGAGGTTTATAATTTGATATTACTCTGCAAGTCTTGACTTGAACTGATATTCATAATACTGATAACCTGTGGCATCAAGTTTCATTTCAATAGAAATCTTGTTGAGAAATGACATAATAAGATTTATAGCATCTGCTGCAGGATCATTACTGTCAACATCTCCCATCATATCCTTATCAAAGGACATAACAACCTTCATATTATTAGTGCTTCTTGATTCAACTCTATAATATGTAAGGCGGCAGTTATTATCAATTTCAGCAAGAATTGTTGTATCAAAGTACTTATTATCAATGGATACTTCACCAAATTCGCCCATATCAAAACTTGAAGATGCCTCGCTTGATATAAATCCACTATGATAATTGGGAACAGTTTCAGCCTTAAGAACTGCTTTTATTTTGTAGCCTGATCCATCGGGATTGACTGTTGTCTCAACACTTGAAAATCCGTCCTTCCATGCTGAAATATCGTCGCTGTTATAAAGGTAAACAAAACCTTTTTCATTACCGGGAGCTGATATAAATTCGTTGGTATCTAAAACACTGAACCATGAGCCGTTCGTAAACCTACGCTCATCATTTTCAATAAGCCTTTCATTTTTTGAAATTTTCTCTGCGCTGGGATCCATTGCTGCCATAACAGAGTCAATTGCCTCTCCGTCATAACATTTAATAAAGCCGCCGTCATATTTATAGTTACCTTTAAGTGAATCACCGAGGATTAAGCCAATAAGACCGTGCGCTGCATCTTCAAGAATAAATTTGCCTGCAACATTTTGAATACCGAAATGCATATAATTTACTTCGTTAAGAAGATGTTCTTTCACCTTTTTAATCGTTACTCCTCTTGAGTTGTCAAACTTTGATCTGTTGAATGCTTCAGCAAGATAAAGAAGCTGGTCAGTCTTGCTCTTGTCACTGTTATCTACAACGAAATCGCTTGCCTTTAAGGTAAATTTTGCAAGGTCAGTTGCCTTATCGCCATTGATTGCAGCAATTGTTACCTCGTAAACGTTGCCGGGAGCAAGGCGTGATGATTTAACGCTGCGGTTTGAATTTGTAGCCTTGATTACGGTAGCGCCGCTGTCAGTCATACCTACGCTCTTGATTCTTACTTCATAAGAGGAAGCACCTGCAGCCTTACTCCATGAAGTGGAGATGAAGTTGTCACTGATTTCTAATAATGAAACATTCGAAATGTTTGCAGAAGCGGTATTTGATGTATAGATAAGCTTGTCTGCACTGTCATAAGCCTTTACTCTGAAGAGTCTTGTTGTATCAGCGCAGATTTCTTCATTTGTGTAGGAGGTTGCGGTAAGATCTTCAGCAGCAATCTTCCATGAGGATGTGCTGTTATCATAGTATGAAAGCTCGTAGCTTGCAGCACCTGAAACTGCACTCCAGGAAACAGTATTCTCTGTGAAGGAGCCGAGACCTGTTGTTTTTGCTATAACATTTACTGAGTAAGCACCGTACTGAGTTGTGCTTCCGTTTTTGTTTATAGCTCTTACTCTGAAGAGATAAGCTGAATTTGCTTCTAAATCCTTAGCCTGATAGCTTAAAGCGGAAACGCTGATATTTGAAGACCATGCTCCGTTCTTATAATACTGAAGCTGATATCCGGTAGCACCTGCAACCTTGCTCCAAGCAAGTGTAATTGCTGATTCGCTGACGGCAGTTGCCTTAACACCTGTAACCTGTGCGCAGGGAGTAGTGAAATTAACAGCAGGGCTGTAGCTGCCTGTTGATGATCCCTTATAGGGAACAACCTGTACCTTGTAAGCTGTAGCTGCATTGAGCTTAAGAACTGCAGAAAGTGTGTTTACATCAGCCTTCTTTGCTCCGTTAACATATACAAGGTAATTTGTTGCACCTGCAGCTGCAGTCCAGGAAACCTTTACTGAGGTTGCAGTAAGAGAAGAATATGTAACCTTGGAAATGGTGCCCATCTTTGTGGTTGCCTTAACTGTTTTCCAACTGTTATAGAAGGGCGTCTTTCCGTCCTTCTGATATGCTCTTATACGGATCTGATTGCTTGTGAAAGAGGGAAGACCGCTTACAGTAAGCTGAGTAACGCTGTTTTTAACTGCTTTGTTTACGTCAACCCACTTGCCTGACTGATACTTCTGTACCTGATAGCCTGATACACCGCTGACCTTTGTCCAGCTGATGGTTGCAGCCTTGTCTGTTGTGCTCTTTACGCTTACAGTTTTCATAGGAGCAACAGCTGTTGTAACGCTTACGGTTGTGTAAGAACCGTTATAGGTTTTAATCGCACCCTTTACATAACCTCTGATACGTACAGAGTTCTTTGCGCCGGGGATAAGACCGCTGAGGTTAAGAGAGGTTGTGCTTGCTTTTGTAATCTTTTTAACAGTCTTCCACTTTTTGTTTGACTGCAGAACCTGAACCTCATAGCCTGTTACCTTACCCTTTGCCCAGGTAAGCTTTGCTGTCTTGAGGCCTGTTGAAGAAGCTTTTACAGATGTAATCTTTGCAACACCTGTCTTTGCCTTCACTGTAACATAAGCGCTCTTTTTCTTACCGTTTACGGCACGTACACGGAACTGATAGTTAGTACCGCTCTTGAGCTTATTTACGGTAAGACTTGTTGATTTTGTGGTTTTGATAGTCTTCCATTTTTTACCTGACTGCTGCTGAACCTCATAGGTCTTTGCACCTGAAACCTTTTTCCAGGAGAGAGTAATCTCAAGTGGAGCGATATCAGCCTTAAGACCTGTCACCTTTTTTACTGAGGCTGCTGATACTGTAGCAACAGATACAGCAACAAGACAGATACTGAAAATGAAAGTTACTATGGCTGTCAATACTTTTTTCATAGTTTTTTCCTCCGTTCAAAAATTTATAATCAATTTGCTGTGCAAACAATTATCCGATAAAATAATCCTGTGATACCGTGTATGTGATTTCGTGCTTTTCTCCCCCGAGAATAAAGGTCATTTTTACGGGTACGCTTACAAGAAGATAATCAAGCATTCCGTCAGAAACCTTTGCCTCTGTCTTTGCTTCACCCGTTTCATAGGAATAAAGTACAAAGCCGGGATTTTCACTTTTTACCTTTGCCATATCTGTAAGAACAGCTATTTTTTTTGCTGACTCAGGTAAAACACTAAAGGAAACTGCATATCCGAATCCGCTTTGAGAGAAGGCAACCGAATTTTTCTTTATATCGGCAAGGGTAAGAGCACTTTCCTTTCCGAAGGGATAAATCACATCCGTTACCGAAACTTCTTTTCCGTTTATAACAGCCTTGCCGTTTTCGAAGATGTAAGTGTTTCTCTCTTTTACATAAAGAGAATCAATTACACTTTGAATTTCAGCTGTTACACCATCAAAATCCGTAACATCAAATCTTGTATTAAGAACCAAAGATTTTCCTGAATTTTTTGTTGCAGACAGAGCTGAAAGAAAGTCTTCCGCTGCCTGTTGCGGTGAAGAGGGAAGATAGTCAGTGGTAAATGTAAAGGTACTGCTGAAGCTTCCTTCTGTTTTATTACTGCCGCTGAAGGTCTTTAATCTGAAATAATAATCTGTACCGGGTCTGAGATTTATCACCTGACATGAAAGAGCTGATGTGCTTTCATAAAGAACATAGTCCTTTTCTGTTTTGCTGTAAACATAAAGATTATATCCGTCAGCACCCTTTACCGACTTCCATGAAAGTGTCATTCTGTCCGGATAGATGAGGCTTTCATCAGCCATAACCTCAGTAACCTTGCCGGGAAGAGTCACCGCCTTAACCGTTGCCGAATAATTGACGCTGTCTGCACTTGCGTAGGAATTTCTGTTATATGCCTTTACGGCAAAAAGATAATCCTTTGCACAGTCAAGTCCCTTTATTTCAGCCTGAGCCGAAGAGACGGCACCCTTTAAGGTGTATGTCTTGCTTTCTGCATTGTAAAGATAAACCTTATAACCGGAAACACCGTTCAGCTTGTTCCAGGAAAGAGAAACAGAGCTGTCTGTAGCGGCCGCCACCTTAAGTCCTGTAACCGTTGTCGGTGCCGCAGGTATCAGAGACACTGCCTTTTTGGGCTTATCAGCCCTTACGGTAACAGTACATACCGCTTTTTTACCGCTTCCGTCCTTTGCCTTACAGATTATCTTAACCGTGCCGGGAGCCTTTGCGGTTATGACACCCTTTGAGCTGACAACGGCAATCCTTTTATCGGCTGACGAAAATGAAACACCGCTGTTGTAAAGCCTTGACGGCTTCTTTGTAACTTCAAGAGTGAAGCTGTCGCCCTCATTGATTATCACACTGTCGCCGTCAAGCTTCAGAGACGTCATATAACGGTAACCGAGAGCTACATTCTTTTGCTTTTTTATGTATTTTTCGCCCTGTGAGCCTTTTACCACATAAGCGGTAAGCTTTTTACATCCCCTGAAAGCATTCTTACCGATTCCGTTCACCGATGAAGGAATAACAATCTTTTTGAGAGCGGTGCATTTTTCAAATGCCTCCTCACCTATTTTTTTAACGGATGAGGGAATTTCTACGCTTTCGAGCTTCTTTTTACCCGAGAAAGCATCTTTGCCTATGGCAGTAACCTTATATTTACCTACCTTTGAAGGAACCGTAATTTTTTTTGCATTGGTTTTACATTCCACAAGAGTAGCAGTTGTTTTATTCACTTTATATACAAGCTTGTTTTTGGTGACCGTTTTTGCACTTACGGAAAAAACCGTAAAAACAGTCAGAACACAAGCCATCAAAGCAAACAGAAGCGTTTTTTTCACTTTGGTGTTCATAGCACACTCCTCCATAATATATGTACATACATTTTATCACAAAAAAAGGTAAATTACAATAATATGAGCTTTATTTTTTGAAGGAAAAGGCAAAATTAACTTTATCTTAATACTCACTTAATAATTGTTTTCCAAAAAAATAATAAGAAGCTGCTTGTGCCCTGCCTTACGCCGGAACACTTGCAGCCTCTTTTGTTATTCAGTTAACTCTCAGAAAGCTCATGCCCTCCACCGTTACGCCGTTTACGGAAACAGCCTTGGAGTTATAATTAACATAAACACCCGTGCTGTTGTCATAGCCCGTATAGTAAACATTCTTTTTTACTCTGTAATGGTCGGTTATTCTTGCCTCACGCAAATCCTCGAAGGCTGAGGCTGCTCTTTCATACTGATTCTGAGCCTCGGTTATATTGTTGATATAGCTTGATTTATCTTTTTTATCCTGTGAGGATAAATCTGCCGCGTACCACTCATAATAGGGAACGGCACCGAATTCGATGCTTTTAAGAAAAGCTTTTTCGCTGTTTTTACTTTTGTTCACCGCTTCAAGAGAATAATCGGTAAGTCCGTGTAAAACAGACTGAACAAAAGGTACTGCCGTGCAGATTTCGCGACTCTGAAGCTTAGCCGAGGAAGGAAGATTGACCACTGTATCGGCATACTTGATTCCGTATATATTTCCTGTATCAACCATAAGCTTACCTGAAGCAGAAGCAGCACCTATCTGCTTTGAAAGGATATCTGCAACACTGTCCTTCATATAAAGGTCCGACCCGGAAAAATCGGCATAAAGCGCTGCCGCACCGTCACTTATACACACACCCTGTATACCGTTTTTCCTTACAAGCGTAAGCAGAGCATTTATATTGTCCTCCGTTTGCGACGGAGAAAGAAAAGCCTTGTCACCAAGCATTATTTTCCCTCCGTCAAGACCGGTGGCGTAATTGCTTCCTTTTGCAGAGGAGGCAATATCCGCATCAGCATAAAAGCTTATCGCCTCTCCGTCACCGGAAGAAAGCAAGGCTTCAAGCTCCTTGAGCTTACCGGGCTTTTCTGAAAATTCATTATCCGAAAGAACACCCTTGAGTCTGACATTTATATTTTCAATGCCCTTTGATCTGAGAGAATCAAGAATTTCCTGTGCACGGGAATAGGTGGTAAGAGTCTGCGAAAGAGTACGCCCCTTTGAATCGGTTATACTGTTCTGAAAAACCACGCTGAGATTGAAGGGATAAGCGCTGTTTTCTTCCTTCGCTTTTGAAAGAAGCGAGCCGTCACGTATAAGAAGCTCTCTGACCGCACCTGCCATACCGACATAATCGGCATTGCCGTAGGAAAGGAAGCGGTAAAGAATACGGATTTTTCCGTTGTAGCTCTCCTTGCAGACATACACTTCGTCTCCCACAGTCTTATAAGGAGTAATCTCAAAGCTGGCATAAGCTCTGTTGCTTCCTCCTGAGGAAAGGCTCTTTGTTCCCTTGACACAGGCAAATTCGTCGCCCTCATCAATAAGAGCAACAAAAGCGCTGTCCCCTCTTTTCATTCCGAAGGCACCTAAAATATTGCCGTTTTCATAAACGGGAAGAGATACATTTTTGAATTTATCAGGATTCTCCGAAAGATCTACGGTAACACCGCAGCCGTCAGGAAGAAGCATATAATCTCCGTCCCCTCCCTTTGTGTCCGAGCCGAAAAAGGGAAGAATATCAATTTCCGTAACAATTACATCCCTGTCGTGGTTTTCTCCGATAAGATTTGCAAAGTCCGCCTCAACAGAAAGTGCTCCGTCGGAAAGAGTATAAGAAACAGGTATGAACAAATTAATAGCTGTTCCGTCCTCCAAAGTACGCTTAAAGCCGTATTTCACCGTAACTCCGTTTTCATTTTCCTCATAAAGAGCCGAAGAAAAGCCTACACTGTCACTTTGTGAGGAAAGAGTATATCTGTTGCCCTTTATGAGAACCGTAACTGAAAGTGCTGACGCCTTCTCCTTAGTCTTTCCTGCAGGAAGAGACGACCAGAGCTTACCTGAAGCTGTGTCGTAAACACTTACCGTACAGGTTTCACTGTCAAAATAAAGCTCAGTCATATCACTTTTGGCTATGCGCTTCATTTTGCTTCTTTCCTTTGAAAGATAAAGAGCCTTTTTATCTGTGTCAGCTGAAACAGTCAAAGCTGCACCATCCTTTTTAACAACAAAAGCGGCAGGAGAATCTTTACCGCAGGCAGACAAAGCAAAAAGCATAAGCACCGCAAGAAATAAAGACAAATAATTTTTTAATCTGTTCATTTACAGTCACCTTTAAAAATAAAGTCAGCATCCCTGACGGACACTGACTGCATTATAACACAAATCTTTTTAAAATTCAAATCATACTTTGCCTCATTTTCATAAGTATTGCTTTTTCTCTGCGTGAAACCTGCACCTGAGACATATTGAGCTCCTTTGCCGTGTTAACCTGAGTCATACCGCTGTAGTATCTGAATTCGATAAGCTTACGGTCTTTTTCGTCAAGACCGTCCAGAAGTGTTTTCAGAGAAATACGCTCAGTGATTTCCTCTTCGGGCGAATCGGTGGGAATGTCAATCTGCATGCTCCCCTTTTCGTCCTCGCCCGTAAGAGATACCGTCGGCATGGAAACGGTAATAAGCTCTGCCGCTTCACTGACGGAAACACCCAGCTTGTCCGCAAGCTCCGTAACTGTTGCCTCTCTGCCAAGCTCCTTTGAAAGAGCTTCCGCTGTTTTCATTGCATTTCTTGCCTTTTCCTTTAGCGTTCTGCCGATTTTTACCGGTCCTCCGTCACGGAAAATTCTTTTTATTTCTCCTAAAATAACAGGCACGGCATAGGTAGAAAAAGCAAATCCTCTGCTTTGGTCAAAATTATCCGCCGCCTTGATAAGCCCCACGCAGCCCGCCTGAAACAGGTCGTCATATTCCACTCCTCTGCCTCTGAATCTGTTGGCACAGGAATGAACAAGGCCGTAATTGTTGTTTATAAGCTCGCTGCGGGAAAGATTTTTTTCGGTCACTTACGGGAGCCTCCTCATATCATTTTGCCCCGGATTTTTTTATCCAGAGTAACCGTAGTACCCTTACCGACCTTTGAAGCTACCCTTATTCTGTCCATCATAGATTCCATAACGGCAAAGCCGAGACCGGCCCTTTCGCCTTTCGAGGTTGTGAAAAGCGGTTCCATTGCTTTTTCGATATTTTCAATACCGACACCCTTGTCACGGATTTTCACCCGGACAGAATTGTTGTCGTAAAGATTTACGGTTATGTAAATTTTCCCCGCCCTTTCCCTGTAGCCGTGAACGATGGAATTTGTTACCGCTTCGCTGACTGCTGTTTTTATGTCTGTCAGCTCCTCTATGTTAGGGTCGAGACAAGCCACAAAAGCAGAAACAGAAACTCTTGCAAAGCCCTCATTCACGCTTTTGGATTCCAAAACCATTTTCAGCTCATTAATGCTTTTCATACTGCCGCCTCCTTTACCTTAATTTCTCCCAGCCGTTCAAGTCCCGCAAGCTTCATCATCTTATATGCACCGGGTGACAGATTGTCCACCCTTATTTTACCCTCATGGTTTTTCATCAGCTTATACCGCCCCATAACCAGTCCGATTGCCGAGCTGTCCATAAAGGAAACCTCTCCGAAGTCAAGGACAAGAAGCTCAGGACGGCGCAGAATTATGGCATCGTCTATTCCCGCCCTGATAAGAGATGCACTGTGATGGTCAATTTCACCGTCAAGATAAACACACATTTCTTTGCGTCCGTATTCAAGTTTCGCAGACATTTTTCTTTCCTCCAATAAAAAAATCCGTTATGGGATTATCATAACGGATAAGTGAGTATTAATTTGTAAAAATCAGTCGCCTGAAATAATTTTTCTTATATCGCTGACAAGATAAAAGGAGCCGCAGCATAAAAGTACTCCATCCTCACCGGCAAGTGACACAGCTTTTTCATAAGCTTGCTCAGCTCTGTCAAAGGAATAAACACTCTTGCAGAAAGCTTCGGCACACTCTTTCAGAACCTCAGGTTTTTCACCCCTTATTTCATCGGTACAGGTAAAAACTGCGTTTTCACAAAGAGGGAGAAGGATTTCAAAGCTCTTTCTGTAATCCTTATCCTTCATGGATGCCATAAGAACGGTTATCCTTTTATCCTTCAGATGCTTTTCACAGACAGAGCGAAGAGCTCTCATACATCCCTCATTATGGCCGCCGTCGAGAATTACAAGTGGCTTTTCCTTCACTTTTTCCATACGGCAAGGCACTGTAAATGAAGCTATCCCGTCAACAATATCGCCATCGGTTATCTTTTCGCCTTTTTCCTTGAGCACAAGAGCACATTCGGCAACGGTAATCATATTTGCTATCTGGTGGTCACCCTGTAAGCAGGTGCGCAGCTTAAGGTGTTTATATGTAAACTCCGTGCCGTTTATATCGGAATTTGTAACAGCAAGCTCCTTTACCGAAGGAGAATAAAAATGCGAGCCTTCCTTTTCTGCTCTGTCCCTTATAACTCTGTAGGCATCCTCATTCTGTCCCCTGAAAAATTTTTCCTCCGCATCAACAGGGTAAGAAACAGTTATTCCTCCCTTTCGGATGATTCCGCTTTTTTCCTTTGCGATTTTCTCTACGGTTTGGCCGAGCATTTCTGTGTGGTCAAGAGAAACAGACATAATAACAGACGCCACAGAAGAAGGAATAACATTTGTGCTGTCGTGCTCTCCGCCTATACCAGCCTCAAGAACAACAATATCACACTTTTCTCTCTCATAATAAATAAAGGCAATAAGGGTGATAAATTCAAAAACCGTCGGCTTCATTTCCTCAGGAAGCCTTTCCACCTCATTTTTTATCTCGGCCGTAATTTCACAAAGGCTTTCATCACTTATGTATCTGCCGTCAATCTGTATCCTTTCACCGAAGGAAATAACATAAGGTGAAGTGAAAAGCCCTGTCCTGTATCCTGCGTGGGTAAGTATATTGCTCATTGACCCCGAAAAGGAGCCCTTTCCGTTTGTACCCGCAACGTGAATGAATCTCAGCCTTTCATGAGGATTTCCGAAAAGAGACAAAAGATTTTCAATTCTTTCGTGAGTTGAGCTTTTCTGCATCTTTCTGAAAGAATAGATATAGGAAAGTGCTTCATTACAGGTCATATTTTCACCCCTTTTAAATTTCTTCCTTGATTATACCATTTCAGAGTGATATGTCAACAAGTTTTTCATATACGCTTTTTCTAAGCTCCTTTACAAAGCAGACTTCACACAGAGCAGAAATAAAAGCTGTCATATTTATGCCCTCAGGACAAAGGGCGCCGTAATTTCCGACATTACTTATACCCTCACCTGCGAGAACTTTCGCAAATGGAAAAAATCTTTTTTCTCCCGTTATAATCAGGCCCTTGAAATAAAGAGGTACAACCTCACTGCGGGGAGAGATTATTATTCCTTTTCCCGGTATCGATGAAAGCTTATCGCTCACAAAAACAGAAGCACCGTATTCCTGCATAAGCCTTTCGGTCACTCCGGTGTATGCTCTTACATTATCTGTTATTACTTTTATTTCCCCTGCTGAATTTATAAGACGGCTTATCTCCGTGTGCAGTACACCCTTTTTATCAATTACGGTAACAAGCGTTTCCGACGGATTCTGAACGCTTTCTTCAAGCTGCTTCAATGCGGAGTTGAAAAGGACAACATCCCCGAACCAGGAAGGAGAATAAATTTTAATTCCTTTTTCAGGAACAAAGCCCTCAGGAAAAATCAGACCGTCACCTACGGACTCCGTCATTCTTTTCAGCTTTTCTGACGGAATTTTTCCTTTATGTACAGGCACCTTAAGTCTGTAAAAATACTCATTTTCGGGAAGTGCTACCTTTTCACTTATGATACCTTCTCCTATAAACAGTCTTTTAAGCGTGCTTCTTACGCTCTTTTCCCTTTCAAAAAATTCTACTGTTGCAAACAAAACAATCACCTCATACAATGCTATGAAGTGAAGGCCCTAAAAAGACTACTGTATTTTTTCAGTAGGTTTAAGGTTATTTTCTTAATATTAGATAAACACATATTGAAGAATAACAGCAGTTTGTGATACAATATATAAAAAAAGGAGAACAGATTATGAGACTTTTACTTGCAGAGGATGAAAAAGATTTATCCAGAGCGCTTTGTGCCGTGCTCAAGCACAACAATTATTCGGTAGATGCGGTTTTCGACGGACAGGATGCACTTGATTACGGTCTTTGCGAAAACTACGACGGAATAATTCTCGATATAATGATGCCGAAGAAAAACGGACTCGAGGTACTTAAGGAATTGAGAGACAAGGGAGTTGACACCCCCATTCTCATTCTCACCGCCAAGGCTGAAACCGACGACAAAATTGCCGGTCTTGACGCCGGTGCAGACGACTACCTTACAAAGCCCTTTTCTATGGGTGAGCTTATGGCGAGAATAAGAGCCATCACAAGAAGAAAGGCTGAATTTTCGCCCAATCTTCTCTCCTTCGGGAATCTCTCTCTCAACAGAGAAACATATGAGCTTTCCGTCGGTGAAAACAGCATAAGACTCGGTAACAAGGAATATCAGATGATTGAAATGCTTCTTTCAAATCCCGGAAGACTCATCTCAACAGAGCAGTTTATGGAAAGAATCTGGGGCTATGAAACAGAGGCAGAAATCAATGTTGTATGGGTATACATTTCCTATCTGCGCAAAAAGCTTGCAAATCTCGGAGCAAGCCTTGAAATCAAGGCAGTACGCGGTGTAGGCTACACCCTTGAGGAAATCACAAAGTAAGAAAGGGGCGGCAAAACTGCCGATGCTTATTTATGTTAAAAAAACTTCAGCTTAAATTCATCGTCATAACCATGTTTGCCCTCGGCTCGCTTATGCTTGTACAGATTATGACAGTCAATGCCATAAGCATTTATCAGAAGGATGTCAAAATGAAGGAGATACTTCAGGTTATCACCGCCAACAACGGTGTTCTGCCAAAGGGCTATGACGAACCCGGCGGAGCTTATCATCCTGACATTTTCAATCCCTTCGGCAATTTTGAAATTACCCTTGAAACGCCTTACTCCACCCGATTTTTTGTCGTTGAGATGGTCGGCAACGTCGTTACAAAAATCTCTACGGAAAACATTGCCACCGTTGACAACAGCAGGGCTCTTGACTATGCCTGTCAGGTTTACGGCAAAGAGCCGGGCTTCGGCACCGTTGACGCTTACCGTTATCTTTACACACAGGAAGGCAACAGAGGAATGATGGTTTTCCTTTATTTTGAAAACGAGGTAAGAGAAATCGTAACCCTCTTTTCCATCTCCCTTACCGTAAGTGTCATTACTCTCTTTGTGCTTCTTGGTATCATCTATCTTCTTTCGAAAAATGCCCTTAAGCCTGTTGCCGAAAGCATACACAAGCAAAAGCAGTTTATAACCGATGCGGGACATGAGCTCAAAACTCCTCTCACCATTATTTCTGCCGATGCGGAAGTGCTTGAAATGTGCCACGGTGAAAGCGAATGGACCCAAAGCATTAAAAGCCAGACCTCCCGAATGAGCATTCTTGTCAAAAACCTTGTGGAGCTGACAAAGCTCAATGAGGCACAGGATACCTCCGAGAGAACGAATTTCAATCTCAGCGAAGCGGTAATCGAAACTGCCTGCGACTTTGAATCAAGAGCAAAAATCAACGATCTCACCTTCCTTTTCTCTATCACTCCCGACATACGCTATTGGGGCAATGAAGCAGAAATCAGACAGCTCGTTTCAATTCTTTGCGACAATGCAATAAAATACACAAACAAGGGCGGAACGGTTAAAATCTCCCTTTACAAAAGCGGCCCCGGCATTTATCTTGATGCCTTCAACACCACCGATTATGTGGACCCGTCAACGGTTTCAAAGCTTTTCGACCGCTTCTACCGCGCAGACAGCTCCCGTTCAAGAGAAACAGGCGGTTACGGTATCGGTCTTTCCATCGCCAGTGCCATTGTCGACAGACACAAAGGCAAAATCAAGGCAATTGCCAACGGAACGAAAGAGATTACCTTCAGGGTTACGCTTTGATATAATACAGGGCATCCTTGTAGGGAACGGTCTTGACCGTTCCGATGTTACGGTTAAATATATCCGGAAACAAATATCATGACAGGAGCTAAAAAAACAATCTTCCTGTAGTTGACAAACAATCGGAAAAGTGATACATTATATAGGTTAAATTTAGTTAAAAGGATTGGTGAATAATATGTCAGGCCATTCAAAATGGAGTACCATTAAAAGAAAGAAAGAAAAAACTGACGGAGCAAGAGCTAAGGTCTTCACAAAAATAGGCAGAGAAATTGCCATCGCTGTCCGTGACGGCGGCCCCGACCCTGCATCAAACTCAAAGCTCAAGGACATTATTGCCAAAGCTAAGGCAAACAACGTCCCCAACGATAATATCGAAAGAATCATTAAAAAGGCTTCAGGCGAAACAGGCGGTGCAAACTACGAGGCTATTATGTACGAAGGCTACGGTCCCTCAGGTATCGCAGTTATCGTTGAAACCCTCACCGACAACCGCAACCGTACTGCAGGTGAAATGCGTCACTACTTCGATAAGAACAAGGGTAATCTCGGTCAGCAGGGCTGTGTTTCCTTTATGTTCACACGCTACGGTGTAATCGTTATCGAAGCAGAGGATGTTGTCGAAGACCAGCTTATGGAGGATGCACTTGAAGCAGGTGCAGTTGACTTCATCACTGACGAAGAAGACATCTATGTAGTTCGTACAGAGCCCAACGATCTCGGTGCTGTCCGTGACGACCTTGACGCCAAGGGCTACAAGTTCGTTTCCGCTGAAGTGGAATACATCCCCAACACAGAAACAGCACTTTCAGATCCCGACGATCTTAAGTGCATGGGCAAGCTTCTCGACATGCTCGAGGATAATGATGACGTACAGAATGTATGGCATAACCTCGAGAATGAGGACGACTTACCGTAATGTGCAAAGCACATCACGGAAGTAAAAGGTAATAAGTAATAGTGAAAAAGTTATGGTCGCGGGTCAGCCGTGACCATAATTTTTTTTGCAGAAGTCGCGGAGGGAATGGGTTATAAAAGGAAAGCGAGAAAAAATATAAAGGAATGGCGGTCACGGCGAGTTGTGTCCGCAAAAAAGCACAGGGAGCCTAACCCTGCACTTAATCTGTTTGCTTTTCGTCAAGACACAGAACCGTCCCCTGATTGGATCCAAAACTTTTTTGAAAAAACATCTGTAAAGGTATTGACTTTTACAGATGTTTTTAGTATAATAGGCAAGCTGTAAAGTAAATCTTCTTTACAGACACGGAAAGAGGGGTGAAATAATGGCTAAAAATCTCGATGTTATTATGCTTCTGGATACCTACGGTGAGCTTCTCACTCAGAAGCAGCAGGATTTTATCAGCTATTATTACAACGACGATCTCTCTCTTGCCGAAATCGCAGAGAACGAAGGCATTACCCGTCAGGGTGTACGCGATGCCATCAAAAGAGCGGAAGCTCAGCTTTTCTCCTTTGAGGAGCACATCGGTCTGTGCGAGCGACTTGAAAAAATGAGAAAGGGTCTTTCTGAAATCAGCGAGCTTACCTCGGTTATCAATGAGGTTAACCGCAGAACTATCCTTTCCCGTGAAATCAACGATGCTGTGGCAAGAATTTCCGTTTTAACACAAATGATTGGCGAATAAAGGGTTCGTTTATCGCACCCTAACCCGAAAGGATTGATTCAAGATGGCATTCGAAGGTCTTTCAGACAGACTGGAAGCCGCCTTTAAAAAGCTGAAAAGTAAGGGTGCCCTTACCGAAAGCGACGTAAAGGAAGCCATGAGAGAAGTTCGTTTAGCCCTCCTCGAGGCTGACGTTAACTACAAGGTCGCCAAAGACTTCACAAAAACCGTAACCGAAAGAGCCGTAGGCGAAAAGGTTATGGAAAGTCTTACCCCCTCACAGATGGTTATCAAAATCGTCAATGAGGAGCTTACCAATCTCATGGGCGGTACCAAGTCAAGACTTAATACAGCCAACCACCCTCCCACGATCGTTATGATGTGCGGTTTACAGGGTTCAGGTAAAACCACCCACAGTGCGAAACTCGCACTTATGCTTAAAAACCAAGGCCACAGACCTCTTCTTGTCGGTTGTGACGTTTACCGTCCCGCCGCTATCAAGCAGCTTGAGGTTGTCGGTGAAAAGGCAGGCGTTCCTGTTTTCCAGCTCGGTCAGATTGACCCTGTTGAGATTGCACGTAAGGCTGTCGCTCACGCAAAGGACCACGGCTATGACTATGTTTTTCTTGACACAGCGGGCCGTCTCCATGTTGATGAAGAGCTTATGGAAGAGCTCAAAAACATCAAAGCAGAGGTTCATCCCCACGAAATTATGCTCGTAGTCGACTCTATGACCGGTCAGGACGCAGTTAACGTTGCTACCTCCTTCAACGAGGCACTCGGCATCGACGGCCTTCTCCTGACAAAGCTCGACGGTGACACCCGAGGCGGTGCGGCGCTTTCAGCCAGAGCCGTTACAGGTAAGCCTATCAAATTCGTCGGTACAGGTGAAAAACTCGAAAACCTTGATGTTTTCCATCCAGACAGAATGGCTTCGAGAATACTCGG
>JAZLBS010000019.1:0-4427 GCA_045613805.1 Acutalibacteraceae bacterium
GCCTTGATTCTTTCAATATCAACCGAGCAAAGAATTTTCTTTTCCATAAGTGCCTGTACTACCTTTTCAAGAAACTCATTGTTTTCAATCAGAATTCTTCTCGTCTTAAGATAATAACGTTCCATTTCTGCAGAAGCGACGATTTCCTGCCTTTCGTCGAGAGTTTCTGTACAGTTTCCGGGTCTTTTGCTGTAAAGTGCAAAACCGTTTATCGCCTTTGTTGCGATAAGATCCTTGATATTGAGATATGCGTCTTTCAAATCCGTAACAGCTCCAGTATCAATAATGGCAAACTTGTTTTCGACAGAAGCCTTACCGCCGAGAGAGGTGTAGATATCAATCTCTCTTTTGCGACTGTACAGCAAGCTTTTATCGGGACAGCACGCCATAATACCTCTGTGTCGGATACTGCTTGTGCCAAAGGTTGAAACAATAGTAACACTTCCCGGGTCAAGAACCTCTCTTACAACTGCGTGACCTGCCTCGTGGTATGCGATATGTCTTATTTGTTCCGTATCTTCGTCTTCGCTTCGGTTGATAGCCGACTCGGGAATGTGCATCAGTACCCTGATTGCCGCCTTGAGAAAATGCTCCATTTTTATACTGTCACATCGTTCATAGCCTGCATAAACACCTGCTTCGTTGATGACGGTTTCAAGCTCTGCACAGGAGTTGCCGTTCATTATTTTGGTTATTGCCTTTATATCACAGTCGGAGGATATTTTCTTGTTGGAGAGATAGTGGCCGATGATTTCTTCAGCATCTTTTTGTGTGGGTGTATCAACCTCGATAATTCTGTCAAAGCGACCGGCACGAAGAAGGGATTCGGGAAGGTTGTCTAAATTGTTAGCCGTTGCAATAACGAAAACATCCTCATTCTTAACCTTATCAATATATGCTTGAATGGCCACAAACTCCTCGTAATCGCTGTGATCATCGTCGGTATTTGCGAACTTATCCATATCGTCGAGGTAAACAATAGCCGGTGCATTCTCCGAAGCCTCATCAAAGGTCTTTTCTATCTGATAAATAAAATTTGAAACAGGCTTATTCTTTCTGCAGATATAGTAAGGGAGGTCAACGGTGTCGATAAGTTCCTGAGCCATAAGACTTTTGCCTACCCCGGGTACACCGTGGAGCAGAAGTCCTTTCGGCACCTTAACGCCAAGTTTTTCGTAATACTCCTTATTGAGAAGTACGTCTGCAACCTGCATAAGCTCCTTTTTGATTGATGAGTAACCGATAATGTCTTTAAATTCTGCCATGGTAAACATCCTTTCGTATTTGTTATGTTTTTCTTTACACATAATAAATACCACAAGCGATGTACCAAAAATAACCCATCACTAAAAAGAGCATGCCCGAAGGCACACTCTTAAGGTGATTTGTAGTTTTCCAAAGCCTTTTCCAATGAAGACTTAACCGATGCAACCAGACTTTCGGGGGAAATGACCGTAACATATGGCGCGTACTGAATCGCCCACTTTTCCATAGCTTTTTCGTTAACCCTGACCGAGACAGAGATTCTGTTTTCTTCAAGGGTACGGAAGGTAACATCCTGACCGAACCAATCAATAATTTCGTCTGTCATCCATTTATCTGTAACGAACTCTGCCCTTACACTTTCGCCACCAAACATATAAATATGCTCTGCCATGTGCTTGGGAAGATTAAGTCCGTGCTCACCGCCCTTGACCTCTTTAAGAGGCTTTCTGCTTTCATCGAGAATCTTTATGTTCTTGATTTTATCCACACGGTAATTGGAGAGATCGGAGTATTTATCAAGATTGCAGATGAGATAATATCTTCCGTTAGCGGTTACCATCTGATAGGGGTTGATGATATATTCGATAGCTTCACCTGTGCTTTCGCGAGTTCTGAGGTGAGGCTTTTTATCGGTTCCGTATTTTTCATAATTGAAGCTGACTTTTTTATTCTGAGAGATAGCTTCATCGAGCATTTCAACAGTGTAGAAAAGTGCTTTATTTCCCGGTAGATTTTCTGTTACTGTGCTTATATGGGAAACCCTTGATTTGAAGTATTTGCTTGTGAGCTTTTCAACTTTTTCAATAAGTCTGTTTCTGTCACCATAGGGTATATGTCTTGAAAAGAGCAGGCTGTCAATTATCAGTCTTATCTCACCCTCAGTGAAATCTCTTTCAAGGTAGAAATCTGTCAGAATCTCAGTTGTTTCTTCGCTGCCGTTTTTGGCTTTTACCGTTTTTGTTGCAGGATCACACTCGATGCTATATCCCATCTCTATCAGCTTTTCAAGGTTGCGCTTGACAGTTTTACGGTCAACCACAATGTTATGTTCTTTGTACAAAAGGTCGATTATATCCTTTTGTGTCAGGGTGTGGTTTTCGTCGCTGTATTCTTCGAGTATGCGAAGGATATCTATGATTATTCGCTTTGTATTTTCGTTAGGCATAGTTGGTACCCCTTACTATGATTATATGTTTTCTTCAGTATAAAATATAGCATATGTTGGTGGTAAACTCAACAGGAATTTGGATAGAAGGAGGAAACCGGCGATTTGAGCACGTATTTTGGGACTTAAGAAGCGGAGAGGTCGCGAAGCTATTGCAATTATATTGATGAAATAATATTATGGAGGCTGTTATAAATTATGATTTAGATAGTTCAAATGAACAACGCATATGGAGAACTGTAATACAAAAGGTTATTGTTCACCACGGACACCTGCTTGAATTCTATATAATTGATGGGAGCAAGACGCAATACAGAATGATGAAAACTTCCCCGAGAATGTCAAAACCAACCATGTGTGCCAAGGAGGATATTCATAACGATTATGCAAGCGGTTACCGAGTAGACTTTCTTGCGAAAAAATATGGTTTTAGTGTCAGCACAATAAATCGCATTTTAAAAGGAACAACCAAGACCATATAAAACACTTAACTGGTAGATTATGAAATCATATCTGTTATGATTTCAACAAAAATCTTGTTGCTAGGTTCATGTTAGTATATAATAATGAAGAAATAGACTTTGTTTTACGAATAAAAATATTTCAGGATAAATCAAAACCACACCAAGCTATAAAAACCGGTGTAGTTCCTTTGTGTATGGTCGACAGCATTACGGGTGGTCAGTTAATACTTCAAGCATCAACCTACCACCGAGCCTAAAGCCATAAGCAAATACTTCCTTTTCAATGATTGAATTCATTTCATTTAGGCAATCATCGTATTTTTCAAGTGTCAGGTTTTGCTCTGCTGTCAGGACTGATGATAATATTTCTCTATTCTTGCCCATAAGACTTATAAGCTCCTTGATTTCACTGTTATGTTCGGTGCTTTGCTCTTGTGGGTACACATTGCCGTACCACAATTCTTCAAGCAAGGTTCTCATAACACTCCTCCTTTCACACATAACAAAACGACCGCACCTCCGAGATTATCCCCGGTGATACGGCCGTTATAATATTATTTGCTGTTGTTATGTTTATTTTTTGTGGCATAATACTGCACCTCCTTGTAGTGTAGCACTATACCATAGGATTCAAGGAAAGTCCAGTATATTTTTTATGGATTTATAAATTCATTGTAATTTTGTTTCAACAAACAGAATTACTTTAAAAAATAAGGATTCCCATTAACCATTCGTGAATACTTTTTATATAACTATATTCATCGACTGGAACACTGTAACTTTCTTTGCTTAACTTGTTGGAAATGGAGTTTACTCTTAAAAGCCAATCGGTCTTTACATCCTTTCCACCGGCAATATTGCTTTCTTCTGGACGCACAAATGTATCTTCAAAGAACAATGACCAATTCTTTCCGTTTATAATAATTTCTTTGCAATCGGGAAGAGTTATATAATCCCAAACCGGAACATCAATCTCTTCTCCTGTGCTGGTCACATGGATATACATAGCTTCATCGGCTTCACTTTTTGCTTTAGTATAAATATTTTTGGGGAGACCTTTGATTAACCAACTGTCACCAAAATATTCATTTAATCGTTCAGATACTAAAAGTTTTACTTTTTCTGTAATTTCCCGAAGCATTGAAAGTGTTTCGGCGTTGTATACTTTTGTTTCATTCAACCAAAAATCATCAAGTCCATCGGGGGTAAAATCAGGACGCATATCAGCTATAGCTTTTTGATAAGCTCTCCAGAAACGTGTATCAGCACCGCCGCCGAAATACCCTCTAAGATCTTTTCGTTGCTCTGAATTAAGGTTATTTATCTATGAGGATAACTTGGCAGTATTTAAATCCGCAGATTTTTTCACAATTTAACCAATCTCCATTTTGAAGCAAATGGGTAAATCGTTATTGAAGTTATCTTCGATGTTTATTTCAAGATATTCTTCAGTTCTTGTAAAATCAAGCTTTCCGTCACTGCCTAAAAGTTCAATGCTTTCAATGAGATAATCGTGAGGGTTGTGCTTGCGG
>JAZLBS010000020.1:0-11361 GCA_045613805.1 Acutalibacteraceae bacterium
ACAAATCAAATATTTTTTGTTACAATGATAAAAAAGAAAAAACGGAAAGGTTGACTGCTCAGATGAAGCCTTCAAAGATATATCAGTCTGATACCCAAAGTGGCAGAGCAAACTCTGTTTATTTCCGTATGCTTAAAATTGGTAACTGACCGTTCAGGTGTGCTTTGTTGTGCGTCTGAACAGTTTTTTTATATTAAAATTAAACCCCGAAAGGAGAAAAAACAATGAAAAAATTTTTATCAATCATCCTTGCAATCTTAATGATTGTAACAACCGTTCCCTTTGCCTTTGCGGCAGATCATTCTCACGGTGAAGCGCTTTTTAAAAGAGTTGTCAACGATGACGAAACTGCTTTCTGCACTGTTTATAAAGACGGCTGTGCTGTTGTTGAAGGCGAAGGCTATGCCGATTTTTACAACAGCTACAAATGGGGCTGGTATGAGGGCTACGATTCCTTCAGCTTAGAAACTGTTTATATCGGTGAAGGTATTTCAGAAATCATCAATATTAATTCAGGTATGAAGGTTGTTATTGATGAAAACAACCCCTACCTTTCAATTGATGAGGACGGCTCAATTTATAACAAGGACAAAACCGAGCTGATTCTCTTTAACGGTAACAGTGACCGTTATACAGTTGCATCATCCGTTAAAACTCTCAAATCAGGTTGTTTTTTCGGCTGGTATATTTCCGATCTCACAATACCTGATACTGTTGAAACAATTGAACCTTATGCATTTCAGAATTGTAGTGTAGGTTACCTTGAATTGCCCGCTACACTCAAGGTAATTCCGGAAGGTGCATTTTATGGCTTATCCTGTGAGGCTATTGTAATTCCTTCAACAGTTGAAGAAATTGAAGATTATGCATTTGATTTTGGTTATTACTCCTACTGGGGCGATGGCCATACAGTTATGTTTATTATGAATCCCGAATGTGAAATCGGTGACATCGGAAGAGGTATGAAGCTTGTAGGTTACAGCGGCTCTACTGCAGAAAGATATGCAAACGAATACGGTGTTACTTTCGATTATCTCGACAAGGACCACAAGCATATTTTCATTCCCCGTGTTACAAAGGAAAGCACCTGCACTGAAGACGGAATTCTTACATACAATTGCCCTTGCGGCAATGCACAGCCCTATGAGCATATTGACGAAAGCTACGGTCATTATATGGACTACGACCTTCCTGCCGCTGACGGTAACGTTTATTGTGAAAACTGCGGTGTAATGGCAGATTGCAGATGCATCTGTCACAAAGCTCAAAAATATGATGCTTCAGATTTTGAAGTTTTCATTTATAAGATTTACAAATTATTCTGGAAATTATTCAGAATAAATAAAGAGTGTGCCTGTGGCAACAACTATCATTATTAATAACTGTAAATGAAGAAAGGAGGACACAGCAATGAAAAAATATAAAGCTTTATTATCATCAGTTCTTGCAATTATTTTACTTTGCTCCTGTATCGTGCTTCCCGTAAACGCACAGCAGACACTTCCCGAAAGTGAGCACAGATATAAGAACGATTTTTACGGTGAATGGGACTATACTCACAGCAATAAGGATGCTGAAGGCCTTTTTGTAACCTTCTCTGACAACACTTATGTTGAAGACGGTGACGATTATTATGAGATTTACTTTGAAGATGAAGATATAACAATCGGCGATGTGCTTGAAGAAGGTGAACAGAACAAAATCGGTGATATTATTTCAATTTATGACAGTAAGCAGAATCTTGTTGGTGTTTATCAGGGTGATGAGCTCGCAGGTGAGACTATTTATGTTCCCGATTCATCCTTTAAAATCACTCTTATCACCGACGGAAGTCTTACAGCCTACGGCTTTAAGGTTACAAATGTTACCGATGAATTACCTGAAGGTGCTACCATTTTCCGCTACCATATGCCCAACGGCAGTATAAAAGCTGATGTTGCGTATGAATATGACTCAACATTGACGGTAAATGATGATTATATGCACGTTATTTCAGGTGATGAAGCAATCATCGGTTGGAAATTACCGAGCGGTGAAGACTTGTATTATGCATCGGGTTCAGTTTATGATACATATATGGAAGAAAGCGGAGTTTATGACTTCTATGCAATTTCAACACCTGTTCAGCTTCTTCCTACTGATGTTTATAATTTTACAAACACCAGTGACTATTTCGACTTTGACGGTTACAGATATTATATGACAAAAGAGCATCAGTTAAGACTCGTTTCAAGCACCTGTCTTGCAGGCGGTACAATTCCTCTTGCTCTTCCGGCAGGAATATTGGCAACAGTGCTTTCCACATATTCCACATGGGAATGGGACGGCTCATGCATCGGCTTTGCAAACACCGTATGTCTGCAGAAAAAGGGCATTCTTGATATAGTTTCTACTCAGGAGGGTGCAACCTGTGTCCGTGACCTTAAGCCCACACCGGAGCTTATAAGCCTTCTTAACTACTATAATGCTCATTCAGCAGCAACAATTCTTCCCAAGGATAAGGCGTTCAAGCCCGGCAGTGCAGAATATACAAGACAGCTTAAAAAGCTTGTAAAGAGTGCTCTTGACGGAAATCTTATTCTTTTCGAATTCTTCCCCGTTGAAGAAGAGCTTTCAGATATGTTTACCGTTTACCACGGTATTGTTATCACAGGTGCATATGAGCATCCCAACGGCGGTTATGTGCTTCTTTATTATGATGAAAATGACGGCTCATATGAAAGCTATAAAACCAGCGGATATGCAAAGGACGGACGCTGCGGTGAGCTTTTTATTCCCGCTGACTACAGCCAGATTTACGGTGAATACAGTAACCTTATGATTTTCTGGACAGACAGCTTTGAGGAATTCAGAAGTGTTGACCCGGATATAGAAAACTCCAACATTTTCTCATTCCGTATCGAATTTTTCAAGCACCTTCTCGAGCTTATCAGAGAGTGGTTTGATTATTACATCAAGGCTATATTTGTAAAATAATAAGTAATGAGGTATAAATATGAAAAACAAAAAAATAACAGCGATGCTGTTGGCTGTTGTTTTGCTCTTCAGCTGTATGATGCCCGCATATGCAGTTGATGCAGTACAGACAGCCGATGAACCGGGACAGACAGGGTCCTTTTCGGTAACAGAAATATTAAAGGCGTTTTTTCATAACTTAATTGAAAAAGTTTTCACTCTTTTCGGTTTGAAGTGTCCCTTCTGCGGGGATGATACGGTTCCGGCGGAAAAGGATGAGGTGGTGGTGAAATACAACAACGGCATAAACAGTCTTAAAAATTATAGAGGTACCGTTATAGTGAAAAAGACTGATGATGTTTCCGTCAGGATAGCGGATCTTCCTTCTGTTACGGAATCAATTATGTCTGCGGTAGTTGAGTCCTACACCGGAGTTACAGAAAACACATATGTTTTCACTCAGGGAAAAAACGTTGACGGTACAAAAATCGGCGACAAGATAGAGCCTTGTGGCAGAGATGCTTCTCTTCTTTCTGCGGGTGTTATTTCTACAGAAAGCACTTCCACAAAGACAGGTGGCTCAAAAATAAAAATCGTTCTTGCTCCCGAAATGTCTGTTTATGACGGTACTTCTGTAACAGAAGAGCCTGTTAATAATGTGAGTGTGATCAGCACTGTAAATTACGGTGCACTTGATCTTGGCCCCGTAGTAGTACATCAGGCCGAGACAACATACACAGGTACAGTTCTTGAAGCAGAATATGACAGTCAGGGAAGACTCATTAATCTTAAAATTACTGTACCTATGGATATTTATTTTACAGCGAAGGCCGCAATCTCTGTGTCAGGTTCGGCACACGCAGATGTAATTACAGAGTATACAATTAACTATGTATCTTAACCGGCTTGCTGTATTGAGATAAATAAATTTTAAAAGGGGAAAACAAAATGAAAAAAGTTATTAGCTTATTATTAGCGGTACTTATGCTTATGTCGGTTGTACCGATGGCAGCAAGTGCGGCTACACAAAGTTATTATGAAGACGGTTTGTATTATTCGGTAGACGATAATGGTATAAAAACCGTAACAGATGTTGCTGATGGTGTGGAATATGTTGTCGTTCCGGAGGGCGTTCACAAAATCGGCAGACATGCCTTTGCTTATAATGATGATATAAAGGTAGTAGTTCTTCCGTCAAGTTTAACACGCATCGAAGCTCAGGCTTTTTTACAATGTAAAAAGCTCGAAAGTGTATATTTTACAGCTGGTAAAGATTCGTTAACTATCACTAACTATGCCTTTCATACATGTCAAAGACTTGATAGTATCTTTTTACCGAAAAATGTTTACACATATACAGCCGCTTTCTATAGATGCAACACACTGTCATACGTAGGAATTGCCTACGGAGCTTCTTCCGGCAGACTTGCTAACAGAACCTTTGATCAATGTTCATTGTTAAATTATATTACATATGTAATACCTGCGGGAGTGGGTGAAAAGTGGCCGCTTTCCCATTATCTCGGTGCAGCTGAAGGTGTAAAATTCCATTCAGAGCATTCATATTCTACTTATACTAGAGCAAAACCTCACTGTATGGCTAAAGGCTTTGAGAGTACCGCATGCTGGTGCGGATATCTCAGCTCATATGAGATTCTCGATAAGGATATGAATAATCATGTAAAGTCTGTGCATGTGCAGAAAAAATATGATCCTACCTGTATTGCTGACGGACACACAAAAAGAGAATACTGTAATTATTGCGGAATATGGTTTAATGAGGGTGAACCCATTCCGGCTACCGGTCATAAAGCGGTAACAGACAAAGCAGTTGCTGCTACTTGTACAAAGAATGGTCGTACAGAGGGTTCACATTGCTCTGTATGTAGCGTTGTTTTGGTAGAACAGACATCAATTCCTATGCTTAATCATATTGACGAAAATCACGACGGTAAATGTGACTACGGCTGCAGATACGATTTTACTTTCGGCTGCGGACACCTTTGCCACAAGGGCGGATTCTGGTACAAGTTATGTCTCTTCTTCTGGAAGCTGTTCAAAACAAACAAGGAATGCTCCTGCGGTATTTACCACTATTGATAGTTGAATAAACTGATTCTTTTCTGCAGGCAGCATAAAAAATTAAAATAACATTTTCAATCAGGCAGCTGTCAGTTATGCGGCTGCTTGATTGTCTTTCAATTGCTATGCATAAATAAATAATAATCATAAAAAAGTATCTGTTTAATACTTTCAGAAACAAAAAGTATCAAAGTTCACATTGAAAAAGTTATTTTTTATTGTAGAATTAAAACACAACAAAGGATCGCAAGTTCCTGTAAAAGGAGAAAGAAAAATGGAAAACAGAACACTTACAAAAAAGGCTATAGTGATATGGTATGCTGCAATATTTCTGCTGAATAAAATTCTTTCAGCTATCAGCGATGTTATTGTAATGTCCCGGTATGACGGTATATTCGAAGATATGGAGGACTCTGCTATTGCCTCTTATTACAGTTCTGCACTTATGAGCGTTGCAAATCTTCTTATCAACATCGTTACAATCGCCGCTATTATTTTTGTCGGCAAAAAGCTTACGGGAAACAAAATTGGAACAATCCGCTTTCTCGGCTGCTACTACTTCGGTGCAGCGGTGGGAACACTCTTTTCTTCACTTATAAGTAATGTGTTTCAGTATCTTATGGCCTTCTTTATTCCCGCGTCAACCGGTTCGACAATAATAACCGTAAGCAGTATCTTCTGCCTTGTGCCTGCTGTTATTGCCGCATATATGGCATTCGCAATCCTTGAGGGGTTAAATGACAGAATCCCTGCACATCCCTTGAACATATCTCTTTCTAAGGCAAGAATCGCATTTATTATTACCTTTATTATCTCGGCTGTTGTCAGCGTTGTAGTCGGCTCACTTCCTTCTTATCTGAGGGCATTTATCAATCCCGAGTACGGCACATTTGCTTCAGATGCATTAGTTTTCTCGGGTTATCTTGCAAAATGGCTTGCTAATGTTATCGCCTTTGCAGTTGTGTATATTGCAGGCTACAGAATGGCAAAATCCCACTACGGTGCAATCAGCTTTTACATTCCCGCAAATGCACTTTCAGTTCCCGTAACCGGTATCATCAGCGGCATTTCATCAATTATAGTCAGCTTTTTAAGATATTCCAACCAGTTAAAAATTGCCGAGGCTGCCAAAGATGACCAGATGCCTGCAATGATGGCAAACAATTCAACTGCCATGTCCGTTATTGCAATAGCAGGAACTGTTATCTCTTCTGTGGTGGGATTCATTGTATGTTATAAGGCTTTAAGCTTGTTCTATAAAAAGAAAACTGAATCTGATCCCGTTGAGCAGTAAAACAGGAGAAAGAAAAATGAAAAAGAAAATAGCTATCCCTGTGATTATACTCGTTGGCATTATAGTGATAGGTTTATCTGCCCTTTGGCAGAACGGATATCTTGATATGAATACACCTGTTGTTTATAAATACAGTGATAATTGTGTTTTTGACGGTAATTTTTATTATAGCGTTTCAGATGAAAACGAGGTATGCATTGAAGGTATAAGACGAATATCGGATACTGTTGAAATACCCGAAAGCATTGACGGTAAGCCTGTGGTAGAGCTTGGTTACGATATGATAAATGAAAGCCAGGCAAAAAGACTGGAAAATATCATAGTGCCCGATACGGTTAAAATAATAAATAATGATGAACTTCTTGATTCAAAATGGTGTAATAATCACCCTGACGGAGTTATGTATATCGGCAAGATTGCTTATAAATATAAGGGCAAAGTACCTGAAAACGGTGTGGTTGAAATAAAAGAAGGTACGAAGTATATCCGTGAAAATGCCTTTCGTTACGATTCTTTGTACAGTTGTGAAATGAAGCAGATTATCCTGCCTGAAGGACTTGTTGAAATCGGCGAGATGGCCTTTCATGGCTGTGGAAACCTTGAAAGTATTACTCTTCCCGAAAGTCTTGAGATGTTATGTGGAGGAGTTTTTTCCGGTTGCAAAAATCTTAAAGAAATAAACTTCCCCGATAAGTATATAAAATTGTCTATAGAGGATTTTGAGGGTACTGCATGGTTAAAAAATCAACCCGAAGGACTTATTTATGCGGGGAAAAGTATGATTGGCTATTCAGGCAAAACAACAGAAAAAATTGACCTTGATGTAAAAGAAGGTACCGTGGAAATAAGTGCCTTTGATTTTGTTGAATTCGATGCTCTCGGTTACATTAGTGTTCCCGCAAGCTGCAAGTACATAGATGTACCTAATACCGTTTTTGACGGCTTCAGGGTGCACGCTGACAACAAATATTTCTCCACCGACGAAATGGGTAATCTTTACAACAAGGATAAAACCACGCTTATCAGATACGCTCCTTCAAATAAGAACACTGAATTTACCATACCTGAAACAGTTACTGAAATTGAAAGCTATGCATTCCTTTTAAGTAATAATCTTGAAAAGATAACAATAAACAGCAATCTGGCTGTTATAGGATATAAGCCTTTTCAGACAGGCGGCAGTATAAGAGAGTTTGTTGTGGAAGACGGTAACAGTGCATTCTGTGCAATTGACGGTAATCTTTACTCCAAAGACAAAAAGCAGTTTATCTGTTATGCAAGCGGAAAAACAGACAAGAGCTTTACCGTTCCTGACGGTGTTGTTACCATAAATGATTATGGATACGCTTTTTCAGATTGCTTGTATCTCGAAGAAATTATTCTTCCGGACAGTGTTGAAGAATTTGGTTGGGTTTACAACTGTCCGAAGCTGGACTATTCAGGAATAAAAACAGATAACAAAGAGCTGTGGGAAGGAATAGAGATTAATCAGCTTGACGGCTTGTTACCTCGTGATTGAAATACTGAAACCGAAAAGAGGGATATTTTATGAAAACAACAAAAGTTTTATCTGTTTTTCTTGTGCTTATTATGGCACTGAGCTTTATACCGTTTACAGCTTTTGCTGCTGAAAGCGGTGAGCTTGCGAACGGCATTAAATGGCAGCTCGGCAACGACGCTACACTCACAATTTCGGGCAGTGGCGAACTCCCCGACGGTCTGCTCGATTTTGAGTTAAATGCTGATCTTTGGACATGGTATGATATAACTTCACAGGCGAAAAAAATTGTTTTGTCTGAGGGCATTACAAGAATAGGCGATAGTGCTTTTTCGTGCTGTGAGCAGATAACCGAAATTAACTTGCCTCAAAGCCTTGTTTCCATCGGTGACTACGCATTTGGTCAGTGCTGGGAGCTTAACAGTATTCACATTCCAAAAGGTGTTACAGAAATATCACCGACAGCTTTCCCACAGCTTGACAGCATAACGATAGACAGCGCTAACCCCGTTTATGTTGTAGACGAGCAGGGTGCGGTTTACAATAAGGACAAAACTGTTTTAGAGTTCTTCCCGTGTAATAACAATACGGTAGATTTTATTGTACCGTCAACAGTTACAACAATCGGTGAAAGCGCCTTTGAGGGTGGAGCACTCAGAAGTATTGTAATTCCCGAGTCGGTTATAAGAATTGAAGACAGAGCATTTTTACAGATTGCTATTGACACAATACATATTCCAAAGAGTGTAACACATATCGGCTTTGGTGCTTTGCGTGCAAGTCACTATACTAAAGATATAACAATAGACAGTGCAAACCCATCCTTTATTGTAGAAAACGGCATTATTTTCGACAGAGCTAAGACAAAGGTAGTGCAGTGCTTTAAAATGGAAGGCTTTACTTCATACGCAATTCCCGAGGGTGTTGTTATAATTGGTGCGGGCGCATTTATGGACTGTTGGTCGCTTCAGTCTGTTGTAATTCCTTCGAGCGTTACCACAATCGAGGAAAGTGCATTTGACCGTTGCTCACTTACAAGTATTCAGATACCTACGAGCGTTACAACGATCGGTGAGCGTGCATTTGCAGCGAACAAAATAAAAGAGCTTGTGGTTCCCGGTAATATCGTCAGAATTGAAGACGGCTGCTTTATTGCTAATGATAATATGACAGGGCTTACAATACAAGAGGGCGTTATAGAAATAGGTGAGGAAGCGTTCGGCGGCAATGATTGGCTTCAGATAATATCTGTTCCGAGTACTATTACAGTTGTTGAAGAAAAAGCAATAGACAGCTGTATGATAAAGCAGGTAAATTATTCGGGTACTAAAAAGGACGCTCAGGCTATTGATATACGTGACGGCAACGAAGTCTTTGAGGAAATGATAGGCGGTCTTACATTTAAAGAAAAGGTTTCGATTTTCTTCGAGGGCGTAAAGCGATTCTTCTCTAATATCGGCGAAGAGATATACAATTTCTTCGGTGGCATTTTGTGGCGTATAGAAGAGTTGTTCTCATAACAACAATCAAAATCAATACTTTTTGCAGAACAACTATGTTGTAAAATAAAAATTGTATAATCGATTGGGAAAATATAATGAAGAAGAAACTTATTTTAGCGGGCATATGCGGTGCTCTTGCAAGATTTTGTACTTATACACTTTACAGTGTTTTACTTTCAGTCACACCTCACTCTTTTGCTATAACAGGTCCATTATCTGAATTATGGTCAAATGTTTTTTCGTATGTTATTGAAATAGGATGTTGGCTTATTTCTGCATTAATAATGTTAATATTTGCTTTTGCCGTTTCAAAGGATAAAAAAGAAAGAAAAGTTTTTCTGGCTGCATCTTTTATAAGTGTGCTTTTCGGTGGTGCAATAAATACTGCGGTTTATTGCATAGGCTCAATGCTTATAATGGCAGCGGGCAGACCTGAGTTTTACTACATTGTTCATCGTATCACTGCAATAGCTGAGTGTGCAGCGTCTTGTGTTGCTACTGTGTATATCTTCAAAAAAGCGTCTCGTTTTTATCGGAACGGTCATATTGGAATGTAAATATCAAAAGTATATATAAACACATAAACATATTTATAAACCGCCGGGGAGAAATTCCTCGGCGGTTGCCGGTACATAAGGTCGGTTCAAAAATGCGATGTACCTCCAAAAAATAAAGCAAGTCGAAAGACTTGCTTTTATTTTTTGTGTTTATGTCCGCAGGACATAACTCCGTTTATCTGCTTTAGCAGATAACTTCATTTGAGCGTAGCTCAACTTCATTCCACTTGCGGACATAAAACGAGGTTGCCTTCGGCAAATGAAGTGGCTTCGCCAATGAAGTGTGCCTACGGCACAATGAAGTTGCCCTTCGGGCAAACGGATTGACTTTCACTCGGTTGTAATTTTCTGTCAGTTTTGTAGCAACAGCGGGTTGCTTGTAAAACTTATCGACTCGTATTATAATAACATCGAGGTGATAATTCTATGGAAACAAAAGATATTATTCTCGAGATGAGAACAAAAACAGGTCTGTCGCAAGAAGAGCTTGCAGAAAAAGTATTTGTAACCCGTCAGGCAGTTTCTCGTTGGGAAACAGGAGAAACTGTTCCGAACACCGAAACTTTAAAACTGCTCTCAAAACTCTTTGATGTCTCGATCAATACTTTGCTTGGTTCACCGAGACAGCTTGTTTGTGAGTGCTGCGGTATGACTGTTGATGACAGTAATATAAGTCACGAAAAGGACGGCTCTTTTAATGAGGAATACTGCGAGTGGTGCTATGCCAATGGCGAATATACCCTTGATTTTTTTGAAAAATACAGGGAGCTTGGCGGAAAAGAAAGATTTGAAGAGTTCAAGGGACAGCTTATACACGAGATTAATACCTTGCTTAATATTGAAGGTTTACCGAAGGTGGAAAACCTTAATGTTTTGCCCGGCAGCTTCGTGAATCTTGATTATCGTCTTCCGAACGGACAGACAGTAAAATTTCTTGATGATAATGCTACCTATCTTGGCAGTCAGCTTGAATGTGAATTCGGTGGTGACCGTTGCTTCGGTATTGTGGCAAATATGGATTTTTTACTCGTCTGCACTTATGAGGAAAACGGTGAAAATCCGGAATTGGTTGTTTACAAAAAGAGATAATCCCAATTTGAGAGCATTTTCAATTTTTGACAAAAACAAGTTGTAAGCACAAAAAATAAAGGACTTCTTCGGAAGTCCTTTATTTTTTTATCCAAGCCGACAGGCTTGGTATATCACCAACACGGCATAGTCGTGTTGTATCTCATCACACCTTCAGGTGTGCATACTGTCGACTTGATGATATGCAAGGCTCCGCATTGATTATTGCCTTTGTTTATTGTTCTGTTTTGATATAATTTTTTTAAAAATATTTACAAATCAAATATTTTTTGTTACAATGATAAAAAAGAAAAAACGGAAAGGTTGACTGCTCAGATGAAGCCTTCAAAGATATATCAGTCTGATACCCAAAGTGGCAGAGCAAACTCTGTTTATTTCCGTATG
>JAZLBS010000021.1:0-12147 GCA_045613805.1 Acutalibacteraceae bacterium
GATTTTTATGAGTATGATGAGTTCAAGTTACCTGAACCACCACCGCTTATGACGGCAAAAGCTTATAAGTCAAAGGTTGTTGAGCCTTTTTTCAAAAAGCTTCTTGAACTCGCAAAGACTGCGGTAAGAAAGTGCTTTGAACTGCAGAATCAGCTTAACAGTATAAAGTTATGGGGTAAGGCTGACAAGGTCAATGCAGGGCAAATATTGGCTGAAAATCGCACCTTAACTGAACAGAACGAAAAGCTCAATAGAGATGTTCAGAACTATAAACTGCTACGTAAAATCTTCGGTGATGAACAGATTGATTCTCTTGTAGTCAAAGCTAAAGAAACCGAAAGAGCTAACCGTCAGGCACGTTACAGAAAACCAATAAACGAAAAGAAAGGTAGGTCGATATGAAAAGCTTTATTGAAGAATTTTATTACGGGAACATTGAGCCGCAGGAGCTTAGTCCTGAGATGGGATCATCACTTAAAAAGAAGCTGAACTCTCTTGTTAAAACCGAAGATGAGTTCAAAGAAAAACTGTCCGAAGATGAAATGCGCCTGCTTGAGAGTTACACAGACTCATACAATGAATTTTTGAGCATGTGTACTGCGGATAGCTTCATTTCAGGCTTTCGTCTCGGAGCAAAATTCACACACGATGTATTTGTTAAATAAGAAAGGATGATATTAATATGAATAATAAATCTTCATTTGAGAAAAACGGTGGCACTTACAGAATCGTTAATGGTTATAAAATTCCAAATCTTGTTTTACCAGAAGAGGCGAAGATTCACCTCGGTAATTGGGGCCTTCAACATATGAATTATCTCTTGGAACACAGACCCGTTACCTTTACAACTTTGCTTGCTCAGGGCACTCTTTGGAGTCATTTGCAAGAGGTTGATGCAAAGGCAGAAGTTATGTTCGATCAATTGGTAGAAGAATTATGCAAAAGCGAGGGTATAAGCGAAGAGTTAAAAGAAAATGACCAGATGAGCTGGGTGCAAGCAATGAATAATGTCTATAACAGAGCAACAGAAATTGTCAATCATGAAATGATTCACACATAATCAAAAGGGGAGCAGTATTTATTACTGCTCCTCAAATTTTTTTGTTACTTTTTTCGGCTTTTAGACACTATATCATAAAAGGTTTAAATATACAAAGTGCACAATTATGTTATGCTGATATTTTAACACAGAATGTAGTTTTCGCTCGATTTTTTATTGCAATAACTCTTTGATGTTGATATAATATTAAGTGGATAATTATATTTAAAGAGGTGTACTTATGGCTGTTAGTTATAAAAAACTCTGGAAGCTCTTAATTGACCACGATATGAAGAAAAAAGACCTTGCAAAGGTCGCTGACATTAGCAATTACACAATCACAAAAATGAGCAAGGGCGAAAACGTTACAGTTGAAACCCTTGGTAAAATCTGTGCTGCATTAAACTGTGGCGTGGATGATATTATGGAATTTGTTCCGGAAGAGAATCAGTAAATCAAGATATATCATACATAATGATAAAAGGAGGACATCTTATGGGTCCCATATTAAGTAAAAAACAAATGACCGAAGAAGATATAAAGCTACACTACATAACTCCTGCTATTCAAAGTAAATGGGGTCTTGACCGTATTACTATGGAAACAAGAATCACTGACGGTCGAGTTAATATTAAAGGAAATCTTGTTGCAAGAGAAAAGCCGAAAAAGGCTGACTATGTTTTGCATCTTAATCAATATAAGCCTATTGCTATTGTTGAAGCAAAGGATAATAACCACTCTATTTCCTATGGCTTACAACAAGCAAAATTATATGCATTAATGCTTGATGTACCGTTTGCATACAGTTCCAACGGTGATGGCTTTCAGGAGTATGATTTCCTTACGGGAAAAGAAAGAACATTAGCTATGGACGAGTTCCCCACAGTTGAGGAATTAACTGCACGTTGGGAAGTCGGAGCTAACGACGGTGAAGGCATTTCTGACAACGAAAGAAAGGTTATTGCACAGCCCTATTATTCCAGTCAGAATACTTATGCCCCTCGTTACTATCAGCGTAATGCAATCAACCGTACTGTAGAAGCAATCGCGAAGGGACAAGACCGTCTGTTGCTTGTAATGGCAACCGGTACAGGTAAAACATATACTGCATTTCAGATTGTTTATCGCTTGCTCAAAAGTGGCTTGAAGAAAAAGGTTTTGTATCTTGCAGATAGAAACATTCTTGTTGACCAGTCTATTCAGCAGGACTTTTCACCACTTGAAAGAACTATTCATAAAATAAATTTTGCAAAAGATGACCCTGTTACAATAACTTCTCACGAAGTGTATTTCTCTCTTTATCAGCAGCTTGCAGGCAATAATGCTGACGAAGACGATGAAACATCAGGTGAAGATGCAGTAGAGCGTTTCGCTCAGCTGTTCAGCAAAGATTTCTTTGACCTTATTATTGTTGATGAGTGTCACAGAGGTTCTGCGAAAAAAGATAGCAACTGGCGTAAAATTCTCGAATACTTCTCATCTGCAACTCAGATTGGTATGACAGCAACACCGAAAGAAACAAAATATATTTCAAATATTGACTACTTCGGTGAGCCTGTATATACATATAGTCTTCGTGAAGGTATTGAGGATGGTTTCCTTGCACCGTTTAAGGTAATTAACATCAAAACCGATATCGGTGAAGGTTGGCGTCCGTGTTATGGTCAGAGAGATAAATTCGGCAATGAAATTGAAGATAGAATTTATACTAACAGTGACTTTGACTACAACATAATTCTTGAAGACCGTACTTATGAGGTTGCCAAAGAGATAACAGAATATCTTAAGAGTACTGACAGAATGCAGAAAACTATCGTGTTCTGTGCTAACGAAGACCATGCAGACAGAATGAGAACTGCTCTTACCAATCTTAACGCTGATATGTGTAAAGATAATCCTGACTATGTAGTCAGAATTACCGGTTCGGATCCTTATGGTAAGAGTAAATTAAAATATTTCATTTCGGTCAATCCCGAAGGTCCTGTTATTGCTACTACTTCAAAGCTTCTTTCAACGGGTGCAGACTGTAAAATGACTAAGCTTATAGTTCTCGATGAAATGATAAGCTCAATGACTGAGTTTAAGCAGATTATCGGTCGTGGTACTCGTCTCAGAGAGAAAGACGGTAAGAGTCACTTTGTTGTTATGGATTTCCGTAACGTTACAAGACTGTTCTCAGATCCTGATTGGGACGGTCCCATTGAAATGGTTGACGGATATGATCCCAATCCCAAAAAGCCTGGCGGTACCGGACCTGACGATCCAGGTGGAGGAACCGGTCCTATTGATCCACCTACACCAAGAGTTAAACCTATTGTCGATGAAAACGGTTGTGATGTTCATATCATCGGTAAACGTGTAGAGGTATATGATTCTGACGGAAAGCTTCTTCGTCAGGAAAGCATTGTTGACTATACAAAGTCAAACATCCTCGGCAAATACGCTTCTCTTGATAATTTCATTCTTAAATGGACAAGCGAAGAAAAGAAAGAGGCCATTCGAGAATTGTTGAGGGAACAGGGTATTGATCTCGAGCAGATGAAAGCAGATCAGGGAATGAGCGATGTTGATGATTTCGACTTTATTTGTCATGTTGCATACGATCAGAAACCTCTTACCCGCCGAGAGAGAGCAAACAATGTTAAAAAGCGTGATTTTCTCAGTAAATATAGCGGTGTGGCAAGAGAAGTGCTGGAAGCGTTGCTTGACAAGTATATGAATACCGGTATTTATGAAATCGAAAAGACAGAAATACTTCAGCTTGATCCGTTTAAGAAATTCGGCAAGCCTTCAAAAATTGCCACATATTTTGGTGGCAAATCAGGCTATCTCCAGGCCATAAAAGAATTGGAAGAAGAATTATATAAGGCAGGATAATTATAATGAGTAACTTATCAGGATTTATAAAAAGACTCCGTGATATTATGCGTAACGATGCAGGTATCAATGGTGATGCTCAGCGTATTGAGCAAATTGCATGGATGCTCTTTTTGAAAGTATATGATGCTAAGGAGCAGGACTGGGAATTTGATGAAACAAATTATGAATCTATCATTCCCGAACCCTGCCGCTGGAGTAACTGGGCTCATGATGATAAATCAGGTTCAGCTATGACTGGTGATACATTGCTGAACTTTGTCAACAATACTCTTTTCCCGGTTCTTAAAGGTACTGATATCAAGGACTCATCAGGTAATGTTTTGATTGAAGGTGTAAAAGTAACTGCAGATACGCCTATCAAAAAAGCAATCGTTCAGACAACATTTGCCGATGCTAACCAGTATATGAAAGACGGTGTGCTTCTTCGTCAGGTTATCAATGTTATTGATGAACTTGAACTTGATGATTATGAAGAAAGCCACGCTTTCGGTGAGATTTATGAGTCTATACTTAAGGAATTACAGAGTGCAGGCTCTGCAGGTGAATTTTATACTCCTCGTGCTGTAACTGACTTTATGGCACAGATGATTCAGCCTAAAATCGGTGAAAAAATGGCAGACTTTGCTTGCGGTACAGGTGGTTTTATTACCAGTTGGCTTAAAGTATTGCAGAAGCAAGTTAACAGTACTGCAGATGCTAAAAAGTACGGTGAATCAGTTTACGGTATTGAGAAGAAGCAGTTTCCTTATATGCTCTGCGTAACAAATCTCTTGTTACACGGTCTGGATATTCCTCAGGTTTTTCACGACAACACTCTTTTAAGAGATGTTCTTGACTATACGGTTGATGACCAGTTTGAAGTTATTCTTATGAACCCTCCGTATGGCGGAAGTGAAAAAGCTGATGTTAAAAACCACTTCCCTGATGACCTTGCAAGCAGTGAAACTGCCGACTTGTTTATGGCAGTTATTATGTATCGTTTGAAAAAGGACGGTCGTGCTGCTGTTATTCTGCCTGATGGTTTCCTTTTCGGCACAGATAATGCAAAGGTAAATATTAAAAAGAAACTTTTATCAGAATTTAACCTGCATACAGTTATTCGTATGCCGGGTAGTGTTTTCGCACCCTACACATCAATTACAACCAATATTCTTTTCTTTGACAGAACAAAACCGACAGAAGAAACATGGTTCTACCGTATGGATATGCCCGAAGGTTATAAGCACTTCTCAAAGACCAAGCCTATGCAGCTTGAACACTTTGCACCTGTTGTTGAGTGGTGGAACAACCGTAAGGAAATTACTGTTGATGGCTTTGATAAATCAAAGAAATTCACTGTTAATCAGTTATCAGAAGAGTTGGGCTATAATTTTGATCAGTGCGGCTATCCTCACGTCGAAGAAGAAATTCTTGCTCCTATGGATTTGATTCAAAGATATCAGGAACAGCGTTCTTCCCTGAATGCTGAGATTGATCGAGTGTTGGCTGATATCACCGCCATTCTCGGAGGTGTTCAGGAATGACACCACAGGAATTGAAAGTAAGCATTTTACAGTTAGCAATTCAAGGAAAACTGGTAGAGCAGCGCCTTGAAGAAGGCACCGGCGAAGACCTGTTCAGACATATTCAGGCAGAAAAGCAGGCTCTTATCAAAGCAGGCAAAATCAAAAAAGAAAAGCCACTGCCTGAAATCACCGAGGACGAAATCCCGTTTGATATTCCAGAAAATTGGAAATGGCTAAGGATTGGAGAAATAACCGAAGCTTTAGCTGGAGCAACGCCATCCACATCAGTCATAGAATACTGGAATAACGGAGTGATTCCTTGGTTGCAGTCTGGTTGTTGCCAAGATTGTTTTGTCGAAGAGGCTGATAAATATATATCACAATCAGGGTTCGATAGTTGTAGTACCAAAATGATGCCCCCAAGAACAATAATGATTGCATTAACGGGTGCGACTGCTGGAAAAGTTGGTTTTTTAAATATTCAAGCTTGCGGCAATCAGTCAATTGTTGGCATCCTTCCGTGTAACGCAATTTTTCCTTTGTATTTATTTTACTTTATGATGGCTAGTAGAAAACGCGTGCTAGCTGATTGTGTTGGCAGTGCTCAGCCACATATATCAAAAGGTTATGTCCTGAATATGCCTGTTGCAATTCCACCTCTTGCTGAGCAAAAGCGCATTGTGGCAAAGATTGAAGAATTGCTACCTCTTATTGACCGCTACGAGCAGGCGTGGAGCAAGCTGGAGGAATTCAACAAACTTTTCCCCGTGGATATGCAGAAATCTATCCTCCAAACGGCAATTCAAGGCAAATTAGTAGAACAGCGACCCGAAGAAGGCACAGGTGAAGAACTGTTTCAGCAGATTCAGGCAGAAAAGCAAGAACTCATCAAAGCTGGCAAGAACAAAAAAGAAAAGCTTCTACCTGAAATTACAGAGGATGATATTCCGTTTGATATTCCTAATACCTGGAAGTGGGTGCGGTTGGGAACAGTTATTGATATGCTTTCGGGGTTTGCGTTTAAAAGCGCTGATTTTAAAGAAACGGGCAAATATCGTTTGCTACGAGGTATCAATTTAAGCGTAGGTGATACACGGTGGGATGATACCGTGTATGTTGATGAAATGCCTGAAAAACTGAATGTATATCGAATTCATAAAGGTGACGTCCTTATTGGGTTAGATCGTCCATGGATTTCTGATGGAATTCGTGTTGCTGTTTTTAATGAGGATGAAAATACATATTTGGTTCAACGGGTATTGCGTGTTCGGGAGACCACTGCGATTGCCAAAGAATACATCGCATTATTGTTACGATCAACTCTGTTTAGAAACTCGGTCGAGGGCGAAACGACAGGTATCAGTGTTCCTCACATTAGTCCTAACCAAGTTGGAGGCGTAGTTGTTCCGCTTCCTCCTCTTGCTGAGCAGAAGCGCATCGTCGCCAAGCTGGAAGAAATCTTGCCGCTGTGTGAAAGGTTGAGATGAGGTAACTACTATGACTTTGTACGAAGTAATAAAAAGTTCTGCACCTAAGTTGGAAGCAGAATATAACATGAGCAAAATAGTTAATCATTCTGCCAGTAAGGGCGCATTGAGAGAATTCCTGCTCAAGGATATTATCAGACCATTTCTTCCAAGAAGATATGGATTATGTAACGGGGAATGTTTTGATTCACAAGGAACCGTAAGTAAACAGCTGGACATCATTGTGTACGATGACTTGTTTTCTTACGCTGTTCCGATGGGTGATTATTTCATGATGCCATTTGAATCAGCTTACGGGGAAATAGAAGTCAAGTCTATGCTGAACAAGGAAGCTTTTTTTGAAAGCATCGATAATATTGCTTCTTTTAAGTCGCTTACAAAAGATACCCCCGATGGTTGTCAAATTCTCCCCAATCTTTCGTTAGAGATCGATACAGTTACGTGGAAACAACGTGGATTTACGAAACCTTTTGGTGTTGTTTTTGCATACGATAGTGTTGAACCAGAAACAGTCTTGAAATATTTCCACGAGATAAAACCATTAAACCCATCGTTAATGCCTGACATGATTGTTCTTCTAAAAAAGAAAACAATTATTTTTCGCATTGTTTATGAATCTGAAAAGTTTTATGTAACAACCAATAATACATATCAAGGATTCATAACTTTACCTTGTGAGGATGATACCTTACCTATCTTTCTGTCATATGTTATGAGCAGAACCAGCGATACTCGAATAAAATTAGCAGATACCGATGACATACTAAATACGCAAATTGATAAATATCTCCATGAAATGGGAGAACAACCTGTCATAAAATTTTCAATGCAACATAATGAGGACAATTAGTTTTAAAAGCAACTTTTTGAAGAGATGTATAAAATGACGCAAAGGAGGAATTTATATGAAATTTAAAGAATCAACGCTTAAGCTATATGCTGCACCTTTAAGTGAAACAGAAGATGCACAGTGTAAGCATACTATTGAAGCAATTCGAGATGCATTAAAAGATTTAGGATATACAGATGATCAAAGAGACGTTAGCCTTTTAGAAAGCGATACATTGGCATATTCGGTTTCAATGCGTAGTAAATACTCTTCAGAAAGAGTTCATGTTTTTATTCAGGGGTCTTATGCTAATAATACTTGTGTTAGAAATGAAAGTGATGTTGATATCGCTGTAATGAGAGACGATATTCACGAGAGTGCATATGGTGAGAAATTTAATCTGTTTACCTCTGAAAAAAGGAGCGAAGCCGCAAACTTAAAAGATGCAGTTGAAAGAGTGTTGAGAAATAATTTCCCATATCAGGTTAAGAGGGGAAATAAATCAATTAAAGTTAATGGAAATACTTATCGAAAGCAAGCAGATGCAGTTCCATGTCTGTCAATGCGTTATTATTACAGAAGCGATCTCCAAGATTATTTTAACCATCATGAAGGTGTAATTATTTTTACAGATGATGGTGAAGTTATAAGAAATTTTCCTAAACAACACATAGCTAATGGAAAAGCTAAAAATAAAAGTACTAGCTTTAATTATAAAAAAATGGTTAGAATTATGAAGAAAATGAAACATCTAATGAGCGATTGTGGATATCGCTGCGCTGATGAGGTGTCGTCTTTCGGAATAGAATCGTTGATTTGGAATATTCCAGATTATTATTTCACAAGGTATTCGTCTTATGGTTTTAATTTTGAAGAAATCGTAACTTATGCGTATACACATAAGGGAGAGCTTTCTGGTTATTTTGAAGCAAATGGAATAAAGAAGTTATGCCCAACTCAACAGGATATCAATAAATATTCAGCGTTTATCGATAGATTATATTCGTTTTTTGAATATGATTATACCTCATAAGGAGATAATATGAAAAAACAACAGAAAAAACTAATTGATATTTGTGTATGGAGTGCCGTTTTGTTCTTTGTAATACGTTGTGTCGTTTCTTGGAACGATGTTATAGCGGGGCTATCTTTATATGAATTGTTCGGATATGCAAGTGAAGCTATAAGTGTTGCAGTTATATTTTCAGGTATATACGAAAAGTTCCTTTGGCGATTTATACCATTTGAAAAAACTCCTAAGTTGGCAAAATCTTATGAAGGTACCTTGAAATCAAATTACGATAATACTGAAAGAAAAGCTTCGTTAGAAATTAAACAAACATTATTGTCTGTACATATTACGCTTGTTACCGAAGAAAGCAAGAGTAAGTCCATTTCGTCATCTATTGATGATGTTTTAGGAGAAATGCAGTTGACATATTGTTATCTAAATACTCCAAAAGCTGAATACAGGAAAAGAAGTGAGATACATTATGGTACTGCTACTCTTTCTATATCTGATCCAAAGTCTTTGGAAGGTCAATATTATACGGATCGTGCAACGAGTGGAGATATGGTGTTTGTTGCTAAAAAAATAAAATGCGGAAGAGTTCAAACAACTTCAACACTTTAAAGCTTGACAATTGCATTTTTCTATGCTACAATTCATTTGCAATTGTAAAAATCAGAGCTTCAAGTGAGGCTAAACCTCGCTTAGGGGAGTGCTTGTCTCTAATGATACTGTCTGTGATACACTGTGTTGAAAACATATCTGAAATAGGCAGTTATAACCCCTCTGAAGCCTCTGTTTTACAGCGTTTTATAACAAATTTTTGCAAAACTAAGTGAGTGGGAATAATGACCTTAAACCCGAAACCCTTTATTTTACTGGGGTTTCGGGTATTTTATTTTAAGTTTGATACACGAATTGATACACGAAGCCACAGGGCACAATTCCCTTTCATGATTTATTCATATTTTGTTAATTGTTATTGTGGTGTTATGACGCTGTTTTACAGATAGATAAAATCTCATTTGTAAATAAAAAAACACCGTCGAGGAAGTTGAATCCCCGACGGTATTTTTACTATCTACATCAAATATATACCCTCTCAGCTATACAAATCTGTTCATTGGGATTATAAAGACAACGGTACACTCACACCAGATCCGTGTTGATGTGTATCTCAGATCAAATGACCATAAGCACCTTATAAAAATAGGTACGGTCAATGATATCAAGAGAAGTATGAGATCTTGTTATGAGTTTGCAACGAAGCTGCTTGAGAACGAAGATTTCTGTACGGCTCATTATATGGACTATCTAAACGAGGAGATGAAAGATGATTGATTGAAAGCAGCCACTGCACTTTTGTGCAGTGGCTGTTTTGCTTTATAAGTTGCTTTTTAGAAATTAATATGTTATATTGTACTTGATTAATTTACATTTGTTAAGGAGGAAAATAAAATGGGAAAATTATTTAAACGAACACTGACAACAGTTATGGTGGTTCTGATAGTGCTTGCGAGTGCACCACTGGGTGGATTTGTAGGAATGGAGTGGAATTTCTTTGATTTCTCTATGTCAGCAAGTGCCGAAGACGACGAGTGGGAAAAACCTGATAATTGGGTAGATTATTCAGATATAACCCCTAATCAGTATATGTCAAAGGTACTGTTAAATTATAATTATTGCGGTAGTGCTAATTCCTACGGTGAAAGAGAGACAACCATAGCAGGTGAACAGATGCGTTGGTATACCAAATCTTCAAATGTAAGTTCAGCGTCAACTCTTTATAAATTGCTTAGTGAAAAGTCTGCTTTTGTCAATGGTGTTGCTGCTTGGAAAACTTTGAATTTTGATCCTTCTGAAGCTTATGAAGATTTGTTGGACATGGAAGGATATTATGAAGCAATTCTTATGAGTATTCTTGATGTTCAAGTAAAAGACGATGAGTTTTTGGATGCCTGGAATTGTTCCGCTAATAAAACCATTATGTCTATTTCAAAAAGTACTTTGAAAAATTTGGGAAAATTCAAAGATATGGACATTAGTCAGATAAATTTAAAACAGTTAGATTTATCTGATTTCAACGATGAAGAGTTTGAAGAACTTTATTCTCATCTTTTCAGTTTACGTGAGACAAAAAATCTCTATAAACAGGCAGGCAACTATCTTTCCGACGGTCAGATGATAATGTCAACTTGTACAACTTTATATGATGTTTTTTCAACTGTAGGCAAATATGCTCAGCTCTCAGATTTCAGTGAAAGCGTTAAAAATGTCTTATACAGCATTTATCTTAATTGCCCTTCATCAAATACTACTATGAAATCAGCATGTAAAAAGGTATATGAATCAGCAACCGAACAGCTTGATAGTGCAACCGTTACTTTTATTGAGGCAGGACAGGCTTTTATAAACAATGCATTTTCATATGTAATCGGTAAAGTTTGGGATTATGCTAAAGATGCAGTTTTAAAAGCTCTCGGGAGTTCTTTACTTGTAGGAATGGATTTAGGAAGAGTCGTAGGCAAGGCAATTACTAACTTCACTTTTTCGACTGATGCGATAATTGAACAATTCTTTGCTTTGGAGTGTTTGCTTCAATTTGAATCAGTTATTACAAATGTTGTGTCAGGTTTTGAGAGTGCCTATAAAGCAAATGAAACTGCCGAAAATGCAGATAACTACATGAAATCGTTGGAGATGCTCTTTTCAGTGTACGATTTGGATTATGACTATACATATTCATTTGTTCAGACAGCAAAAGATAAAGGTGCCTATAACACTGTAAAATCTTGGATTTCCGGAAAAGATGAGACATTAGAATCTTACCGTTCTTCTATTTCTGTTATGAAGTCTTCAATGGCTCAGATGAAGCATACGCTTACAAACCTTGAAGGCTACCGTTGGTATTATATGGATGATGCACCGACAGCCTATGATGCATATTTTAATTCGCACAATTCCGTTTCCGCCTCTTATTCAAAAACAGAACCTGTAATTAATATTGCACCGATTCTTGAAGTTGAAAAATCGAATTTTGTGCTTTTAGAATACAGAATTGAATCAGATAAAACGGCAACAGTTATTAAGTGTCACCCCTCATCTTCGGGAACAGTCGAAATCCCTAAAGATTTTGGCGGTTATGCGGTGAGAGCGATAGGTACTTCTGCATTCAGTGGATGCACAGGAATAACAGAAGTTGTGGTGCCTTCAACTGTAAGAAAAATATATACAAAAGCATTTAATGATTGTTCAATGTTATCAAATATAGAACTTAATGATGGATTAGAAACTATTGAGAGCGAGGCATTCAAAGGCACGAAATTAACAAGCGTATCAATCCCAAAAACAGTATCTGTTATGTATACAGAGGGATATAGTTACAGTTCGGCTTTCTG
>JAZLBS010000022.1:0-44797 GCA_045613805.1 Acutalibacteraceae bacterium
GCTTCTTCCCATTTATGAATTCTGGCAGTGCTACGGCAACAGAACAATTGAGTATAACGGTGAAATGCTTGACCTTGAAAAGGATGTTCTTCTTCCTCTTCTTACAAAGCAGGCAAATTTCTGGGAGCAGATTGTAACTCCCGAATACTTCACAGACACTGACGGCAATGCAAGATATGAAGAAGGCAAGACAGAGCTTCTTGAAGGCGAAAGATATCTTATCATCCCCTCATATTCACCCGAAAACTATCCTTTAGGTGACTACGATTCAACTATTACTGCTAATGCTACTATGGATATCGCAGCAGCAAGAGACGGTCTGAGAATGACAATCGAAATGGAAAAGGTTGTGAAAGCTGACGGATACGAGGAAAGAATTGCCAAATGGGAAAACCTTATGAGCCTTCTGCCTGAATACAAATATGACGAAAGCGGTGCTCTGTGTGAATGGGCAATGAAGGAGTATGAGGAAAACAACAAGCACCGTCATATAAGTCATCTTTATCCCGCTTGGCCAGCCTTTGAAACACAGGATAATCAGGCACTTGTTGACGCTTGCAATCAGGCTATCGAAAACCGCAATAGAGAAAACCAGGGTGAAGACGATACTGCATCTCACGGCTGGGTACATAAGGCTCTTGTCGCTGCAAGGCTCAAGAATGCAGATTCCTGCTACAACTCACTGATGGCTCTTATGGCGGATAATATCTATTACACTTCACTTATGGCAGACCACTATACTCATGGCGGCTGGGGCGTATTCTGTACCGACACAACCATCGGTACAATCGGTATTATCGATGAAATGCTCCTTTACTCAAACACAGGTGTAATCGAAGCACTTCCCGCACTTCCCGATGAGTGGAGCGAAGGCAGTATAGAAGGTCTTCGAGCAAGGACAAATGCTGAGGTTGACCTTGAATGGACTGCCGAAAACGTTACACTCACGATCACAAGTGACAAAGATCAGACTATCAAGGTCAGCGTTTACGGTGGCGAAGAGCAGAATGTAACATTTGCTGAGGGTGAAACAAAGACGATAACATTTGAAAGATAAACAGCAACTGATTATTGAATTTGCCGCCGGGGAGAAATCCCCGGCGGTAGCCGTTACATAAGGTCGGTTCTGAAATGCGACGTACTGCCAAACGAAAATCCGTTCACGAAAGTGGACGGATTTTTTGTTTGTATTATTCATTATTCAATATTCATTCTTCATTATTCATTGATGAAGAACGGATTTTCGAATGAATAATGAAAAATGAAGTCGCTCCGCTGATGAATGATGAACAATGTCGCCCTTCGGGCAAACGAGTTTGCTTTTTCATCCAAACGTTTTTTTCTTTTATTATTAAGGTTTATGAGCGTCTTGTGTTGACTATCTTCTGTTTTGGTGTTATTATCATATTAATAAGATGTACATCAGGTGCAGAAATGACTGGAGGAAAAAATATGCAATACGATGTTGCTGTAATCGGTGCAGGTGTTGTCGGTGCTATGATTACAAGAGAACTCAGTAAGCTTGATATGAATTTAGTGCTGCTTGAAAAATGCGGTGACGTGGCAATGGGCAGTTCAAAAGCAAACAGTGCTATTGTTCATGCGGGATTTGATGCTGAAGCAGGCTCTCTTAAAGCAAAGCTTAATGTTCAGGGTGCGTCCCTTATGGCGTATTACTGCAATAAGCTGTCAGTACCTTATAAGAATATTGGCTCACTTGTTGTGGCTTACTCCTGGGATGATATGCAGACTCTTGAAACTCTTTTTGAAAGAGGATTTGAAAACGGCGTGCCTAATATGGAGATAATCAGTCAGGAAAGACTCCGTGCGATGGAGCCTTATATCAGTGAAGAGGCAATCGGTGCTCTCTGGGCTCCCACTGCAGGTATTGTCAGTCCCTACGAGCTTACAATAGCTGCTGCTGAAAATGCAATTATGAACGGTGCAAGAATAAAGAGAAACAGCGGTGTATTTGATATTGAATACAAAAACGATATGTTCTGTCTTTCAACTGCAACGGGTGTTATCAAGGCTAAATATGTAATTAACTGTGCCGGTATTTTTGCCGACAAAATTGCTAATATGATAGGCGATACATCCTTTAAGCTTATTCCGAGAAAGGGTGAATATTATCTTCTGGACAAAGTTGAAAAGAAGATGGTAAATCATGTTTTGTTCCAGTGTCCGTCACCTATGGGTAAGGGTATTCTTGTTTCACCCACAGCTCACGGTAACGTTCTTATGGGACCCACTGCCATTGACCTTGATTTTGACAGTAAGCTTGATGTTGACACAACAATTGACGGTCTTAACGAGGTGAAGAACTCTATCCGCGGAGTTATTCCTCAACTGACAACAAGAAACGCTATAACCTCCTTTGCGGGGCTCAGAGCTCATCGTGCAGGAGAAGACAGCGACTTTATCATTGAGCCCAGTAAGGCAAATGAACATTTCATCAATGTTGCAGGCATCGAATCTCCGGGACTTACTGCGGCACCTGCGATTGCAAGATATGTAGGAAAGATGTTCAGGAAAATGGCTCCTCAGTATGAGAAAAAGAAAGAGTTTATTTCAACCCGTCCTGCTCCTATAAAAATGGCTGAGCTTTCACCTGAAGAAAGAGCAGAGATTGTTAAAAAGGATCCCCGATACGGCAGAATCATCTGCCGCTGCGAGGGTATTACAGAGGGCGAAATCATTGATGCAATCAAGGCTCCCTGCGGCGCAAGAGATGTTGATGCGGTAAAGAGAAGAACCCGTTCAGGTATGGGCAGATGTCAGGGAGGCTTCTGCGGCTCAAAGGTTGTAGAAATTCTTGCAAGAGAGCTTGATATTCCTATGAATAAGGTTACAAAACACGGTAACGGCTCAAAAATTCTTTACAACAAAACTAAGTGAGGTGAGAGTAAATGCTTAAATATGATCTTGTGGTAATCGGTGGTGGTCCCGCGGGTATGGCTGCAGCACTTAAAGCAAGAGAGTGCGGTGTAAAAAAAATCATTATTCTTGAAAGAGCAGCTACTCTCGGCGGTATTCTTGAACAGTGTATACACACGGGCTTCGGTCTGCACTATTTTGGTGAGGAGCTTTCCGGTCCTGAATATGCACATCGCTTTATAAAGGAGCTTGAAAAGACAGATATTGAAGTCAAGGTTGACACTATGGTTACGGATATTCTCCCGGGTAATTTGGTAATTGCAACCAACAACAAAGACGGTGTAATGCAGATTAGTACAACGGCAATTATTCTTGCTATGGGTTGCCGTGAGCGTCCCAGGGGTGCTTTGGATATGCCCGGCTCAAGAGCTTCGGGTATAATGACTGCAGGAACCGCACAGAAGTATGTAAATATTGACGGCTATATGCCCGGCAAGAAGATTGTGATTCTCGGCTCAGGTGATATCGGTCTTATTATGGCAAGAAGAATGACACTTGAGGGAGCAAAGGTGGAAATGGTCTGTGAGCTTATGCCTTATTCAGGCGGTCTGACAAGAAACATTGTTCAGTGTCTTGACGATATGGGAATTCCTCTCAAGCTCAGCTGTACCGTTATAAAAACTCACGGTATTGAGCGCCTTGAGGGTGTAACCATTGCCAATGTTGACGAAAATCGCAGACCTATTCCGGGAACAGAGCAATATGTTGAATGTGATACACTTCTTCTTTCTGTAGGTCTTATACCTGAAAATGAGCTGACAAGAATGGCAGGTATTATTATTGACCCCGTGACAAACGGTGCGATTGTTGATGAGTACAGACAGACTAACCGCCCCGGTGTTTTTGCCTGCGGAAATGTTCTTCAGGTACATGATCTTGTTGACTATGTTACCGAGGAAAGTCAGATTGCAGGTGAAGGTGCTGCAAAATATATCCTTTCAAAGGGCAGGAATAAGGGCAGAGCAGGAAAAAACAACATTCACGTAAAAGCTGAAAGCGGTGTAAGATACGTTGTTCCGCAGAATATTAACCGTTCAACTGATAAGGATGTAAAGGTTTATTTCAGAGTTGCCGATGTTTACAAGGATACTCACGTAGTAGTCAAATGCGGCGATGAAGTGCTCTACAGAAAGAAAAAGAGAAAGCTTGCTCCCGGTGAAATGGAAAACGTTACAATAAAGCTTGAGGACATTGCAAGACTTTCAGACAAAGAAATTACTGTTAAGCTGGAGGTGTGAGAATATGATTAAAGAGATGGTTTGTGTTTCATGTCCTATCGGTTGTATGCTCACCGTTGAGCTGAATGAAAAAAACGAAGTTCTTTCAGTAAAGGGTAACACCTGTAAGAGGGGAGAGCAGTACGCTGTTGATGAGTGTACCAATCCCGTGAGAATGCTTACAACAACAATTAAAGTAAGCGGCGGTGTGCTTCCTGTTGTACCCGTCAAAACCTCAAAGCCCATTCCGAAGTGTAAGATGTTCGACTGCATGAAGGTTATAAACAATGAGGTTGTCGATGCACCTGTTAAAATGGGCGATGTGCTCATCTGCAATATCTGTGATACGGGTGTGGACATTGTTGCGACTAATGAGGTCTGAAATCCTCAGCGCAAGCCGTTACATAAGGCGGTTCTAAAATGCGATGTACTGGCAAAAATATCAGCATTTCCTTAATTTTAGGAGATGCTGATTTTTATTTTTATCAGTAGTTTTTGGTTTCCTGAAGAAAGGAATTTAATTATGAGTAGAACAAGAAAACAAAATGGTGAAGGCTCTGTATTTCAGGTGTCAGAAAACAAATGGATTGCAAAAATCTCAATGGGACAGCAACCAAACGGAAAACTATTTGTTAAGCAATTTTCAGGAAAACCGAAGCTATTGTAAAAAATGAAATAAAAGGATTTTAAGAAGAGCAAAGAGTTTCTTGAAAGAAGAATACCAAGTAATGATACAGTTGAAACATATTTTTTGAATTGGTTACGCGAATATAAATTAAACAAGCTAAAGCCTACAAGTTACGACAGGTTAGAGGGTATTGTATTAAATCATATTATTCCTGATATTGGCTCTTTAAAGATAGATAAGGTTACACAAGACCATATACAAGGTTTAATTAACAAGCTATATAAACAAAAACAACTGTCTTATTCAAGTGTTAAAAAGGTTTTCTGCGAAAGGATTACATCCACAACTTCGTTGTGATTGCATACCGTCTTATGACGGATTACATACAATGCTCCGCATTGATTTTGTAACCCCGCACATGATTGTAATTTCGTTTTTAGTGTGATATAATTAATTCACAGATATTGTATCAACTAAAAGGAATGTAAGTTTATGGAAGAAGGAGAATATATTTATGAAATTTACTTCTGAAAGCACACTTTCCGAGGTGCTTGACAATCCTGTCGGCTACGATGTTGTACAAAAGGTAGTTTACCGCAAAAATATGGATGTCGGTATTCTTTCAGATGAGAGCTTCTGCAAAAAGACATTAGGTGAGCTTCTCACCGATAAAGTTTCGGATGAAGCAATGAAATATCTTCTTGATATTCTTAATGCAAATCCCGAAAAGATTATATCAAAAAGTGAAACAGACCCTGAATGGTGGAAGGAAGCAGTAATCTATCAGATTTATCCCCGCTCATTTATGGACTCAGACGGCGACGGTATCGGTGATCTTCAGGGTATTATTTCAAAGCTCGACTACCTTAAAGAGCTGGGTGTTGACGTGCTTTGGCTCAGCCCCATTTACGATTCACCTAATGATGATATGGGCTATGACATCCGTGATTATCAGAAAATTATGACCGAATTCGGCACAATGGATGATTTTGATAAGATGCTCGGGGAAATTCATAAGCGTGGAATGAAGCTTATTATGGATCTTGTTGTGAATCACACCTCCGATGAACACGAATGGTTCAGGAAAGCTCTTGCAGGTGACGAAAAGTATAAAAACTACTATTTCTTCCGCAAGGGTAAGGGCGATGGAGTACCGCCAAACAACTGGACATCGTTCTTCTCGGGTTCTGCATGGAATTATTATCCCGGGCTTGACGAGTGGGCGTTGCATCTTTTCTCAGGCAAGCAGATGGATCTTAACTGGGATAATCCTGAGCTGAGACAAGAAGTTTATGATATGGTTTCGTGGTGGCTCAAAAAAGGTGTTGACGGCTTCAGAATGGATGTTATCACACTTATTTCAAAAACTCCCGGGCTTCCCGACGGTGACCCGACTGTTGCCGGGCTTTTCAGCTGCGGTACCGAGCATTATTCGTGGGGACCGAAGCTTCATGAATATCTTAGTGAGCTTAATGAAAAGACCTTTAAAAACTTCCCCGGTTCCTTCTGCGTTGCAGAGCCTTGCAGCACGGGTATTGAAATGGTAAAGCTTATTTCCGATGAATCCCGTGGAGAGGTACGTCAGGCATTCCTTTTTGACCACATTGAAAATCCGGGCAAATCAAAATATCAGGATTATAAATATAATCTCAAATATTTAAAGGAAGCATTTACAGATTATCAGCTTTCTCTTAACGGCTCATCATGGCCTTCATTTGTTATTGAAAATCATGATAATCCGCGAATGGTGTCAAAGGTAAATCCCGACACGAAATTCAGAAAGCCTCTTTCAAAGCTTCTCGGCACAATGGTTCTCACAGGCAGGGGTACACCCTATATTTTCCAGGGTGAAGAATTAGGTATGATGAACTGTGATTTCAGGGATATAAGTGAAATCCGTGATGTTGAGGGTATAAACAGATATAACGAAAATGTTGCAATGGGCAGAAATCCCGAAGAGGTCTTTGCAGAAATTCTTGCAGGAGGAAGAGACAATGCAAGAACTCCCATCCCTTGGGATGACAGTGAAAATGCAGGGTTTACCAGCGGTACGCCCTGGCTTCGTGTGGGTGGTGACTATAAGGAATGTAACGTAAAGGCACAGCTTCGCGATGAAACGAGTCCCTTTAATTATTATAAAAAGCTTGTGGCACTGCGCAAGGAAAACAAGGCGACTCTTGTTTACGGCGATTTCATCCCCCTTGAAACAAATGACGAAACCTACTGCTTTTACAGAGTTTCTGACGAAGGTAAGTTCTATATCGAAATGAACCTTACGGAAAATGAAAGGGAAAGACCGCAAAAAGCAGAGGGTGAATGTGTGCTTTCGAACTATTCTGAACGTTCAGATAAGCTGCGGGCCTATGAAGTAAATATTTACAGTTTGTAATTTTGTTAATAACAAGCTGATTATATTAAATTATTATTATTATGAAAGAAGTGGTAATATGGTAAAAAACTATGATGCAGTTGTTATCGGTGCAGGTAACGGCGGACTTGTGGCATCAGCGCGACTTGCTAAAGAGGGGAAAAAGACACTCCTTATTGAGCGTCATAATTTGCCCGGCGGTTTTGCTACAAGCTTTGTCAGAGGCAGATTCGAATTTGAAGCATCGCTTCATGAGCTTTGCGGCATCGGCTCTATTACAGGAAAATCTCCGTTGCTGAAAATTTTTCAGGAGATCGGAGCAGCTGATAAAATAGAATGGGTTTCACTTGATGAAGCATACAGGCTGCTGACATTGGATGAAAAAGATAAGAGCGACTATTCAATGCCTTTGGGTAAGGATGCATTTATAGCTAAGCTTGAAGAATATGATCCGGGTTCTGCGGTTGTAGTTACAAAGATTTTTGAGCTTATTGAGAGCATTGAAAAAACTTTGGATTTTGTAAGTAATATTGAGGATTTCAAGCCCTCAATGATAAAAGAAATTTTTTCTCAGCATACAGAGTTTCTTAAAGTAGCAAACTATTCTGTTGACGAGGTTCTGAAAGCTTTCGGGGCAAGCAAGAAAACAAGGGATATACTTAACGGATATTGGTGCTACCTTGGTCAACCAACAGATGGGCTTAATGTTATCCACTATTTTACAATGCTGCACTCATATATTATTGACGGGGCTGTCATTCCTAAAGGAAGAAGCCATCAGATAAGCACTGCTTTGCTTGAGGCTTTTACCGAAAACGGCGGCGAGGCCTGGTTTAATACAAGCGTTAAGAAAATCAATATAGAAAACGGCGTAGCAACGGGGGTTATACTTGATGACGGTACGCAAATAAATGCTAAGGCAATTATCTGTAACGCTTCACCCTATAATGCCTATACAAAGCTTATTGATGAAAAGTCAGTTCCCGAGAAGCTTAAAAAAGAAGTTAACGCCAAAACATTAGGTGCAAAAGGCTTTGCAGTATTTTTGGGCCTTAACCGTTCTGCTGAGGAGTTGGGGCTTAATAATCATACCTATTTCATTTATCCCACTAACGACAACAGAAAATGCTATGAATTAAGCAAAAGTATTGCGACAAATGATGTTCAGGCAACTGTTTGCCTTAATAAAGCATTTGATGATTGTTCACCTGAGGGCACAAGCATTCTCTATATGACCTCTATTTTTGCCGGAGATGAATGGAGTAAGGTTTCTGTTGAGGATTATCATAAAACAAAGCTTTCCTTTGCAGAAAAAATGATAAATAATTTTGAAAAAGCAACAGGTATTGCAATTAAGGATCATATAGAAGAAATTGAAATTTCAACACCTATGACCTATGCTCGTTATACCGATGCCCCGGCGGGAACTATTTACGGATATGAAGCAAGTAAGGATGACGGCATCGTTAAAAGAATTGTTTTTGATATGATAGATAAGGGTATACCGGGACTTTATTTTGCCGGCGGCTATACAACAAGGCATATGGGCTATTCCCCAAGCTATACCACCGGTGATATGGCAGCAAAGGCTGCAATATTAAGCATGAAAAAGGAGGCAAAGTAAATGAGCAAGAAAAAGGCTTCTGTGAACGGTAATTTCAAAGATATCGTCAATACGGTAAAATTTTTAACGGAAAGAAAGCGCTTTATAGACAGTGCAGAAGCGGTTTTGCCAACCTGTACCGATGATTTTGGCGTAAATAAGGTCGCAAAAAGCATCCACCCTAAACATCAAAGACTTGTAATAAGCAGAATTGAAGAACACGAAGGCTTGGCTAAAAGCTATTATTTAAAAGGTGAAGCGGAATCTGTTGCATATTTTAAAGCGGGGCAATATCTTACCTTCAGACTTGAGATAGGTAATGCGGTTGTTACCCGTTCATATTCAATAGCCTCATCACCTGCAGGTGCATTAAAGGGTGAATATCAGATTACCGTTAAACGTGTTAATAATGGCTTTGTTTCCGATTATATTCTTGATAATTGGGGAGTGGGAGATGAAGTTATCGCTTATGCTCCGGAGGGCAATATGACCTATTGCCCGTTAAGAGATGCTGAAAATATAGTCGCTGTTGCAGGCGGCAGCGGAATCACACCCTTTCTTTCCCTTGCCAGAGCAATAGATCAGGGCGATGAGGATTGCGCTCTGACTTTGCTTTACGGTTGCAGAACATCGGATGAAATTCTTTTTAAAGAGGAGCTTGATCTGCTTTCTGAGAAAAACGAAAAAATCAATGTCGTTTACGTACTGAGCCATAGCGATGAGGATGGCTTTGAAAAGGGCTTTGTGGGTGCAGATATTATAGGAAAATATGCTCCTGAAGGGGAGTACAGCATTTTTGTTTGCGGACCCGGAGGTTTATATAAATTCCTTGAAACCGAGCTTCCCAAACTCGGAAAGGAAAGAAAATATATTCGATTTGAAGTTTTTTCTTCCGGTAAGAAGACGGAAGAAGAACCGAAGGAATACAGCATCACAGTTATTAACCGTGGAAAGGAATCTGTAATTAAGGCAAGCAGTAATGAAACAGTGCTTTGCGCATTTGAAAGAGCCGGCATAGAGGTTCCCGCAAGATGTCACACGGGTGAATGCGGTTTCTGCAGAAGTAAGCTTGTGAGCGGAAAGGTTTATATTCCCGAGGGCGAAGATAAACGCCGTATAGCAGATGTGCAGTTTAACTTTATACATCCCTGCTGTTGCTACCCTGAAAGTGACCTTGTAATAAGGATAAATTAATGAATTGTCGAAATTACAATAAAACATTTATTGTATAAGGTGACGGTAATCGAACCGAATAAGCCTTAAATGCCAGATTTACAGCACCTTTAATAATTTTTCTCCTCGCAAGACGCGAGTATTGTTTCGTCGAAGAAATTCTTAAATGCACTATAACTCGGGCATTTAAGGTTCTTCGAAGTTTAATGGTAAGAGATTTTTGTTGCAACAAGGCAAAAAACGCAGAAAGCCTGGCGCCTTTCAAGGCTTTTTAACGAAGTTGCGGTGAAAATATGTACTATTAAACCTTATTGGGTTCGACTACCGTCACCCTAAGATGACAGTGCTGAAAAATCTGCACCGTTCTCAGGCAATTAATAACGCACAAAAATAAATAACCGACGAAAAACCCCACAATGAAAGACTTGACCTGTCATTGTGGGGTATTGTTTTTTTCTTGCAAGGGTAGTATAGCTTCTGCTTTTTGGCAAAAGGCGGGGGCTATTTTATTTTCTCTTCTCTGTGCAAAGTGCAATCAGGTCTTCGAGCTTTGCAGTGGCAAGACATTCAACCGTATCTGATGCACCGTAGTAGATTTTTACTTCTCCGTTATCCTCTAAAATCATACCTCCGGGGAATATTACATGCCTGCGGAAGCCTGTCTGTGTTTCGTAATAGGTTTCGGGAGCGATAAGAGGAAGCTTGCTCATGCCTACGATTTTTGTCGGGTCCTTAAGGTCAAGAAGCATAATTCCGGCACAGTATCTTTTCTTCCACGCTCTTTCCCAACCGTTCTTTCTTCTCTTGTTATCCTTGTCAACTGCGTGGAAAATTGTAAGCCAGCCCTTGTCTGTTTTAATCGGCGGTGCTGCAGGACCTATTTTATCGTTGGCATAGGGAACGTCCTCAACAGCGAGAACAAGCTCCGTTTCGCCCCAGAACTTAAGATCGGGCGAGGTTGAAAGCCATAGGTCAAATCTGTCCTTTCCGCCTCTTGAATAAACGGGGAAGGGTCTTTCTAAACGCACATACTTACCGCCGACCTTTTCGGGAAACAGCACCATATTACGGTTATCGGGAGCAGAAGCGCTGATGATGCTTAGCTTTTCAAAATCATCGTCGATTTCAGCAATACAGCCTCTTACACCGTGACGGGTATCCATAGCCATACAAAGGTAGGGCTTGCCGTCTATAACCGTGATTCTCGGGTCATAAAGTCTTTTTATTTCATCCTCGGGAAGAAGATTTTTATTGTCGAAAATGGTCTTTTCGCTTACCTTCCAGTTAACACCGTCATCGCTTACGGCAAAGCCGAGAGAGGTTTTGAAGCGTACCTTAGGATAAGTTTTTTCCGTAGGTCCGTAATCGTTGCGGAACACCATAACATATCTGCCCTTGTATTTGGCAACACCCGCATTGAATATGAGAGAAGCCTCATAGGGAATATCATCCTTGGTAAGGACAGGCTTTTCTATCTTTTTTATACAGTCAGCACTGTAAAGCTTTGGCTTTAAGAGTTTCATAATATCATCTCACTTAAGATATATTTTCTCGCCTGTTTCTGACGATTTGTAAACGGCTAAAAATTCTTCTGCCGCTTTTCCGCCTTCGTAAGCATCTATGGGGAAGGGGAGCCCTTTTTCTATACAGGCATAAAAATCCTTTATCAGAGGTGCGTGGCCGCTGCCCCAATAGACTTTGCCGATGAGGTCTGAGGTGTTTTTTACGCGAAGCTGTTTTATTTTTCCAAGACTTATAACATATGCTCTCTCACCTTCAATGCGCAATGTACCTCTTTTGCAGATTATATCAATCATAAAGGGTCGGTTATCCGAAAAGGCGGTTGTAGCGTTGAAAAGACCGACAGCACCGTTTTTATAGCCGAACAAAGCGTGTACCGTGTCCTCAACCTCAATAACACCCTTAAGATGGTCGTTGAAGGTGTGAGCCGTAACACAGGCGGTATCGCTTCCGATAAGGTATCTCATTAAATCCTGGGTATGTATAGCCTGATTGACTGTAACTCCGCCGCCCTCCTTTGAAAGCTTGCCGTGCCAGTCATCGCTGTAGTAATCTTCGTTTCGGCTCCAATGCACAAAGGCTCTTGCCGATAAAACCTCTCCGTAAATCTTTTTGTCAATTAAGCTTTTTACGGCTTTTACCGAGCCGATATATCTGTTCTGAAAGCATACACCGAAATTGGCACTGCTATTATCCTGAGCCGTACGAAGGGCCGAAAGACCCTCTTCCGATATGGCACAGGGCTTTTCGCACAGAACATGAATATTTTTTTCCAAGGCTCTGACAGCCATAGGCACATGAAGACAGTGGGGAGTACAGATGTGAATACAGTCGGGCTTATCCTCTTTCAGCATAGCTTCAAAATCATAGTAAGCCTTGCAGCCGTATTTTCTTGCCGCGGCATCTGCACGGTCCTTATTTATATCCGCAACCGATGAAATTTCGACGCTTCTGATACTCTTGAGCACTCTCAGGTGATTGCGTGAAACAGCACCGCAGCCTACTACTGAAACTCTCATTTTTTCACTTCCTTAAAATGTACTGCTCATATCCTCCTGAACTTTTGAAACAACATTTTCCTTGGCCTTTGATGAGGCTGCCTTTTCTGTAAGAAGAGAATAAAACTGCTCTTCATCTATGGGCAAGGTAACAGTTTCATTTGTCCAGGATGACAGGTGAGCCGCATTTGAAATCATAAGACCGTTTATGCCCTCTGCACCCTCGGCAATAAGGGGAGAGCCGTAAAGAATGTGGTCAGAGAAGGCATTGAGCACACCGGGGTGCTGGTCGTTGATGCCGTCTGTTTCAACTTCAATTTCCTTACAGGGAATACTTGCAAAACCGTTTTCACAGCTTGCTATGTTTTCTGCAAGACCTTCGCTGAGCTCAAAGAGAGTGATTTTCTCACCTTTTTCACAAACAAGCTTTGCCTTGTCCATAGTAATTTCAAGTCTGTTTGAACCGGGGAAATCACCCGTTGAGGTTACAAATACACCCGTAGCACCGTTGGGATATTCAGCATAAATTGTAACGTCGTCTTCAATTTCAACATCGTGCCACTTGCCCTCGTGGCAGAATGCACGGACTTTTGAGGGCATACCGCATATCCATTGCCACAAATCAAGCTGGTGAGGAGACTGGTTGAGAAGAACTCCTCCGCCTTCGCCTACCCAGGTTGCTCTCCAGCCACCTGAATTATAATAAGCCTGAGTGCGGTACCAGTCGGTGATAATCCAGTTTACACGGCGGATTTCACCGTACTGTCTGCTTTCAACAATTTCCTTTATTTTTCTGTAAACACAGTTGGTTCTCTGGTTGAACATCATCGCAAAGGTCTTGTTCTGCTTTTCCGCAAATTCGTTCATTTCGCGGACCTGCTTTGTGTAAACACCTGCAGGCTTTTCGGAAACCACGTGAAGACCGTTCTCCAGAGCCTTTATCACAAGGTCGGGGTGTGAATAGTGGGGAGTGCAGATAATTACTGCATCAACCTCTCCGCTTTCCATAAGCTCTTCAGCTGAAGTAAAGGCTTTAGCCCAAGGAAGATTTTCCTTTGACCACAGGAGCTTATCTGCATCCGTGTCGGCAACGGCAGTTATGCGCATACCCCTTATCTTTCCGTTAAGAAAGCTTTTTGCGTGAGAGGTGCCCATGTTACCCATACCGATGATACCGAAGCGGACGGGATGGATTTTATTTACGACATCATACATCGCATCAGCGGCTGCCTTGAAGGATTCGGCATGACTCGGGTAGGAGTTCACCTTGATTTTTCTTACGCTGTTAACTGCCGCTTCAAGCTTTCCCAAACCGTCAAAGACCTTCAGATGAGGCTCAAGAGAAAGAATAACCGTTTTCTTGTGCTTGTCAAATTTTCTGAGAATTTCTTCAACATTGCCGTCACCCTCACCTGCGGGCACAACATCGGAATTTTCATAAAGAGCATCCTTGATATGGAAATATTCTATGTAATCCTCAAGTGAATCGTAGGCCTTGAGAGTATCAACACCGCACTGAACAAAGTTTGCCGGGTCGAAAACCGCCTTAAGCTTTCCTTCACAGGCACTGAGAATGTCGAGACAGCGTTCGGCATTGTCTCCGTAAATACCTTTTTCGTTTTCGTGGCAGCAGATAAGACCTTGGGAATTTGCATAATCGGTCATCGCTCTTACTCTGCGGATAACCTCGTCACGGTATTCCTCGTAGGAATCGCCTTCACTGAAATAGAAGCTGAAAATTCTGATGTATTTTGCTTCAAGAATTTTCGCAACCTCAACAGTATTTTTAAAGGCTTCAAAATGAGCAGAGAAATCCTCTTTGATGTTGATTTTTCCGTAGCCTGAGCCGATTGAGGCAACCTTCATTCCCTCACGGTCAATTTCTTTTTTCATTTCCTGAGCCTCTTTGACAGAAAGCTTGTTTATGTTAAGAGCCTTGCCGAAGCCGCGAAGCTCCATATGTGTAATGCCGTTTTTCTTGCAGGCGGCCATCTGTCCGCTTATCGTTGCTTCTCCCGATTCGTCACAGAAGGCAGAATAAATAAAATGTGCCATTGTTGAACTCCTTTACATTTTTATTGTTATACTACTTTAATTGTACATCTGTTTTGTTAAGTTTTCCTTGATTATTTTGACGGATTCCAAGACTTTTCTTTACTTTTTTGATATTAACCGATTTCATAAATTCCGTCAATGCCTGAAAGCAAATTTTATTAAAAGAATTATTGTTTACACCGCTGAATGCCTTGAGTTTCTTTGAATTTCTTATTTGAAATCATTTTGGTGAAACATTCATAATTTTTTCAGAATAACGTCTTTTTTATGCAGAAAATAGTTGATAAAATATAAAAAAAGTGTTATATTACAGAGTGATGTATTATGCAATGTTGTTTTTTGCGGAATAAGGGGTGTTCAGCGTGACAGATAAAGAACTCAGAAAGCTCAGCCGTCTTGAGCTGCTTGAACTGCTTTTGGAGGCGAGCAAGGAAAACGAGAGACTCAGGGATGAGATTGAAGCCCTTGAGTCTGAAAACGAAGCCGCGCAGAAGCTCAGAACTCTGTCCGAAACCGCACTTCAGCTGGAAAATGCTCTCAGATACGCAAGCACTCTTATCGAAGCGCTTAAGGAAATGCCGAAAAAAACAGCTTGTGTAAGCGGTGAAAAAACGAAAAAAACGGGTTCACCCTCTGACGCAGACATCTACGGGCGAATTATGGGCTTTTATTCAAAAAATCCCGATTCTTTGCATCATCTGCCCGAAAGATTAAGAAAAGATGTCAGCGAAAGAATAAAAGAGATTCTTGATAAGATCAACAAATAAACCCCATTGACAGGAGCGTTAACATTGAAGAATAAAAAAGATAAGCAGTTAACGATTCCTACTGCAAAACAGTTAGAAACTGAAATTCTCAGAGAAAAATACAACCAAAAATACAGGCAGGTACTGAAAAGCACCGCTTATTCACTGATTGTTGTTGCCGCTGTTGCCGTGTTGATAGCAACTCTTGCATTCCCTGTTCTTCAGATTTCCGGCAGCAGTATGGAACCTACTCTCAATGATGAAGAAATTGTCGTACTGCTTAAGACACCAAATATGAAAAGAGATGAGCTTTGCTGTTTTTCATATCAGAATAAGCTTCTCATAAAAAGAGTTGTCGGTCTTCCCGGTGACAAAATCAACATTGATGAAAACGGCAATGTCTTTGTCAATGATAAGCTGATTGATGAGCCTTATGTTACGGACAAGGCTCTGGGGGAATGTGATGTCAGCTTTCCCTGTTATGTAACGGATAACCACTATTTTGTTTTAGGCGATCACCGCTCAACGTCCATTGACAGCCGAAGCAGTGTGATCGGACTTGTAAGTGAAGAATTTATTGTCGGAAAAATATTTTTCAGAATATGGCCCTTCGAAAGCATAAGCTTTGTAAAGTGATATAAGATAATTAATAAATAAGGAGGTGGCAGTCTTGGAAAATGTCAGCAATACTTATCTTGACAAGCATAAAAAATTCAGAATTGACAGTAAAAGACTTGCCACATTATTTATAGTATCGGCTTTTGTCGTTGCGATAATTGTTTTCTGGTGGCTCAAGCTTGTAGGCATTACCGTGACGGGTGAAGCCTTCTGCGGTATAGATGAACACACTCACAGCGAAGAATGTTACATAAATGAGCTTATCTGCGGTTATGACGAAAATGTGACCGAGACTCTGACCACGGAAGCTGAAACGAAAGCTGAAGAGAATACCACAACCGAAGAAACGAAAGAGAAAGCTGAAGAGAAGACCTCAACCGAAGAAACGAAAGATGAAGGCAGCACAGAGGAAACTGTGTCACAGACAGAAAAACAGACAGAGGTACAGGAAGAAACCACAACAAAAAAATCACATACTCATAGCGAAAAGTGTATAAGTGAAAAGCTGATATGCACAAAAAAGGAGCATACACATACTCATGAGTGCTTTCCTGACAAAACAGCTGATACAGAAACTGTAAGCGATTGGCTCAGTACACTTGAAAAAGTTGAAATAACCAATGACATACCTGAAAATCTTATAGCTGTTGCAATGTCACAGAAAGGCTATGAAGAAAGTAAGCGTAATTTTGAATTTGATGACGACGGAAACAAAAACGGATATACCCGCTACGGTGAATGGTACGGCAATCCATACGGTAAATGGAACACAATGTTCATTTCCTTCTGCCTTCACTATTCAAATATAAATAATTCAGATGAGCTGAAGGCGGCAGGTGCCGAAGCGATGAGACTTGCCTGGGAAAAAAGGGATGCTTATTCTCAGGCGGCTGACTACAAAGCTGCAAGAGGCGATGTTGTATTTATTGACGGTGACGGTGACGGGAAGGCTGATATTACAGGCATAGTAGTTGCACCCGGTGAAAAAGCCCTGAGAGTTATTATGGGTGACAGCAACAACAAGGTTGAAGAGATAAACACGGACATTACCGATAAGATTATCGGATACGGCAGAACAGGTGAGCTCAGCTTCAAAAAGGATATGGAGCACGAAATCAATAAGGAAGATGAAGCAATCCGGCAGACAACCGTGCCTGAAGAAGCAATCCAGCAGGCACCTGCGTTGATGATGATGTCAGCATCAACTTCGACAAATAATAAGATTGTGGACGTAAATGACATTACAATTCTGCTGAAAGATATTAAAATCGAAACACTCGAAGGTGAGGTACTCGGTAATGACTCCGTAGTATATATCGGTCAGACATATAAAATTTCATTACGCTTTGCAGAAATCAATACCGGAGAAGTATGGTATCAGTTCAAGCACGACGGTGATCATCATCTTCACTATAAAATTCCCGAAAATATTCATTATGAGCCCTTTGAAGGCACCCATCCGATTACTGCAAAAACCGAAAACGGCACAATCGAAGATGTAGGTGAATATTTCATCAATGAAGACGGTGTTCTTGTTGTAGTGTTCAAAGATGATGAAAACGGTCAATGCTTTGCTTCAAAATATTCAAATGTTGACTTTACAATCGATTTCAATGCTACCGTCGGTGATACCCAGTCCGGTGAATCAACTGAGGTTGTTTTCAATGAGGAAATCAAGGTTAATCTGAACATTGACACCAAAGCTGAAATGAATGTCACTAAAACTCACGGAAGCTATAACGGTAAAGATAACACAATAGATTACCAAATTACCATAGAAGCGACAAAAGCGGTAATAAAAAATCTTGTTGTACCTGATGACGTGTATGCTAATAACAATCATCATATCCTCAGAGATACAATTGTTGTAACCGATCTTGACGGTAACATTCTCGACCCTCAGCCTGTAATAGGAGACGGACGTTATTCCGGAACCGCAGAGGCAGGCTTTACACTTTCAGGCTTTCCTGACTTTGCCGCAGGTGAAGGTTATATAATCAATTACAAGGCAGCCATAAATGATGACCAGCTTTCTCAGGATAAGGTCGGACTTTGGAACGGTGTTTATCCCTACGGTGAAAATGCCACCGGTGAACCCGTAACAGGAAGTGCCGATGACTGGGTAAGTGTCGAGCTCAATAAAATCGAAAAGGGCGGTAAACAGGCTGTGCTTACAGCGCCTGACGGAAGTATTGTTCCCGTAATTGAGTGGGAAATTGAAATCAAAAAAAGTGACACTAACCTTCAGGGCACCGTTGTAGTTGATACCCTCGGTCACGGACTTGAATACTACACGGATAAAGCTATTCAGATCAAACGCTATGACCAATGGGGCTATAAGCTCGGTGAAACCACTCTGAACTGGAGCGATGTGGAAGTCGACGGTAATTCAATGTCCTTTGCCCTTCCTGACGGCCACAGATTTGTTATCGTTTACTATACAATCTATGAAGAGCTTCAGGACGGTGAACAGAAGCATTACACAAATACTGCCAAGGTCACCATTAATCAGAGAGAAGAGATAGCGGGCGGTGAAGCCGACGTGGTAGGCTTTATACCTCACATCACTAAAAGCGCAAGCGGTGATGACGGTGAGTATGTATATTTCACTATTGAAGCTGATGTGCCCGGAGTTATTAAGGATTGGGGTGGATTTTTCCTGACTGACCTTGCGGCTTTCTGGGGCTATAATGAAAACGATGCAGGCTTTCTCTATGTCGAGAATATTCCTGAGGATCTGGTGATAACTGCGGTGACAGAAAGCGGACGTACCGTTACCTTTACTCCTTATGTTGAGGGCGGTACTACGGAGAATACATATATTCTTACCTCTCCTGCCGGAGGTAACCAGTATCATAGCTTCAATATTTACTTTAACACCTCTGAGGCAAAATCAACTTCCTCCAAATGGATACTCAGTGAAGATTCAAAGCTGACGGTTTCATACAAAATACCCTTTGACGCTAAAACGGGTACCGAGTGGACAGGTGAGCTGACGGGTGATAAAACGGTTGAAGACCTGCTTTTGAAAAATTACAAGCTTGCCAATGAAGCATATCTTAATTATACTGAGCTTATTCAGGCGACGGGCACAAGCACCTATGAGTATTCTCCGATGATTACAAAAAAGTCGTCTGTAAATGATGACGGAACATTCGATTACACCGTTACATTTTATAATACTGTTCCGGGCTCAGGCGGGAATCAGGGATATCTTACATCGGCTTATTCAATCAATTTCAATGACACCTTTGATGAAAAGCTTGAGTATGTCAAGGACTCTCTTACTGTTACCTGCTATAATCCTTGGGATAATTCGGTATGGTATAACAAATATGTCTATGACGGCGAGATTTCGGGCAACACGATGAGTGTACAGGCAAATCAGTTAAAGCTGAGTCAGATAAACCCGGCTTTGCCTGAAGATACCGTCGGTTGGGTAGACAATTTTACCGATTATCAGAAATATTGTAATCAGATCGGTGCAGGCGGTAAGCATGTTTTTACTTACAAGCTGAAATTAAAGGATGAATACCTTAATACAACCGAAGAAAACAAGTATACTCTTGACAATACGGCAGAGCTGAAATGGAATGCAGATAATACATCGGGCCCCGTTACAGATACCGTAGATTATAAAACCGGTCTTTTGGACAAGCATGTGGTACAGGAAAACAACAAGCTGTTTTTCGATATCCATATTAACCGTAACGCATTGGATATCCTCAAGGGTACAGAGACCATTATCATCGAGGATACGATGACAGCAAATCTTTCTGTTTATTGGGATTCAATCAAGCTTTTATATGAAGATAAGCAAGAAGGTAAATGGATAGATTTTGACAGTGCGGAAAGTCGCTATAAATACACTGTGACCTATGATCAGACAAGCAATAAGCTTACATTTGTTCTTCCTGACAGTCTGCATATAAGAATCGACTATACCACTCTTATTACCGAAAGCGGACATGTTTCCGTAAATAATGCGGTTAAGGTTGACGGTAAGGCTAAGGTAACAGATATTATCGATGCTACCTTTAAGGTTGATGACCACAGCGGCGGTGCTTCGGGTTCATTGCACGAAATTACTCTTATAAAGCAGGACGGTGACACCGACGAGCGCTTGCCGAATGTAAGCTTTCTTCTTTACGGACCTATGGGTGATCCCAATGCGGTTCCGCCTGACGGTGCCGATGAAAGCATCGTAACGGACTACGGCAAATATCTCAACTATATCGGATCGTATACCACAGGCCCAGACGGTACGGTTAACATTGAAACTCAGTATCTTACACTTGGCGGCCCTTACGCATTAGTTGAATATACTCCGCCGGAAGGATATAACAAGCTTGAAAAGCCCGTATATTTCTATTTCTACGAGCCTGACCCAAACGGTATAATCCAGACGGTTACAACACTTATAGCCGTAGAAAACTTTACTTACGGCTTCGTTCTACCCGAAACGGGAGGAACAGGCACATTACCCCTGGCAATAATCGGTTTCAGCCTTATGGCTTTTCCGGTTTTGTATAGCACAATTCGTCGTAAACGTGAAAGGAGGTTGACATAATCTTCTGACACGCAGAAGACGGAGAATGCAAAAAAACTCAGAAAAAATTGCAAATTTAAAAAAAGAAAGGAAGTATTAACTATGAAGAAATTATTTGCAGTTTTAATGGCACTCACCCTCGTTCTCTCAATGGGAACAATCGCACTCGCAGCCGACACAGGCACAATCACAATCGACAATGCACTCTCAGGCGCAAAGTACAACATCTATAAGATTCTTGACTTTGCTCCCGTAGAAGGCAGCACAACCCAGGGTCGTTACACTGTAGTTGCTGGATGGGAAGATTTCCTTGCAGGTGCAGGCGCAGCATACCTCAAGACAAATGCTGAAACAGGCACAATCGAATGGAACGGCGAAGAAACAGATGCAAGAAAAGCTGAGCTTGCAAAGGCAGCTGTTGCTTACGCAAAGGCAAAGAGCATCGCAGCAACAGCAACAAAGACTGCTGCTAATGACGGCGATGTAACATTTACTGATGTTCCTCTCGGTTACTATGCAATCGACACATCACTCGGTACAATCTGTGCACTTACAAATGTTGACAATACATTCAATGCACACGAAAAGAACGAAAAGCCTGACATCGATAAGTTTGTTCAGGAAGACAAAGATGGCTCATGGGGCAAGGTTAACGATGCTGACATCGATCAGGTAGTTAACTACAAATCAACAATCACAGTTGGCGTTGGTGCAACAAACTATGTAATGCACGATAAAATGGAATCAGGTCTTACCTTCAATAACGACGTAGTTGTTGAGCTCGCTGACGGCACAACAGTTGACGCTACTAACTACACAGTTACAGTTTCTCCCGCTGACGGCGACACCTTTGACGTTGCATTCAAAAATGACTTCATCGCAGGTCTTGCTAAGGGTACACAGTTCACAGTTTACTACTCAGCTACTCTCAACGAAAATGCTAAAATCATAGAATCAGGTAACGACAACACTGTTTACCTTTCATACGGTGAAGACAGCAAATGGGAAACAGCTGAACATAAGACAACAACCTACACCTGGAAAATGGATGTACTCAAGTACACAATGGACGGTGAAAACAAGGTAAGCCTTGCAGGTGCAAAGTTCCAGCTTCTTGACAATGCAGGTAATGTTATAAAATTCACTAAGGTTGCTGATACAGTTGTTGATAACGAAGACGGCACTTCCGTAAATATTCCTACATATATGGTTGATAAGAACGGTTCAGAAGAACCTATCACAACAGATGAAAATGGTAAGTTCATTTTCGTAGGTCTCGATGAAGGCTCTTACAAGCTTCACGAAACAGAAGCTCCCGCAGGCTATAACAAGCTCGCAGCTGACAAAGAAGTTATTATCACAAGCACACACAAAGATGAAGACCGTACAGCTACATACCAGATCAACTCCGCTGATCCTGCAACAATCGAAGTAGAAAACAAGACCGGTGCTCTTCTTCCCGAAACAGGCGGTATCGGTACCACAATCTTCTACATTGTAGGTATCACACTTATGCTCGGCGCAGGTATCATCCTCATCTCCAAGAAGAGAATGGCTTCCTTCGCTTGAAAGGATAAAGAATCAGACGGTTCCGAGTCAGACGATAAAGAACCCACTGACTCAGAGTCCTGAGATTCCACAGTTAAAAGCTGACGGACGGTAAATTAATCCCTGCCGACTTTATGTCGGCAGGGTAATGCCCGCCATTAAAATTCTGACCGTTGTTTCTGAAAAGAGTTCAGTGATGACGTTGAGAATTTTTATTAAGAGAGAAATAGTATGAAAGAAAACAAAGCTACTCAAAAAAAGAAAAGCGGCAGCACCTCAACAATTGCTCTTGTCGCCATATTCTTTGTGGGCCTGAGCGTTCTGCTTTATCCCACTATAAGTGATTTCTGGAACGAGAAGAGACAGTCTCAGGCAATTGTCAATTATGATGACCTTATTGTTGATCTTACTCCCGAGGATTACTCTGACTATTTTTCAAAGGCTGATTCCTACAATGAAAAAATCAGAAATATGTCATTTCCTTTTCTCGGTCATAAAAATATTGCCGATGAATATTACAGCACACTCGATGTCAACGGTGACGGAATGATGGGATATATAACCATTGAAAAAATCAAGGTACAGCTTCCCATTTATCACGGCACAAGCGATAAGGTGCTCAATTCTGCAGTCGGTCATGTGGAGGGCTCAAGCCTGCCTGTCGGAGGAGTAAGCACTCACGCTGTTTTATCTGCTCACAGAGGTCTTCCCTCGGCAAAGCTTTTCACCAATCTTGACAAGTTAGAGGTCGGTGATGTGTTTACTGTAAGAATTCTCGACAGAACGGTAACCTATCAGGTCGATCAGGTGCTTATTGTGCTTCCCGAGGAAACAGATAACCTTAACATTGTTTCCGGGGAGGATTACTGCACTCTTGTGACCTGTACACCCTACGGCATCAATACTCACAGAATGCTTGTGAGAGGTACACGTATTGAAAATATCGAGCCTGACAGGGTTGTCAATGTAATTACTGAGGCGTATCAGATAGATCCGCTGATTGTTACACCTGCAGTGGCAGCTCCGATACTCGGCTTACTTCTGATATATCTTCTTGTCAGATCCTCAAAAGACAAGAAAAAGAGAAAGAAAGATTAAAAGAAAGGCGGCGGAACAGTTATGAAAGCAAAAAGATTTGCGGCAGGTATTGTTGCATTGATAATATCTCTTTCACTGTTTGCTTATTCCTTTTCTCCTGCTGTCTCTGCCATCGTTAATAAAAACGGAAGTATTATTCTGCACGTTGCAGACGCAAGGACGGGAAAAACAATTGAGAATGTCTCATTCCGTCTGTATTTCTTCGCCGCTGCATATGAAAAGGGTAACGGCGTAGGATATGATTATGTGGTTCCGTACGATGACTGTAATATGGATATGGATAATCTTCAGGACGCTTATCTGCCCGTACATCTTACGCATTTTGCCTTTACACACGATTTACCCTTTACAATAAAATCCTCCGATAAAAGCGGAAGTGTAGTCTTTGATAATCTTGTTCCCGGTGTTTATCTCATCGTTCCTTCGGGAAATATACCCGATTATTTTGTGCCGTCACCCTTTGTTATCAATATTCCTCTTTTTGATAAAGAAAACAAAAGCTGGGTCTATGATGTAATTGCCACACCAAAAATGCAGATATATGAGTCTCAGGGAACACCGGATGTAACCTATCTCAGTGTAAAAAAGCTTTGGGATACAGAGGGCGGCCATCCCGACAGTGTAACTGTCAGTCTGCTATGCGATTACAGAGAGGTTGAAAGGGTTGTTCTCAATGAAAGCAACAAATGGTATTACCGTTGGGATAATCTTTCAAAAAGACATTCCTGGAGTGTTGTTGAAAGTCAGGTGCCTGACGGCTTCAGGGTTTTTTATGAGACATCGTCAAACACCGTAAAAATCACAAACAAGGGTAAGACTCCTCCGGGAACAACCTTACCCGATGAGGGGCCTTCCGAAAAGCCGTCAACTGAGCCAACCACAAAGCCTGAGGAGCTTGTTGATACCGGGCAGCTGAACTGGCCCGTGCCCGTTCTTTCGGCGGCAGGTCTTTTGCTTTTCAGTGCCGGTTGGGCATTGCTTAATTTCGGTAAAAAAGATGAGGAAGCGGCATGAGAAGGAAAATTGCAATCGCTCTTATGTCTGTCGGTGTAATTCTTATCGGTCTTTCTGTGGGGCTTCTGGTTTACAATGATTACGAAAGCAGAAAAGCACAGAATAGCTCAGAGGCTCTTATGGAATCTATACGGCTGAGCATAGATGAAGCCGGGCTGAAAGAAGAAATCACCGATCCCTTTGACGAGGAAATGGTGATTAAGGAAATTGACGGCTACGGATATATAGGCTATTTATCAATCCCGGCTCTGCAGCTTGATTTACCTGTTATGTCGGAGTGGGATTACGGAAGGCTGAAGCTTTCACCCTGCAGATATTACGGCAGCACAAAAACGGATAATTTAGTAATCGCCGCACATAATTATAGATTTCACTTCGGCTATCTCGGTAAGCTCAGTGTAGGTGACAGGATTATATTCACGGACATGGAATCTGAAAATCACCTTTATCAGGTCACGGCTGTTGAACAGCTTATGCCGACGGATGTTGATAAGGTCAAAGACAGCGGTGACGATCTGATTCTTTACACCTGTACCTACGGCGGAGCAAAAAGAATCACCGTCAGATGCAGTTATGAAGAAAGCTGAAGAGCCCTGTCAGCAGGTTCGTCAAAACAAAACTCAATATAAAAAAAGACTGCCTTGATCAGAAGTTCAAGGCAGTTTCTTGTTGCTTTAAAAGTTTTATTTGTGTAATTGTCAGAGGTCAAGCTGATTATTTTAATTCAACTGTTACATTGTCGTCGTCGAGACCGCTGTTGTAAAGAAGCGGCTCAATAAATTCCGACAATGTATATCCGCTGAGTAATTTTTTTGCGTCTATATGTAAGGCTGAAAGGAGCTTTTCTATTTTTTTGAAGCTTCCCATTGTTATTTTGTATTCCACAGTTTCGGGTGAATAAGGAGCATTGCCGCGGTAAAGATTAGCCACAAGCTCAAGAATAAGCTTTACAAATTTTTTGTCCTTTACCGCCTCGTAATCCTTTTCATTCAGATTATGGTATTTTTTTGAAAACCTTGCGACCTTGCTGTAGGTAAGGCCGTTAAGCTTTCTGCCGAGAAACATTACAATTTTCGGATGCTTTAAAATTAAATCCTTGGGCAAGGATATACCTCCGTCGGTATTTGCAAAGGCTTCGACATCGTGCTCCATATTATAGGGAATTTCTTCAATGATGCCGAGAAAGCCCTTTTTTGCATATTCGGTGAAGGTCATACCGAGATCGGGCAGATCCATATCTATTGTGCGGATGTCTGCCGTTCCCTTATCAGTATCAATGGTGATCTTTCTCATTTTTGGGGGGAAGGCTGCAAGAGATGAGGTTTGCACGCTGTAAATCTTATTACCCTTTTCGCTTGTTACCTCCTTCATGCACTGAATGTGAGAGTGACCGCTGAAGAAAAGGCGTACGCCCATATCGGCAAGCTGCTTCAGACTTTTTTCACCGTCCGGAAAGCTGTGTCCCTTGCCGACAATCTCATAAGCGGGAGAGGGTGCGACAACAGGACGGTGGGTGCTGCAGATAACAGTGGCACCCTTTTCCTTTGCCTTTTCCACCTGTAGTTTTACCCATTCCATAAGCTCATCGGAAAAATACGGGAAGTGCATGGAGGTTTTATCTTCAGCGTCGTACCCCATGGCTATATGGTAAAGACCGGGCAGAATCTCCGCAATATAAGTTGTACCGTCATCAAAGGTATCAAAGGCCTTGTCTCTGCCGAAGGGGCAGTACATTCTTTTCACCTCATCCTCGGGCAGATGCTCCGTAGGAATCTTTTCACCGTTTTCGCCGTAGCCGTAAATCGGAAAATGGGGATAGTCGTGACTGTCGGGGTAAACGAAGGGATTGCCACCCTTTTCGGTGAAATCACGAAGTATGTCTCTTACCTCCTCGTGGCTGTAGGCTTCACCGTGATTTGTAAGATCACCCGTGATAATGACCGTACTTGTGTCCTCGTCCTCTCTGATAAGCTCCAGAGCCTTTTTAAAAGCTTCTTCACTTTTTAAAACGCATATCTGCGTGCTTGGCTGAGGAAAGGTGCGCCAATCGCATTTAAAGTTCCTTTTACTGTAATAATGAACATCTGTAATGTGATAAAAATTATAAACCATACTGATTCCTCTTTCAAAACAACTTTTATCTGATTTATCCATTATAACATAAAAACAAATACGAAACAAGATATAGCTGCGGTTAAGTCATAATTATCAGCTCAATTACTTTAAATTAAATAAAAATATGTTGAAATCATAGCAGAAAGCACGGTTACTGTCTGCTCACTATTTAAAAATGTAACAAACGGCATTAAAATGTTCAGTAGAAATTAAAAAATATTAAAAGGCAGGCAGAGTGAATGAAAAAAACACCGGCAAAGACACTCTCGGAAACCTTATTGCTGAGCAGATTCCCGAAATTACATCCCTTGACGGTGTAATCGCTTATAAGGATTATCTTAAGGAGCTTGGCGGTGATTTCGCAAATCTCGATGCATCGGCTCTTGGCTTTATCGACGGCTTTTTAATCTCAATTGACTTTTCGGATTTATTGTTGTAGAATAAAGGTGATAAGAGAAAAGAATTGAAACAGCTTCAGTAAAAAAACAAACCGAAAGAGGTGCAGTGATGAGCTTGAAATCCTTATTCAACAAGGTAAAACAAAACTGGAATGAGCCGTCTGAGGGGAATTATGTCCCTTATAAAGAGGCTGCTACCATCGGTGCGGCGGGCTTTGGTGTTCATTGGACAAGCACACTCGCTTCGACAATAGCGCTCGATGCCTCAAATTTTCTTGTCGGCGCAAGTATAGGCCTTCAGCCTATGCATTTGTCAATTATGCTGATTATCGCAAATCTTGTGGGTATGCCTATTGCGTTTTTCAGAGGCTGGTTTTTTGATAACCACAAAATGCCGGGAGGAAAGTTTATCCCTGTTATGCTGCGCACACCTTTGCCTATAGTTCTGATTTCAACGGTGTTTGTATGGTTGCCCTATGAAAGCTGGAGCTATTGGACGAAGGCTGCGGTTGTATGGTGCATGTATATGATTTTGCAATTCTTCCTGTGCCTTTACAGTGAGGGCTGGTCCTTCTTTCAGCAGGTAGTCACACCTGATGCCCGTGAGCGTGCTTATGTTATGAGCATTTCACAGATTATATATTCACTCGCTCCGACAATTACCGGTCTTGTGATTCCTACCGTTGCGGGTCTTACCTTCGGCATGAATGACATTCGTACATACCGCATTATTTATCCGCCCTTTACACTCATCGGCGTGGCGGTAATGCTTATCTTTTTCCCGAAGCTTAAGGAACGTATAGTTCTTCCTAAGCGCGGTGTTGAATATGTAAGCATTACGGACGCCATACGAGAGGTAGCGAAGAACAAATATTTCTGGATAATCAACTCTGCCGGCTGGATAGGCTTTCTTGAAAATGCCTACGGTGTAATACTCAGCTGGTCCTTCGTTTATGCCTTCAACGGTGAAAAACAGGCTCTTTTCGGACTTGCAAACACAGTAATCGGAAATGCGGCGCTGTGGTCGATGGCTCTTGCACCGTTTTTGATGAATTGGTTAGGTAAGAGAAATCTTCTCATAGCACATAATATTGTAAATGTGCTTTTGCTTTTACTTCTGCTTGTCTGCTACAAGAATCTTCTGTTAGCATGCGTTATTTTCTATCTTAACACCTTTGTAAATACGTTCCAGAACATTTATTTCCCGAATATTCACGCAGATATGAGGGACTATCACCAATGGAAAACAGGCGTCCGTGTTGACGGACTTTTCGGCCCCTTAGGTATAATCGGAACCTTTATCGGCTTCGGTACAGGACTTGTTATTCCCGCAATTTATGAGCATATGGGTCTTAAGGAAAATTATGATGTGCTTTATGATGACGCAATGCGTAACAATCTTTTCGATGTTCTTATAATTGCATCTATCATCGGTGCGGTACTCAATCTTATTCCTTACCTGTTTTACGACCTTACGGAGGATAAGCACCGCGGATACATCAATGTGCTTAAAATCCGTGCAATGTTTGAGGATTACGGAAATGGCGAGCTTGATAATAAGCTGCTTGTTGAGGGTATGGAGCTTATCAATGCTTCGAAAAAGGGACTTGAGAAAAAGAATGTTGATAAGTCTGAGCTGAAAGCGGCAAAAAAAGTAAAGGATAAAAAAGAAAAGGCAGCTCTTACAGAAAAAGCAAGGGCTGAAATCCGTGAAATCAGACAGCATAACAAATTGGCTTCAAGTCTTCCCATTGTTACTCAGGAGCTTGATAAGTTCAACACGGAAAGATATCAGGCAAAGCTTGAAAGAGCGAGGGCTACTGCCGTACTCGGTGAGCTTTATCTTTATTCTGACTGGAAGGAAGAAAGGCTTGCGGCAAAGGCTCTCAGCAAGAGAAGCAGACAGGAAAGAAGCATCCGTTCCGATGCGATTAAGGAAGCCAACGAAAAGAAGCGTTCATATAAGCTTCTTCAAAAATACGGCAAGGATAACCTTACCGTTCCCGACAGCCGTATCCCCGAGGAAATCAGAAGCAGAGCTTTTGAAAGTGAAAAGGAGCGCCGTCAGGCAAAGCGTGAGCTTAAAGCTTACACCAAGGGTGTTTCCGTTTACCGCAGAATAACAAAGCCCTATTACGACGCAAGAAATCTTGTAATTCAGGAGCAGAACTACAGAAGACTCGGTGAAATTGAGGAGCTTTATAAGGAAGTTATTAAAGCGAAAAGCGCTCAGGGCTGAGTGCAAAAGGCTGAACGGGGGTTACGGATTTTCCGCAAACGAAAAATACCAATTACAAATTAACAAACTGCCTTGAAATCCGATGAAATCAAGGCAGTTTTTTCTCTTTATTCAGTTGTTCTGATTTTTGCCCGTTCCCTGTACCCTTTTAGGTGAGATGCCATAAGCCTCTTTGAATTTCTTTGAAAAGTAATTGCTGTCCTCAAAGCCGCAGCTTTCAGCAATTTTCGTTACGCTTTGTCCGTCTGCTCCTTTGAGAAGCTGTTCGGCATATTGAAGCCTTAAGGAATTGAGATATTTGGAAAAGCCAAGTCCCGTTTCCTTTTTGAACATTCTTGAAAAATGCTCGGCACTGACGGAAAATTTTTTAGCTATTGCGGAAAGGGTAATGTCCGAGGTGAAATTTTCTTTTATGAATGAAACTGCCTGCTCGATGACTCTGTTACCGTTGTCAATATTAACACAGGAGGCGGTGTTTCTCATCAGCAGAAAAAACAGTGAATGAGTGTGGCAGGAGATTATTTCGTCGGAGAAGGAGTCTGCAAGCTTATACTCGTTTTCTGTTTTGTCCAGAATTTTTCTTATTTCATCGGCAACAAAGGGGTTTCTGAAAAGATAGTTATCCGTAGAAATGCCTGATAGTACAGAGGATGGGATGTATTTACTGCTGCAGTTGATGAGTATTCTTGAATGCTTTATGTCGTCATATTTCGTATGGTGTATTATACCGTCGGGAATTATTACGATATCACCCGGTCTGACATTGTAGACCTTGTTGTCGATAATGTATGTGCAGTTTCCTTCTTCAAGAAAATAAATCTCATAAAGAGAATGATAGTGAGGCCAGGAGGCACCTGTTTCTGCAACTCTTTTACTCATGCCGTGATGAAAATAAAAATCTCCGTCAGGGTCAAACTTAATGAAGCTCATATCGAACCTCCCTTGTATTCTTTAGTGGATAATATCATTCTGTATCAAAAAAGTCAAGAAAACAGAGAAAATCTGTCAAAATATTTAAGGAAAACATAACAAATTAGATGTATTATGTAATTAAAATAATTATAAAGGGATGGTATGTATGAAACAGGCTTTTAAAATCATTATCGCAATTTTACTTGTCGGTGCAATCGGCTTCGGAGGCTTTTTGCTTTATCAGAGCTCAAAGGGCATAGGCTATGACCTCGGCTCGGTCGAAAAAATCGGAAATGACATCGAATTAGTCAGTGAGGATACTGACAGCGTTACCATCAGAAAAAAGAGCGACGGCGAATTCAAGGTTCTTATGTTTACCGATACGCACCTCAAGGGTGACAAAAAGCTTGACAACATTACGGTTACATATCTTGTGAAAAATATAAAGGAGCAAAAGCCTGACCTTGTAATTTTAGGCGGGGACAATGTTACCTACGGCTTTAACAAAAAGAGAAATGTTCAGCTTGCAGAGCTTTTTGAAAATCTCGGCGTTTATTGGGCTACGGTTCTGGGTAACCACGAGGGTGACGGCTTTATGTCCTATGACAGAGAAAGCGTTATAAAGCTCTTCTCCTCTTATGAGCACTGTCTTGTCAAAGAGGGTAAGGCGGATGTTGACGGAAACGGAAACTGCACAATAAACATTCTCAATTCCGACGGCACACTCAGGGAGGTATTCTTCCTTATGGATACGGGTGACTATATGACCGAGGAAAGCAAGGCTGAATACGGTGTGACAGAAGAGGACGATGTTTATGACGGTGTCAAGACATCACAGGTACAGTGGTATAAGGATAAGCATGATGCCATCGAAGCTGAGTACGGTAAATTCAAATCTGTTGTAGTTACCCATATCCCCATTTACCAGACAGAGCAGGAATATAATGAAGAGGATTTCATTATCGGTAAAAAGAGAGAGGGTGTTTGTGAATCCGGCTTCGATGCAGGCCTTTTCGATGCTATTAAAGAAAAAGGCAGTACACATAGCGTTTATTTCGGTCATGACCATGTAAACGATTTCTCTGTTCTTTATGACGGAATCCGTCTTTCCTATATGCAGCCCTCAGGCTATTCCGCATATAATATGCAGACTAAATTTGATGCTCCCGAGGAGGAGTGGATCCAGGGCTGCACTGTGCTGACCATTAACGAAAAGGGCAACTATATGGAAACAAGAATTTTAAACCACGCTGAATAAAGGAGTAACAGATATGAGATATATTGACAACAAAGCAGAGGATGTAAAAATAGCCTACATCGGAGGCGGCTCAAGAGGTTGGGCGTGGGGACTTATGAGTGACCTTGCAACCGCAGGAGATATGAGCGGACGTGTAGAGCTTTACGATATTGATTTTGAAGCTGCAAAAGCTAACGAAGCTATCGGTAACAAATATAATGCTCTCCCTGATGCTACATCAAAATGGGAATACAAGGCTGTTGAAACCATCGGTGAGGCTCTTACAGGTGCGGATTTTGTCATCATTTCCATTCTTCCCGGCACCTTTGATGAAATGGAAAGCGATGTTCACGCTCCCGAGGAGTACGGCATTTATCAGTCTGTAGGTGACACTACAGGTCCGGGCGGTGTTATCCGTGCAATGCGTACTATTCCTATGTTTGAGGAAATTGCCGAAAGCATAAAGAAATATTCACCTGATGCCTGGGTTATCAACTACACCAATCCAATGACTCTTTGTGTAAAGACTCTCTACAGAGTTTTCCCCGGAATCAAGGCATTCGGCTGCTGCCACGAGGTTTTCGGCACTCAGGATGTGCTTGCAAAAATGGCGGGCGTTCTCTTTGATGAGGATGTAAAGAGAAAAGACATCAAGGTTAATCCTGTCGGTGTGAATCATTTTACCTGGCTTACAAGGGCGACCTACAGAAACATCGACCTTTTCCCGTATTACAGACAGTTCTGTGAAAAATATAAGGACGGCTGCACAGAGTATGTTGACCCGGAATGGCTCAAGAGCTTTCACGGTAATGCTCACAAGGTTAAAATTGACCTTTTCCGCCGCTTCGGCTACATTGCTGCGGCGGGTGACAGACATCTTGCGGAATTCTGCGAGGGCAAGTGGTACCTTGAATCTCCCGAAAGAGTTGAAGAAATGCTTTTCCATCTCACACCCGTCTGGTCAAGAAAGGATGAGCTTAAGGAAAGACTTGCAAAAAGCAAGCGTCTTTTAAGCGGCGAAGAGGAAATAAAGCTTAAACTGACAGGTGAAGAGGGCGTAAAGCAGATGAGGGCAATTTTAGGCCTTGGCGACTTCGTTACCAATGTCAATCTTCCCAACCGCGGTCAGATTCCTAATCTTCCTCTCGGAGCCGTTGTTGAAACAAATGCTTCCTTCACATCGGGAACGGTAACACCTGTTGTGGCAGGAGAAATCCCCAAGGAAATCTATCCTCTCATTTCCCGTATCTGCACTCAGCAGGAGGTTCTCTCTGACGCCATTGCTGAAAGAAGACTTGACAGAATCTTTGAAGTTTTCGCAAACGATCCTCTTGTTACCTGCTCTCTGAGTGAAGCTAAGGAGCTTTTTGACAAAATGGTAAATAACACAAGGGCTTATCTGACCGATTACAACCTCGGCTGATAAGGATGGAGAAAATATGAAAATCTTACCGTTGATTTTTGCTTTTATTTCAGCCCTGGCACCTTACATAACACAAAAAACAGGTCTTTCAAAAAAGTACGGATTTCCTCTTAAAATGCTTTGTGTGCTTCTCTACCTTATTACAGGTGTTTTTTCAGCTCTCTTGCTTTACAGGGTCACGGCATATTCGGTTATGATACTCGGAGGTCTTGCTCTGGGGGCATTCGGTGACTTTTTTCTGGAATATAAGAAGAAAAAGTTCTTCCCTTTGGGTATGGTATTTTTCGCCCTCGGACACATAGCCTACATTATTACCTTTCTGAGCATCGGTGAAGATAAGGCTGTTTATTATCTGCTTCCCGTTTTAGGTGTTACGGTTATACAGTATCTTCCCTTGCTTTTAATAATAAGAAAGCTGAAATTTAAAAAATTCAAAGAAATGATTCTGCTTTACAGCGCCGTGCTTGTCTTTTTCTTTTCCTGTACTCTCGTTATGGGGACTTCGTGTATGAAAGAGGGCAACCTTTCTTTCGGTCTGTGCATTATAATCGGCGGTACCCTTTTCTTCGCATCAGACCTTATGATAGGTATGGGCAAGGGCGGAATCGAACGCCCCGCTTTTTTGCACAATGCTGTTTCCTACACCTATTTTGCCGCTCAGACTCTTTTGGCGCTGAGTATATATTTTCAATAACGGAGATGTTTAAATATGAAAATGGATTTTTTGCCTGTGCTCCGCTTCGTAATATGCAGTGACTCTCACATTGAGGGTATCGGAACACCGGGCTATAAGAGATTAAAAAAGGTCATAGACTATTCTCTTGATTTTGCTTCGGCAGATAAAAATTACAATAAGCTTGACGGCTTTTTTATTGCGGGGGACATTACAAACAAGGGCTCGAAGGAAGAATTTGATGCCTTCAAGGAAATTTATGACTACGCTGAAGAAAAAGGAATTAAGCCTTTATGCACCGTTGCAAAGGGGCACGACTCCATAACCATGGGAAAGAAATCTCTTGAATATTACAAGGCTCTTACAAATCAGGAAACGGACTTTCACAGAGTAATCGGAGGCTATCACTTTATCGGTGTTTCAACAAGCCGAATGAAAAAGCGCTTCAATTCAACCTTTCAGAAAAAGTGGCTGAAAAAAGAGCTTGACAAGGCGGTTAAGGATACTCCTGATAAACCCGTATTTGTAATGCATCACGAGCACGTGAAATACACCGTTTACGGAAGCTATGATGAGGACGGCTGGGGAAAGATATTGTTTGCCGATCTGCTGAAAAAATATCCCAATGTGGTGGATTTTTCGGGGCACTCCCATTATCCCGTAAATGACCCTCGCTCTGTGTGGCAGAAGGAATACACCGCAATCGGTACGGGCTCTCTTAAATATACGGAGCTTACCGTTGACGGTGTGCAGAAGATACATCCTGACTTTTATGATGAGTGTGCCAATTTCCTGATAGCGGAAATTGATAAGGAAAACAATATGCGTATTATCGGAGTCGATATTCTTGCAGAAGAAATACTGTGTGAATATTATCTGGAAAATCCCGCCGATAAGAATAACCGTGAATACACTGCAGAAAAGCAGAGTTCACGCTCGCTTCCTCCTGTATTTCCCGAAGAAACCGAAATTATAATTTCAGAAAAGGACGGCTTTTATTCGGCAGAATATCCCAAGGCAGAAAGCACCGACGGCAATCCCGTGTTTATTTACAGGCTTTACGCAGTAAACGAGCAGGGCAAAACCGTCAAGGAAAGAAAGACAATTCCCGCTTATTTTCTTTATAAGTCGGCTGATAAGCTTACCACAGACATAGGAAGGCTGCCGAAGGGAAAATACAGCATAAGAGTTACAGCCGAAACACCCTACGGTGTAAGGTCAGAATATATAGAAAAAACAGTAGAAGCTTAAAAGGGGGGCAAAAATATGAAGCTTTCAGATGCTGCCGCCCTTTATGCGGAAAAAATCAGCGACGAAAAAATTAAAAAGATGTTCATTCAGTGCTTTATGAGCACCTTTGAAACAACAGTTCAGCTTGAAGATGACGGAAGCTGCTTTGTAATAACGGGCGATATACCCGCTATGTGGCTTCGTGATTCATCGGCTCAGGTAAATCATTACGTGCCCTTTGCCAAAGACTGTGACGAGGCATATAAGGTCATAAGCGGACTTATTCAGCGTCAGATGAAATGCATCCTTTATGACGCTTACGCCAACGCCTTCAACCGTGAGGAAAACGGTCTCGGACATCAGAAGGATAAAACTCAGATGTCACCGCTTGTATGGGAAAGAAAGTATGAAATTGACTCTCTCTGTTATCCCGTAAGACTTGCCTACCGCTTCTGGAAGCAGGCAGGTGCAACGGAGCATTTTACCGGGGAGACAAAAAAAGCCTTTTACAGAATAATTGAGCTGTGGACTCTCGAGCAAAGGCACGAAAATTCACCCTATTATTTCCGCCGTCCCCTCAAGCGTAAGTCTGACACTCTTTCACACAAGGGAAAGGGTGCACCCGTTAAATATACGGGTATGACCTGGTCGGGCTTCAGACCGAGTGACGACAGCTGTGAGTACGGCTATCTTGTTCCTGCGAATATGTTTGCCTGTGTGGTGCTCGGCTACATAAGTGAAATTGCAGATGAGATATACAAGGATAATGAGCTTAAGGACAAGGCGGAAAAGCTCAGAAGTGAAATCAGACAGGGCATTGAAAAATATGCCGTGGTCAAGGATGAAAAGGGCAGAAGCATTTATTCCTATGAAACTGACGGAATGGGTGGCTTTAACCTGATGGACGACGCCAATGTGCCGAGCCTTCTTTCGCTTGCTTATCTCGGCTACTGCACTGCTGAGGATGAAATCTATCGTAATACACGTGATTTTATCTTAAGCAAGTCCAATCCCTATTATTATGAGGGCGAATCCGCCAAGGGCATAGGAAGTCCTCACACTCCGAAAAATCACATCTGGCCTATTGCTCTTTCTATGCAGGGTCTGACATCCTCTGATAAGGACGAAATGCTTTATCTTATAAAGACATTGTCCGAAACCGATGCGGAAACAGGCTTTATGCATGAAAGCTTCCATAAGGACAAGCCGCAAAAATTCACCCGTGAATGGTTTTCCTGGGCGAATACTCTTTTTGCGGAGCTTATAATAAAATATCTTTCCGAGGGCGGAAAGCTTTAATAAAAAATATCAAAAGGAGAAAATCAAATGGGAAAAATGAAAGAAAAGCTTCAGAAATTTATGGATAATCCCGATGTAGCCTTTAAAGAGCAGGTCGGTTATGTATCGGGTGTTTTCGGCAACTGTATGGGACAGGACTCTGTCAGCACCTATACCGACCAGTTTATGTATGACTATATGGGTCTTAAATCGAGCCATGTGGTAGCAATGAAATCAACCACCACAGCGGTGAATATTCTTATTGCACCCATCGTCGGTGCTATGCTCGACAGTAACCGTTCGGGCAAGGGTAACGCAAGACGGTTTATGATGGCTTCTGCTATACCGTTCTTCCTTTCATCGGTACTGCTTTTTGTTGTGCCGTCAGGCTCACTTGCCTTTAATGTGTTATGGAGCTTCGTGCTTTATCTCACCTTTAACATCGCAGATACCTTTTACGATGTGGCACTGTCAACTCTTTCCGTACGAATGACACCCAATGCCAAATCGAGAAAGAACTTCTACACCGTGGCTCAGGTTGCCTCAACCCTTGGCTCAATGTTCCCCGGCTGGCTTGTTCCCATTATCATTGAAGCTATGGGCGGTAACTATAACACAGAAAAATGGGCGTTCTTCACCGTTGCACTTCTTTTCGGAATCCTCGGTCTTTTCACAATGCTTGTGCCCTGTATGACGCTTAAGGAGAGAAACCTCGTCGTTCCTCCCAGATATGAAAAAAAGGTTAAGATTGACTATAAGCTTATTCTCCTCAACAGACCTCTTCTTCTTCTGTGTCTGTGTAACTGTATAGAATCTGTGAGAAGGGTATGCTATAGCGCACTTCCCTTCTTCTACAAGCAGACTCTTAATAAATTCAGCATGAAGACCTATGTTGAAATGGGCTCATCAGCTCTTTCTTATGCCGGTCTTTTCTCCGTTCCCTTTATCGGCAGAAAGTTTTCTTCAAGAGACATTGTTGTGGCAGGCTATATGCACACTGCAATCTGTTATATCCTTCTTGCTCTGTTCGGCTATAAAAACCTCTGGATTATAGGTATACTCATCGCTCTCGGCGGTCTTCCCAATGCAGGTATGAGTGCTGCAAAAAGAGTTTTACTTGCCGACTCCACGGACTATATGGAGTGGAAAAGCTATCAGAAATACGGTGTGGCACAGCGTAATGAGGGCATGGTTTTTGCCTTCAGCACCATGGTGTCGAGAATTGCTGACCTCTGGAAGGAGCTTCTTGTAAACGGCGGTCTTGCACTCATCGGCTATCAGAGTGCTCAGCTGGTTGACGGACAGATGGTTGAAGCTGTTCAGACACCTGAAACTCTCCACGGCATTTTCCTTCTTGTTGTTATTCCGGGTATCATAGGCAACCTTCTTCCCGGTATCATTATGATGTTTGATAACTTTACGGGCAAGCGTAAGGAAAGAATTATGGCAGAGCTTGAAATTATCAGAGCCGAAGCCAAGGCAAAGCTTGAAAAGGCAGAATCAGTATAAAACAAATTGAATAAAAGGAAAAATTATGAAGAACGTAAAAGAAAAAAGAAGTAAAAGGTCTTCTCTGATTTTAAAAATTGTCAGGATAATATTTCTTTGTCTGCTGATGCTTGCTCTCTCGGTTTTCGGTCTTTATAAGCTTGTGACCCATCAGTGGCAGGACGAGCCTCAGAGCTATACGGCAACCAATAAGTACATCACGGACCTTGGCGAGACTATGGTTTCAGCCCACCGTGCAGGAAGAAATCTCTTTCCGCAGGGCACGATGATGGCTTTTGAGGGATGCGTAAATTCTGATAAGTTTGAAACAGATATTTTTGAGTTTGACGTGCGGCTGACTGCTGATGAAGAGCTTATTATTCTTCACGACGATACTCTTGATGAAATAACCGATGCGGTGGAATATTTCGGAAAAACCGATAACTACCCCGAAAATTACACTTATGAAGAAATTCATAAGCTTAACTTCGGTGAGCATTTCAAAAACAGGGACGGTGAAACGCCCTACAAGGGTCTTCGCGGAGAGGACATACCGGATAATCTGAGAGCGCTGACGGTGAGAGATGCTCTTTCCTATCTTGAAAAAAGCGGAGAATATCATTACAGCATAGAAATCAAAAACAGCGGTGAAGCAGGCTTCAAGGCGGCAGATATTCTTTATGAGCTTGTGTCGGATATGAAGCTGCTTGACAGGGTGATTGTTGCTTCCTTCAATAAAGATGTTATCTTCCATCTTGAAGAAAATTATCCCGACCTGACCCGGACGGCGTATAATATGGAGGTTGTGGGATTATACATTGATTCTCTTTTTGATGTCTCAAGACCTGACGGCTATTATAAATTTGATGTTTTACAGGTGCCGCCCGATAAGTATATTGTTAATCTCGGCACATCAAAGCTTGTAAATTATGCTCACAAAAATGATATTGCCGTTCAGTACTGGACGATCAATGACACTGAAAGAATGATGTTTTTGCAAAGCATCGGAGCCGACTGTATTATTACGGACAACCCCGATGCTGCATATGAAGCGCTGAATAAATAAAGCTAAGGAGAAAATGATATGATACCAAAAAAATGGGGACAGGGTCAGCTTTTTGCTTTCTCTGCCCTTGACGGAAAATCTCTCTTCACCGATGATTTTACAGGGACTCTCTCAGGTGATAAAATCGGTGTTATCTTTCACACTCAGTGTCGCAGAGTTCTTTTTTTCGGTAATATGAATAAATACATAGCACCCGAAATTAAATGTGTAACCTCGGATTTGATTGAAGTTGAAACTCTTTTGGGTAATCTCAGTATGGCTTTTGCCGCAAGACATCTTGTTGTGGGTGAATACACAGATATGTCAGCTGTGTTTGTAAGCGTTGACGGTGACTGTGAAATTATCAGAAGAGGTGACACGGAAATTCACTTCACTGATGACGGTGAATACACTGCGCTGATAAAAAGAGACGGCAGATTTGCCTTTGCCTACGCTAAAGATGAGGCTGAAGCTGTCAGTCTTTGCGAAAAGGGGATGGCGCTTGATTTTGATGAGCTGAAATCACAGAAGAAAAGATATTTCGAAAAGACTCTTCCGGAGGGCAACAAATATTCTGCACTCTATGCTAAATGCATAAGCGTAATGAAAACTCAGCTTTATTCTCCTGAGGGCAGAGTCAAAAGAATATGGTCAACACCTGACCGTCTGCCTCACAGAAATATGTGGCTTTGGGATTCTGTTTTCCATGCTGTAGGCCACAGACACCTTGACAGTGATGTGGCACAGAATCTCATCCTTGCTCTTTTTGATGTTCAGAGGGAGGACGGCTTTATACCCCATATGGCAAGACCTGATTATGCTTCAGATATAACTCAGCCTCCCGTAATTGCCTGGGGAGCCTGGCTCGTTTACGAAAAAAGCGGTGACAAAGAGTTTCTTAAAACAGTTCTCGAAAACAATAAAAGATTTTTATTGTGGTGTCAGCAGAACAGACGAAAGAGTGAAAAAGAGCTTTATTCCTGGCACACGAACCCTGAGCTTAATAATCGCTGTGACGAATCGGGAATGGATAATTCTCCACGTTTTGACACTGAAAGCGACCTTTACGCCATTGACTTTTCCTGCTATATGGCAAATGAGGTAAGGCTTATGAAAAAAATTGCCGACGAGCTTGGCGATGGGGAAAGCTCCGATTATTTAAGCTGCTGGTACGAAAAAATCAAAGCCGACATAAATAATACTCTTTGGTGCGAAGAAGACGGCTTTTACTACGATTATGACATCACGGAGAGCCGACCTCATAAGGTTAGCTCGGTTTCCTCCTTTCTGCCTCTTTTTGCGGGTGTATGTGATGATGAGCAGTGCAGAAGGCTCATCACTCATCTCGAAAATCCCGATGAATTCGGCACGGAATTTCCTGTGCCGACCATCTCAAAAAGAGACAGCAGCTTCGGCTCGGATTTGTGGAGAGGGCCTGTGTGGATAAATTATAACTATATGATTTCGCAGGGTCTTGACCGATACGGATATGTTGATTTGTCCCGTAAAATCAGAGAAAAGACTCTCGATGTGATTAACCGATGGTATAACCTCACGGGAACGGTTTACGAATTTTATGACAGCGAAAACATAATTCCTCCCTTCTGCTTCAATCGAAAGGGTGAGATATTTGAGCCTTATGATTTCAGAGTGAAATATCAGGCGATAAGAGATTACGGCTGGAGCGTTACGCTGGCTTTTGATCTGATGAATTGAGTGCCTGTGCACAATCTTAAAAAATTGCAAAAAACTCTTGACATTTGTCTTTGTCAGGAATATAATTCAAACATAAACAGCGAACCGATAGGCAGTTGTTTATACTTAAATGCAGTGAGCAGAAACCAGTAGGTCGGAAAGAATCTGGAGAGAGTTGTCGGTAGGTGCGAGACAATGAGGGCGTCCTTCTCGAATTCATTCTGTTAGCAGTGCGCTGAACAAGAGAAATCTTAAGTAGGATGCAACGGGAGTTCCCGTCACAGAACTAAGGTATGTCAGTACCTGATAAGGTCGCTATTGTGAAATAGTGACGAACTGAGGTGGTACCGCGGGATAGTTTGTTTCTCGTCCTCTGTATTCTATATCGGAATGCGGAGGGCGTTTTTGTTTGTCCGCAATACGAAAATATCATTACAGTCTGTTCTGATTCTCGGGCAGAAAGAAAGGGTGTTCACAATGGCACAGAGTTATTATCAGAAAGAAATTGAAACAATGCCGGTTGAAGAAATGAAAAAGCTTCAGTCGGAAAAGATTGTCAGACAAGTAAAGCATGTTTATGAAAATGTTGAATATTACCGCAATCTTATGGATGAAAAGGGTGTAAAGCCCGAAGATATTCACGGCATCGAGGATTTACATAAGCTTCCCTTCATTTCAAAGGCAGACCTTCGTGAGGCTTATCCCTACGGCCTTCTTGCAAAGCCTCTTGATGATTGCGTGCGTATTCATTCTACATCAGGTACAACAGGACGCCGCGTAGTTGCTTTCTACACACAGAAAGACATTGATTTATGGGAAGACTGCTGTGCTCGTGCTATTGTTGCTGCCGGAGGTTCAAATAAAGATGTATGCCAGGTTGCATACGGCTACGGCCTTTTCACAGGTGGTTCCGGTCTTAACGGCGGCTCACATAAGGTGGGCTGTCTTACTCTCCCAATGTCATCAGGTAACACCGAAAGACAGATTCAGTTTATGATGGATCTTAATGCCAGCATCATCTGCTGCACACCCTCTTATGCGGCATATATCGGTGAAACACTCAAGGAGCAGGGCTACAAGCCTGAGGACATTCCTCTTAAGGCAGGCATCTTCGGTGCAGAGCCCTGGACAGAGGAAATGAGAAAAAGCATTGAGGATACTCTGGGCATAAAGGCTTATGATATTTACGGACTTACTGAAACCTCAGGACCGGGTGTTGCCTTCGAATGCTGTGAGCAGACAGGTATGCACATCAATGAAGACCATTTCTATGCTGAAATCATTGATCCCGAAACAGGTGAGGTTCTTCCCGAGGGAAGCAAGGGTGAGCTTGTTTTCACCTCTCTTGACAAGGAAGCGTTCCCTCTTCTTCGCTACCGTACCCGTGATATCTGTGTACTCTCACGTGAAAAGTGCTCCTGCGGACGTACTCTCATAAAGATGGCAAAGCCTATGGGCAGAACAGATGATATGCTCATCATCCGCGGTGTAAACGTATTCCCCAGCCAGATTGAAACCGTTCTTCTCAATGAGGGCTACGAGCCCAATTATCAGATAGTTGTTGACAGAAAGAACAACAATGATACATTTGAGGTAAATGTTGAAATGACCGCAGAAAAGTTTACTGACAAGGTAAGCGAGGTTCTTTCAATGGAAAAATCACTTGCAAACGCAATGAAGGCTATGCTCGGAATCAATCCTGCCGTTCACCTTGTAGCACCTAAATCCATTGCAAGAAGTGAAGGCAAGGCTGTACGCGTAGTTGATAAGAGAAAGTTAATATAAATATGAAGGGAGTTTTTTAAATGGCAATCAAGCAATTAACAGTATTTGTTGAAAACAAACAGGGTTCACTTGTTTCCGTGACTGAAACACTTTCAAAGCACGACATAAACATCAGAGCTCTCTCCGTTGCAGAAACTCAGGATTTCGGTATGCTCCGTCTTATAGTAAATGATACTGAAACTGCAGAAAAAATTCTTGCACAGGAGGATTACCTTATAAAGGTAAATGAGGTTGTCGGTGTGAAAATCGGAGATACTCCGGGTAAGCTTTCCGCTGCATTGAGAGTTCTTGATGAAAAGAAGATAAATATGGATTATCTTTATGCCTTTATGTCCCGCACCGAAAAGCACGCTTATGTTGTAATAAGAGTAGAGGATAACGCTGCGGCTGAAAAGGCCCTTGAGGATGCGGGCTTCCACACAATTACACAGGCGGATGTCTGCAAGCTGTAAAAAATAAAAGGTCTGAAGCCTTTTAAAGCAAAAAGAATAATCTGATAAAACCGCTGTATCGGCTGAATTGCCGTGCAGCGGTTTTCAGCTTACGGGAAACAGGTTTAAATATGTATACATTTTATACATATTTGTCGATAAGTTTTAACGGATAGTTCAAATTGTTCAACAATAATTTTTTTGAAAAAAATAAATTGTTTATTTTTCGGTGATAGAATATTAATGTGAAATTGTGCATTGTTCATCTAAAAATGCAAAAAGGAGAAAAAAATATGTTGAATTCACCCGAAAACAAAAACTGTTATGAGTATCTCAGAGAGTGCACTGAAATCTACGAGGATGTTTATATGATGCAGCACTTCGGTGTAAAGTATTACCGTTCCGAAATTTTCAGACACATGGATGCACTTGCCGGCTTTTTCCAGAAGGAGCTCGGAATTAAAAGAGGTGACGTGGTAACAGTCTTTATGCCCACCACCGTACAGAGCATTATTGCTTTTTACGCCCTTAACAGCATCGGTGTAATTACCAATTTTGTTCATCCTCTTATGTCAACGGATTTCCTTAAAGAGAGAATAGAGGAGGTAAATTCCAAGGCTGTTATGATTCTTGACCTTCTTGCAAAGGACCATATCAAAACAATCAATGACAGCGGTCTTCCCTGTGTTGTATGCTGCTCCTCGGATTATTCCGAAGGCATCAAGGGCTTCGGCTGTAAGGTCGGTGAAGGACTTATAAAGAAAATTTTCCCTAAGTATAACAAGGCTTACTATTATAAGGATGCTATCGCAAAGGGCTATGTGCCTGAGCAGGTTAAGAATAACGGTGACGAGCTTGGCGCATATCTCAACGGCGGCGGTACAACGGGTAAGAGCAAAACAATCAAGATTACCTCGAAGTCAATCAATGAGCTTGTTTGGCGTGTTTCTGACCTTGACGAGATTCAGGCTCCCGGTGAGGAGGCTGAGGTTATCGTTCTTCCTCTCTTCCACTGCTTCGGCCTTTGCATAGGTATACATATGGCTATGTGCAACAGCGCAAGAATTATTCCTATGATGCAATTCGATGCAAAGATTTTCGTAAAGCTGCTCAAACAGAACAGAATAGCAGGCTTCATCGGTATTCCTCTTATGTTCCAGAAGCTTATGCGTCAGAAGGGCTTCGACGGTCCTCACCTTAAGAGCATCAGACTTATGTTCTGCGGCGGTGACGACGTGCCTGATGCGTTTCTTGATGAATTCAACTCTTACTTTGAAAAATGGGGTGCAACGGGCAGACTCCGTCAGGGCTACGGCCTTACAGAGACTAACTCCGTTTGTACCGTTAACTCCAATGATGATTTCCGTTACGGCAGTATAGGCAGACCTCTCAGAGGTGTTGAGGTTGAAATCTGGGACGATAATCACAATAAGCTTCCGAACGGTGAAATCGGTGAAATTGCTATCGCAGGTCCTACAATTATGGAAGGCTATTATATGGACGGCGAGGATAAGGAATACGGCATTTATACCGACGAAAACGGCAAAAAGTGGGTGCTTTCCGGTGACCTCGGTTACAGAGACGATGACGGATATTTCTTCTTCTCAGGCAGAAAAAAGAGACTTGTTATCATTTCAGGCTACAACGTATATCCCACAGATATTGAAAAGGTTGTCGGTGAGCTTTCCGAGGTTAAGGAATGCTGTGCTGTACAGGGCTGGGAAAACAATCGTTCAATGGTAAGACTTTATCTTGTTGTGAAGGATAAGAAGTACGAAACAGAGGAAATAAAAGAGAAGATTGCAAAGCTTCTTGAAGACAATTACTCGAAGTTCTATGTTCCCCGTGATTATGTATTTATGGACAAGCTTCCCGAAACTCCTCTTATGAAGGTTGACTTTATGAAGCTTACCAATGCAGACCCCGAAAAAGCAAGAGCTGAAAGAAAAATTAAAGATTGATAAATCTTTACATTAAAGGGCTGTTATGCTATAATCGGAATTAACCGTTGACTTTAAAAGGAGATAATATTTATGGTTACCATTAATCCTATAATGTGTAAGGGCTGCGGCTACTGCATTAAGTTCTGCCCCAAGCATATTCTTGAAATGAGTAAGGAAAGGTCAGAAAAAGGCCATTTCTACCCGATAAACATTGATGAAAATGCCTGCACAAGCTGTGCAATTTGTGCCTTGATGTGTCCTGAAGCAGCTATCGAGGTAACGGATAAGGAGGCGTAATAATGGAAAAGAGATTTATGAAGGGCTGTGAGGCTATTGCCGAAGCAGCAGTAAGAGGCGGCTGCCGTTTCTTTGCCGGCTATCCCATCACTCCCCAGAACGAAATTCCCGAATACATGAGCCACGAGCTGCCCAAGGCGGGCGGTGCATTTGTGCAGGCAGAGAGTGAGCTTGCCGCAATCAACATGGCATACGGCGCAGCAGCCAGCGGCGGCAGAGTGTTTATCTCTTCCTCCTCCCCCGGAATCAGCCTTATGCAGGAGGGTCTTGGCTTCATCTGCTCCGCAGAAGTTCCCCTTGTTGTTCTTAACGTCTCCCGCGGCGGTCCCGGTGTTGGCGGCATTCAGCCCGGACAGGCTGACTATTTCCAGGTTACCCGCGGCGGCTATAACGGCGACTGCCGAATTCCCGTTTTTGCTCCTGCCGGAATTCAGGAATGCGTTGACCTCATCTACGAATGTTTTGACCTTGCCGAGGAATACCGCAACCCCATGATGATTCTTGCCGACGGTATGATGGGTCAGATGATGGAGCC
>JAZLBS010000023.1:0-13813 GCA_045613805.1 Acutalibacteraceae bacterium
CATGGAATTATTATCCCGAGCTTGACGAGTGGGCACTTCACATCTTCTCGAAAAAGCAGATGGACCTTAACTGGGAAAATCCCGAAATGCGTGCTGAGGTTGCTGAAATGGTACGCTGGTGGCTCGCTAAGGGTGTAGACGGCTTCCGTATGGACGTTATCAATCTCATTTCAAAGGTTGAAGGCCTTCCCGAGGGCAATCCTCTCGTAGGTGAATTTATCGGCTACGGCGGTGAGCACTATTTCTGGGGACCCCGTCTTCACGAATATCTTCACGAGCTTAACGAAAATGCCTTCAAAAAGTTCCCTAATTCCTTCTGTGTAGGAGAAACAGGCGGTATCGGAATTGAAATGGCAAAATATCTCGTAGACGATTCCCGTGAGGAAATCCGTCAGACCTTCCTTTTTGACCAGCTTGAAACTCCGGGTAAGCAGAGATGGGACGATTATAAGTACAATCTCAAATATTTAAGAAACTTCTTTACTAAATATCAGCTCGAGCTTAAAGGCTCCTCCTGGCCGTCACTTGTTATCGAAAACCACGACAATCCCCGTATGGTTTCCAAGGTAAATCCCGATTCAGCATACAGAAAGCCTCTTTCAAAGCTTATCGGTGCAATGCTTCTCACAGGAAGAGGTACTCCCTACATTTATCAGGGCGAAGAGCTTGGTATGATGAACTGCGATTTCAAGGATATGTCAGAGCTTCGTGATGTTGAGTCAATCAACAAGTATGCGGAAATGATTGAAAAGGGTATTTCAAAGCAAGAGGCATGGAAGACAATTCTTGCCGGCAGCCGTGACAATTCCAGAACTCCTATGTGCTGGAACAAGGGTGAAAATGCAGGCTTCACCACAGGTACTCCCTGGATAAGGTTAAACGGTGATTACCTTGAGTGTAACGCCGAAAGCGAAATTGCCGACAGAACAAGCCCCTTTAATTACTATAAGGCACTTATTTCACTCAGAAAAGAGTTTAAGTCTACTCTTGTTTACGGCGATTTCAAGCCGCTTAAAACAGGTGACAAGACCTTCTGTCTTTACAGAGTGAGCAAGGACAACAAGTTCTATATAGAAATGAACCTCACTGAAAAATGGATAAGAAGACCCCGCCATGCTGAGGGTATGTGCGTTCTTTCCAACTACAGAGAGCCTACAGATAAGCTTCGTCCCTACGAGGTAAATATTTACAGAATCAAATAAGAAAAAACAGCGTCTGTCCCCGGTAAATCTGCGGGCAGACGCTGTTATATTTCTGTTTACTTTTCCGCTACAAGCATCGTTGTGTTCTCTATACGGAAGACCTTTGTGACCTTTGTGAAGCCTGCTGCCTTTAAAAGTCCGATCTGATTTTCGATGGTGCAGGGAGTGTCATAGTGGTAATAGCTGTCATCGGTTATACCGTTTTCTTTTCGGAGTCTTTCGTTTTCCGAAAACCATAAATCTTCTTCCTCCTGCCTTTCCACCATATAATCGCACTCAATGTATGCAGTGTTTTTTCTCAGAGACGAATATATTTTTTTGTAAAGAGAAAGCTTTTTTTCTTTTGAAAAGTGATGCATTGTCTGGAAGGATACGGCGCAGTCAAACGCATTCTCGCCAAGGTCGGCTTCAAAATAGTCTGTGCAGATAAGCTTCAGTCTTTTGCCGCCGTGCTTTTCACGGAGCTTTTTAAGCATAACATCCGAAAGGTCAATGCCTGTAACCTCAATGTCGGGATAAAGAGTGAAAATTTCATCAAGCTCAAGTCCTGTGCCGCAGCCGAGGTCGAGAAGTTTTTTTGCATCGGAAGGGACGAGAGAAGACATTTTTTCATAACCTTCCTTACAGCCTTTAACATCATTCAGCATATGTTCGTCATACATATCGGCTCTTTCTGCAAAAAACTCAGCCATTTTTTCCAGCTTCATTATTTGTACTCCCTTACGATTTTTTCTAAGATGTCCTTATCGGCAGGGCAGAATGTGTATTCACTGATTTCTGAAGGAGTTATCCATCTTATATCGTTATGTTCAAGCATTTTAGGTTCACCCTCGGAAATTTCAGCATTAAAGAGGGTGAGGTGGACGTTGATGTCAGGATACTGATGGTCAACCTCCATGAAAATCTCTCCCACCTTAACCGTTATGTCAAGCTCTTCCTTACATTCTCGGATAAGGGCCTCCTGTCTTGTTTCTCCCTTTTCGGCCTTACCACCGACAAATTCCCACTGAAAGGCTCTTGTCTTGCTTTCGGGACGCTGACAGATCATAAACTTATTTTCTTTCCATATGAGTGCGGCTGCAACCTGAACAATATTTTCCATTTCTTTTCTTCCTTTCGCTGACTTAACTTTGATTTTATCATAAGAGAAGAATTTTTAAGCAAAACAAAGCCGAATTAACAAAATGTTAACAATTGTACCTTTAAAAAAGATACAATCTGTGTTATTTTATAATCGCAAAGATATGTATTTTTATATGGAGGTATTTTGATGAAAAGATTATTCGCAAAATCTATTGCAGTTATACTTGCTCTGCTTTTCGTTTGTAGCAGCTTTTCTGTCGGTGCTGTAAATGTGAACGGAAAAAATCATCTTGATTACGGCTCATACGTGCTTTTAGGTGACAGTGTAGCCAGCGGATGGAGTGATATCGTTCACAAGGATACATTTTTTAAGCGTGTAGAAGGCTCCTACGGTGCTTTTCTGGCTGATGATCTCGGTGTTACATATCATCCGTATGCTGCTATCGCTTTCAGAACTGTTGAGCTTCGATACATTTTTGAGGATGATTTTGAGGGAGATGAATTCCTTTTTTATTCCGTGGAAAAGGATGAAGTTGATGCGGCCATCCCTGCTCTTCGTAAGGCAGTAAGTGAGGCAGGCCTTATCACACTTAATGTGGGCGGTAATGACTGGGGCTCTTATGTCGGTTGGCATATTGAAAGAGCGATGGAAGAAATTTCAGGTACAGAAAATTTCGTTGAGCTAGCTCGTCCTTATCTTGAAAATACAGTAAATTTTGGTGTGGAAACCATAGAGACCTTAATCGAATTTGCTGATTTTGCTAACTGTCTTCCCGATTTTCTTCCCATCCTTCCCAAGGCTCTCGAGGAGGGTGTAAAGAATTATATTGCAAACTGGAATATAATGATTGAGGACATCTATGCTCTGAATCCTGACGTAACTCTTGTGGTTATCGGTATGTTTGATAACTCATTACAGGATGAAACTATGAAAGATGTGGAGGGCACAGGCAAGCTTCCCAATATTGATATCGAAGGCTTGGATATTGCACAGAAGATTGTCGATCTTGCAAACGAGCCTATGCGTAAGGGTGCTGAAAAATATGGCTATATATTTGTCGAACCTACGGGTACACTCTGCGAAAGACAGCATCCCAGCTATGCGGGACACAGACACATTGCCGATATGGTTCTTGAAGCTCTTCCTGATGCTGACTTCCCTTATACCGATCTGAAGATAGGTACAAAGGAATATGCTGTTGCACAGAAGCTTTATTCCAAGGGAATTATGAAGGGCGTTTCAAATACAGAATTTGCTCCTGAAGCTGCAATTACAAAGGCCCAGCTTGCGGATGTGCTTTATAATGCTGCGGGTAAGCCCGAAGTGAACGGCACATTGGACGGCACAGTCTCGGCAGGCGCTTTGTGGTGTTTGGAAAAAGGTATTTTCAAAGCAGATGAAAACGGCGGCTTCTCCTCGGATGAAGAGGTGTCTTATTTCAGCCTTGCACAGAAAATGCTTGCGTTCTCACATGCGGATGGATTCAGTATAAGCGGCTTTGTAAAGGGCATCAGCTTTTTCTTCAAGATTCTCACACAGAACATTATAAGAATAGGAAGCCCGGCAAGAAGAATTGATGCTGCTTCTTATATTGTAAATTATTGCGGCATTTAAAAAAGAATAGCTTTACCGGATGTTGAACATCCGGTATTTTTTTATTGCTTTAAAGCGGTTGTAAATGCTGAAAATATATGCTACAATATCAGGCGTGAAAGGTTGTGAGGATTATGCTGCAAAAGCACAATTACAGACATAATCTCACTGTTCCCTTGCCTGATGATGAAATTATCAACGGACAGGGCTGCGGAGAGGTTGCAAAAATGAAATACGGCTTTTTTCCTATGTCTTATAACGGCTGTGAAATGATAGCTCTTCATAACAGTATGGTTTTGAGAGGAGAGAGGTCCTCTCTTAAAGATGTATGTCTTGAAATGTATCTGCACTGTCAGTCATTGTCGGGTCTTTTCGGTTCCAATCCCTATCTTTTAGGCTCTTTTTATAAAAGAAGGGGAATAAAATACCGTATGACCCTCAGGTATGACGATTTCTTTGACAGCCTTGATGATGTCAGCGTAGCAGTGATTTCTTTTTGGTGTCCCCACAAGCCATTCAAGGGACTTCATACTGTTGCCGTACAGAAGACAGGCTGTAAAATCAAGGTTTACAACCGTTACAACAACCGTGACTGTCCGTATATTTACCCGTCAAGAGCAGAGCTTTTACCGCATAAGTCAGATTTTATCTGCGGTTATCTTATAGAAGAGGAGAAACGATAAAATGGAAAACGAAAAAACACCGCTTACTCAGAATAACACCTTCGTCGGTAAGGTAAAAAAGCTTATCGGCGTTGAGCCGGGAACAAAGCTTAAGCCGATGGTGGCTTACAATTCAGCTATCTTCTTTTCGGGCGGCGGTCCTTATGTTATGGGCAATTTTCTGCTTCCCTTTCTTACGAAGGTAGAGGGCTTACAGGCTGACCAGTATGCTACGGTGCTTTTATGCTCCTGTATCTGCGATGCAATTACTGATCCGATTATGGGTATCATCACCGACAGAACCAGACACAAGGACGGCAGACACAGACCTTATCTTAAATTTGGTGTTCTTCCCGCTATGATAGCCTTCTTTATGATGTGGAATTCTTTCGGTCTTTCCGCTTCTGCAGGATCGCAGAGCAACAAGGTTATGCTTTACTACATATTCGCTTATATGCTTTATAAAACCGTCAGCACAATGATTATGGTGCCTCACACGGCTATGCTTCCGGGTATTGCGCCTACCTATCATCTGCGTACGCAATTTAACGGAGTCAAGACTATTATGGATGCTGTGGCTTCCTATTCTTCCTTCTTCGTAGCCGCTTTTGTTTTAGGCGGTATCAACGGTTTGTTCGTGACTCCCTCCTTCGGCCCTGAGCACAGGGGAAGATTTACTCTTATGTCTGTTATTCTCTGTCTGTGGACGAGTCTGCCTCTTATCTTTACCTATAAAGGTACACACGAGGAAAGCTCCGCGGACCAGGTCAATGAAAAGCTTGACCTTCACGAATTTTTCGGACAGTACAAGGATGTTATCCGAAACAGAGTTTTCCGACAGTATTTCCTCTTTGGCTTTATAATGCTTTTAGGCTCTTCTTTTGTTTCACAGTGCATGTACTATTTCCTTGAAACGGTTTACCATCAGGAAAAGGACTACAATATGATAATTATGCTCCAGGGTATCGGTGAAGCACTCGGATTTTTCCCTGCATATATGCTCTCTATCAAGAAAAACAAACAGCTTCCCGCAAAGGTATTTATGCCTGTTGCCGTTTCGGCTCTCGGCCTTGCCTGGGTCTTCAGAAACAGCGGTAATATGCTTATAATGTTTGTCGTAGAGTTTATGTACGGTCTGGGTCTTGCGGGCATGACAAGCGTTCAGAATAATATCTTCCCTGACGTCACCGACGTTGATGAGCTTATTACCGGGCAGAGAAGAGAAGGCGTTATTTCTACTTTCTCCACCTTTACGAAAAAGTTTGTCAGCGGCTTTGCAGGCTTCGGTGTAGGTAATATCCTCCGTTGGTTCGGTTACGATACACAGCTCGATGCGGCTATGCAGACCGAAAGAGCAGTAAACGGTGTGGCTATCTGCTTTACGCTCGTTCCGATGCTGTTCCTCTTCCTTTCCTTCCTTTCTATTATGAGATATAATCTCACCAAGGATAAGCTCGACTTCATCAAAACGAAAATCAAGGAAAAGAAAGAAAAGGGCTTCGTTGAGGTGACAGCCGAGGAAAAGGCGGCTCTCGAAAGCATTTCAGGTCAGAAATTTGAAAATATGTGGATAGGACAGAAAGATACTGTTTCAGCAGAATAAAACCAAAAGGAGCTGTAAAAAACGAAAGTTTTTTACAGCTCCCTTTAATTTTTATAAGCAATCAATACCAATAATTTCTCGTATGCGGCGGCAGCCACCATATCTTTGTGTCGTCATAATCGGGTAATTTCAACTCTTTGCCAAGAATTTCAGCGTCGGGCTTGTTACCTTTTTCAATTTCTTTGGCTAAAGCAAAAAAGCTTTCAAGGTCTTTTCTGATTTCAGCAGCTATATGACTCTGGTCGTTCTTTTCCACAAGCTTACCGTTTTCAAAAACAAGCTCAATGATTTTTTTAAAAGACCAGGGTACATGGTCAGACCAATCGGAGGGATAATCGGAAGTAAATCCGCTGCCGATGAGAATTTTTCCCGTGTAGGGGATTTTCTTGTTTATTCCTCTGTACAGGTGTAATCCGAAAAGGGTATCTTCATCTGAGGGCAGAATTCCTTCAATTTCGGGGTATTCATCCTTGAGAGTACCGATGTAAAGGTTTTCGAGCAGTAGCCCTTCCTTTTCGCTTACACGGTAATTGCACCAATAGCCTCTCATACATCCCGTACACATGGAAAAGGGCATAACGCCGAGCTGCAGAGGATTAAAGGAAGGCGGCTCGCTTAATTTTATAACGGTATATTCTTCGTTTTCGAATATGTAAGTGTCTTTTATTTGTGCTGTCACAGTGTTTCCTCCTTAGCGTTAACTTTAATTTTATAATACTATCCGCAAAAGCTCTTGTCAAGCAATCATAAAAATCTCGTCGGACGAATATATTTCTTACAGAAATAAATGTCAGGAGATGTATTTTATGTCAATGGAAATAAAAAAAGATGCTTTTTCCTTTTGTGAGCTTTTCACACGCAGTAAATGTGAGCAGGCGGTAAGCCTTGAGATTAATCTGCCCGATTATTGCTCGGATATAAAAAAGATACTCAGATGCACCGTGAAAGCGGGGATATCAAATGTGTCTGTATCAGGGGAAAATGTAAATCTTTCGGGTACTGTAGTGACGAGACTCATTTACGTGGGAGAAAATGAAAAAATCGACTGCTTCGAGCATACAGGGCCTCTTTCATGTAATACACGGATAAAGGATATGCCCGAAAATCCTATGATAAAAGCTGTGACGAAGACCGACTACATAAACTGCCGTGCTCTGAGTCAGAGAAGAATCAGCGTAAGCGGAAATATCGGTGCATCCGTCTGTGTTTACAGAGAGAATAAAAAGGAGTTTCCCTGTAGTATAGACTCACCGGATATGGAATGCAGAAAGGAAAAAAGGAAGGTGTCCGACCTTATCTGTCAGAGTGAAAAGACCTTTGATTTAAGTGAGACGGTGGCTCTCGATAAGGAAAAAGAGGATATCGGAAAGATTATAAGAAGTGATTGCAGAATAAAGCTCGAGTCAAAAAAAGCGGTAGCGGATAAGCTTCTTATAAAGGGAGAGCTTTGCTGCGAGATACTTTATACCGACAGCGAAAAAAACAGCCTTATCAAAATTAATCATTCAATGCCTATAAGCCAGATTCTTGCAGTCGGAGGAGTTTCAGATAAATGTGATACCGAGCTTTCACTTTATCCGTCCCAATTTCTTGTTTCGGCAAAAAACGATTCTGCGGGCAGATGCCGTCTGCTTGAGTTTGCCGCAAGAATAAGCGCGACAGTAAAATGCAGAGAGGAAAGAGAGCTGTCTGTTATAAAGGATTGCTACTCCACAAGGTATGAGACAGAGGGTGAATACAGAAAAGCACATTTCTGCTTGTGTATGCCCACTCAGGAAAAGGAGGTTGTTTTTGAGCAGACCGTGGATTTTTCCGACGGAGACATAAGTCAGATTAAGGATATGTGGTGCAGTGATGTTCTGTGCCGGATGGAAAACAGAGGCGGTCAGGCTGAGGGGGATTGCAGCTTTCTTCTTCACGGAATATATGCCGACGGAAAAAATTCTCACCGTTATGGCGAAAAGAATCTTTCCGTAAAGGTGAATCTGCCTCTTAAAGAAAAGTCGGAAATGATAAACTGCGAATGTGATGCAGAGGTTATCTCTCTTGAATGGATGCCTGTCAGCGGAGGTAAGATAAAAATAAGGGCGGTTGTTTTGCTTCACTGTAATATTTATCTTGAAAGCGAAAGCAATATTCTCTTTGAAATAAAGCCTTCAGAAAAAGAAAAAGAGCAGAAATATCCTGCTTTGTGTCTTTATTATGCGGAAAAGAATGAAAAAATATGGGATATTGCGAAAAGATATAACACCTCTGAAGAGCTTATCAGAAAGGAAAACGGTATAAACGGCGATTCTACGGAAAAAGAAACAATGATAATGATTCCTTGCGTGTAAAAATGTCAATGTGCTGATATGCGGTTGATTTTAAAACAGAAAGAAAATATAGAATAATTTATATTTTCCCCTGCAGACACTGTCTGTAGAGCGTTTTGTACAGAGTAATTTTTAAATATGGGATGTTTTTTTGCGGACACGGCACGCTGTGTCCCTATGATCTCCCGCTTTCAGGGGAGACTGTGCGAAGTGACACAAAAATACTGTTTTTGTGATTTTTATAGTTTTAAAGGGTTTCTTTGGTAGTTTAAAACCGAAAGAAACCCTTTGTTTATCTTGTTTTATGCGGTCTGCACTTTTTTTGCAGTCCCTTTTTATTCTTATTTGAAAAAGATGAAATATATAACTGCAACCGATGCTGCAGCCTGAAGCAGAATAATCACGGGAAGCCCGATCATAAACTTTTTATGAAGTGTCTTGTGACGTATTATCTTCATTGTGATGTATTCGCTCAGAGCACCTCCGAACAGCGCTAAGGTCAGAAGTGTGGCTTCGGGAATACGGCGCATATTCTTTTTTGCAAAGATTTTGTCAAGAGCAGTTACGGTAAAGGTAACAAAGGATATGACAGCAAGGTAAAAGAGAATTGCCTGAGAAAGCTTATCCATTGTTGTTCCTTATAAGAGACAGGTCGCTTTCTGTAAGAAGAACGGCGGTACCTCTTTCCTTTTCGTGAAGATAATTTGTGTTTACGGAAAAAACAGATGCACAGTTGGGGCAGACGGCAATATAAATATTTTTATCTTCTCCCTTGATTTTTGCCACAAGTGTGGTATCCTTGGTAGAGAAGAGTCTCATTGAAACGGTTTCTGTGCAGACGGGACAGCTTACATTATTTGTGTATCCGCCGTCAAGAGTTGAAATTTTATTGTGATTTTTTATAGCCATCGGTTATTCCTCCTTAAGGGATAATTACATTTTAATTTGTTTTCAGTCTTATGTCAAGAGGAAGTGAATTTTATGAAAAGAATTATTCTCGTTTTTTCTTTTATCCTTGTTTTTCTGTGCGGTTGCGGAAGGGAAGAAAGCCTCAGTCCCTATGTAAATGAAACGGCTTTGCAGACCTCACAGCATATTACACAAGAACACAGCACCACAGAAAAGCTCAAAGCAGAAAACCATGTGTCTTCTCCGGAGGTAAGCATTACTTCAGCCACAACTGCCGATAAGCAGACAGAGTCACTTTTTTCTGCCTGCTGGCTCAGCTATATGGAGCTTTCTCTTGTCAGCGGGAGAAATACAAAAGACAGCTATACCGCTTATATTGACGGCCTTTTTGACAATATAAAAAGTATGGGAATTACTGATGCTTTTGTCCATGTAAGACCCTTCGCAGACGCTTATTATCCTTCGGATTATTTCCCTGTGAGTGCTTATGTTTCTTCTGAACAGGGCGGTGAGCTTCCCTTTGACGTTTTCGGCGTTATTGCGGAAAGAGCAAAAATAAAAGGAATTGCCGTTCACGCATGGATTAATCCTTACAGAGTGAGCCACGGCAACGATATAAAGGTCCTTTCGGAAAAAAATCCCGCCCGTCTTATGTATAAGGAAGGAACAAGTGAGGATGTTGCCGTAACAGAAAAGGGAATATACTTCAATCCCTCTTCGGAAAAGGTGAGAAAGCTTATTGTTGACGGTGCAAGGGAGCTTATGGAAAAATACGATATAAAGGGAATACATATTGACGACTATTTCTATTTTGAAAGCTGCGGAGATTTTGATGAGCGTCAGTACAGTATATACACATCTCTCGGAGGAAAGCTTGATCTTGCATCCTGGAGAAGAGAGAATGTCAGCACTCTGCTTGCCTGTCTCTATTCTGCCGTAAAAAGCTTCGGTCAGGATAAAATCTTTTCCGTAAGTCCCGGGGGAGACATAGCAAAGTGCTTCAACGAAAACTATGCCGATGTATATCTCTGGTGTCGGGAAGAGGGCTATTGCGATATGATAATCCCTCAGATTTATTTCGGCTTCCAAAATGAAAAGCTTCCCTTTGAGCGTTGCCTTGAGGATTGGTCTGCACTTTGTACAGGCAGTAAGGTTAAGCTTGTTGCAGGTCTTGCTCTCTATAAGGCAGGGCAGGAGGATGTCTATGCTCTTTCGGGCAAGGATGAATGGATAAAAAACAGCGATATAATTGCCCGTCAGGTAAAGCTCATTAAAGAAAAGGATTGCTTCGGCTATGCTCTTTACAGTGCATCATATATTGATTTTTCTGAAAATTCCTTTGCCGAAGAGTTAAATAATCTTAAAACTATGGTACATTAAAGGTTAATGTGTTATAATTACTGAATTAAAATTATTACACGGACGGTTAGAAATGAAAAAGCTTAAATTGATTATTTCCACCATATGCGTAAGCCTTGCAATTATCATCTGCGCAGTTATGGTGCATCTTTCAAATAAAAACTTTGTCGAGGATGTCTTTATCGGCGGAGATATAGAGGACGGCGTTGACGAATATCTGATAAGTCAGGGCTATGAGAAATTTCCTGAAAAGGAAAAAGCTGTATGGCTTACGGAAAATAAGGATACTGATTTCGCAAAGGACAGCAAAGAACTGGAAAAAACCTTAGGAAGACTTGAAAAATCCCTTTTCAGTGCAGTGTTTATCCGCAGTGAATATTTTTCTTCTGTAAATAATGAGTCTTCCTTTGGGGAAAATTTTGCGAAAATTGAAAACATCGCGTCAATTCTGAAAAATCAGGGCAAGAAGGTCTATCTCGAAATGCATACTGATTGTGAGGAGGAGGCCTTTGAAAGAATTTCCGCCATCTGTGACGGAATTATTTTAAGAAACGGCAAGAAAATGACCCCCGAAAAATTCAATTTTATTCTTTCCAGATCTGTAAGGCATATAAAAAAATATAACGGGGATATAAAAATTCTTGTTTATCTTCCCATCAGCTATGATATTTCAAAGGTCAACAAGAAAATTGTTGACGGTGTCTGTACTCTTGTTGAGGAAGCTTCACAGCTTGACTCGCTTTCTCTGTGGGATAAGACCCTTAAGCTTTCCGACAGCAGTTTTTACTGTACTGTTGATGTAAGCGGAGATAAAAAGGCTGTTAAATTCCCTCTCAGGGCTACCTATGAGCTTCGACAGCTTCAAAGCCTTTCCGCTCTTGTTTTTTCCTCCTTCAATGGAGTGAGAGAAGACAAAAACAGCTCCTTTTCTGCTGTAAAGGAATATCTTACAAAAGGCATAGTGCCGGATATTGCATTCAGAGAATTAAGCGTTACGGGTTATGACGGCTCTGTTATTGAAACAAATCTTTTCAGCACCGAAATCGAAATCTGCGGTTCAAATCTTTATCCCCTTTATCTTAACGGAAAAGAAATTGAACTCGGCGAAAAGGGCAGCAAAAAAATCACCTTCAATCTTTCCGAGGGAGAAAATGTATTTACCCTCAGTCAGTGCGGTGAAAATATTGAATATAAGGTAATGATGAACTTTGACGGTGAAATTATCCGTTCGGTTATGCCCGGTGAAAGCATTACTGTTCAGCCGGGAGAAAAAATAACCGTTACCGTTGTTGCTTACAGCGGTGCAGATATTACCGTAAAGCTCGGCACAAAGGAATACAAAGCAAAATGCGAAGAGGGTGCAGGCACAGGCTATGCCGCCTTCACCGCAAAGATAAAAATGCCCAAAACCCGTGAGCAGATAGAGTCTCTCGGTATGATTTCCGTTATCGGCTCCGTGGGTGAAACCACCGTTCAGCATAAAGGTGCAATGATTTACTGCGGTGAAGAGATGACAACTTTACCGACTCAGCCCGCGGATAAAGAGGAAACGACCGCCGCTGTTCAGCTGGGCAATTTTGTTGAAGAGCTTATCAATGACAACTATGAATATACTGTGCCCTTTACAACAAAGCCCTACACGCCGCCTGTCACGGTACCGTATAATCCGATTTACGAAACCGTAACGGGCAATGTGATGTGCATTGTTACAGAGCCTTATGCCGACACAAGACCGCTTGTCTATAACGATGACACCTATGTACCGTCCTATTCCGCTCTCGTTCAGGGGACTATGGACTATGTTACGGCAAAAAGCAGTGCATTCAACAGTGATGAAAACGAAACTGTTTATTTCTATGAGCTCGCGTCGGGCAGAAAGGTTAAATGCGAACACGTTCAGCTGACTTCTGCCAATGTGAATAATAACAGTCTTTCCGTTGTATCTTCTTCCGCCGAAAACGGCACTCTTATCATTAAGCTTAAGACCGATTGGAGAGTGCCCTATGCTATTACCCACACTCCGCAGAGCTATTATTCTGCTCACGCAAGCAAGTATAATCTTGATTCCTTCAATGCGGATTATATACAGCTTGAATTTTTCCATACTCCCTCCGTTTCGGGCAATGTGGATGTAAAGGGGAGCAATGTGGTATCCTCAGCCTCCTGGAATGTTTCACAGAATGAAAACAAAGCAGTTCTTTATATGCCTCTTGTTACACCGGGCAAATATTACGGCACATCTGTTGAATATGACGAAAACGGATATATGGTTATAAGAATACACAATAAGCCGCAGACCTTGCAGGGTTCGGTTATTCTTCTTGACCCCGGCCACGGCGGATCTGATCCCGGTGCTCTCGGCATAGGAAAACAGGTGCGCGAAAGTGACATCAATCTTGCAGTTGCCTATGCTGTGAGAGATGCTCTCAGAGCAAAAGGCGCTACGGTTTACCTTACGAGACAGGGGAACGAGACCCTTTCGCTTGACGAGAGAAAGAATATCGCATACAGCCTTAAGCCGGATTTGTTTGTGAGCGTACATTCAAACGGCTCGGATAATAAAAATGCAATAGGAACAGCCGTTTACTATTACAAGAGCTTCTCACAACCGCTTGCAGGCAATATTTACGGAGAAATGATAAAGGTTTTCAAAAATAATCTTTATTACGGACGACAGGACCTTTATGATGATCTTTCCGACGGCGCAATGTATTATCCCTTCGCCGTTGCAAGAATAGAGGACTGTCCCTCGGTGCTTATAGAAACAGGCTATGTGACCAACGATGCCGAATGCTATAAGATTATTGAGTCCTCTACCCATCAGCTTTTCGGACAGGCTATTGCAGCAGGTATAGAGAAGACACTGTTATATTAAGGTGACGGTAATCGAACCGAATAAGCCTTAAATGCCGGATTTACAGCACCTTTAATAATTTTTCTCCTCGCAAGACGCGGGTATTGTTTCGTCGAAGAAATTCTTAAATGCACTATAACTCGGGCATTTAAGGTTCTTCGAAGTTTAATGGTAAGAGATTTTTGTTGCAACAAGGCAAAAAACGCAGAAAGGCTGGCGCCTTTCAAGGCTT
>JAZLBS010000024.1:0-68213 GCA_045613805.1 Acutalibacteraceae bacterium
CCGTCAAGCTGTACCATAGGACGGATATCGGGAGGAATTACGGGAACAACATCAAGAATCATCCATTCAGGTCTGTTGCCTGATGCCTTAAAGGCTTCAACAACCTCAAGTCTCTTGAGGATTCTTGTCTTCTTCTGTCCGCTTGCGGTTGCAAGCTGTTCACGGAGGTCTTCGTTGAGCTCTTCAATGTTGATTTCCTCTAAAAGCTCTTTGACAGCCTCAGCACCCATACCTACTCTGAAATCTTTATCGTCATAGTAGTATTCTTTAATGTCGTCATGCTGCTTCTCGCTGATAACCTGTCCCTTTCTGACATTAGGTACAGAACCGGGATTTATAACAACATAAGCTGCAAAGTAGAGAATCTTTTCAAGATCTCTGGGAGAAATGTCAAGGATAAGACCCATTCTTGAGGGAATGCCCTTGAAATACCAGATGTGTGAAACGGGAGTTGCAAGTTCAATGTGACCCATACGTTCACGGCGAACCTTTGCCTTGGTAATTTCAACATGGCAGCGTTCACACACCTTGCCCTTGTGGCGGATTCTTTTGTATTTTCCGCAATGACACTCCCAGTCCTTGAGAGGTCCGAAGATTTTTTCACAGAAAAGTCCGTCACTTTCGGGTTTGAGTGTACGATAGTTTATAGTTTCAGGCTTAGTTACTTCACCGTAGGACCATTCTCTGATTTTTTCGGGAGAAGCAAGACCAATCTTAATTGATTCAAAGGTAATATTTTCCATGTATATTTAAGCCAGCCTTTCCGTATATTTAAAATTTAAGTCAGTCATCTTTTCCTTTACTCTTCAGACGACCTGTCATCCGAAGAGCATAAGGAGAATGTTAAAGTTACATATTGTCTTCGTCAGGAACAAAACCGTTTCCGAAAACTGAATCGTCACGACCGATATTCAGATCGCTGAACATTTTATCGATATCAAATTCATCATCATCTTCTTCAAATGCTCTGTCGATCATATCGAGATCAAGCTCTTCATCATCGTCCTCGGAGATGTCGAGATCATCATTGTCCTCGGAAAGATCAAGATCTTCTTCATTATCGTCACCTGAGAAGCCTTCGCTGTCATCTTCGGGAAGAGCTGAAGATTCGTGATTATAGTGCTTGTGAAGTGAAACGCCTTCGTCAGCATCAATGTTCTGCTTAAGATCAATTTCCTGATCCTCACCGTCAAGAACCTTGACGTCAAGACCGAGACTCTGAAGTTCCTTAACAAGAACCTTGAAGGATTCGGGGATACCTGCCTGAGGCACATTTTCACCGTTTACAATCGCTTCGTATGTCTTTACACGACCGACAACGTCGTCTGACTTAACTGTAAGAATTTCCTGAAGAGTATAAGCTGCACCGTAAGCCTCAAGTGCCCAAACTTCCATTTCACCGAAACGCTGGCCGCCGAACTGTGCCTTACCGCCAAGAGGCTGCTGTGTAACGAGTGAGTAGGGACCGATTGAACGGGCGTGCATCTTGTCATCAACAAGATGATGGAGCTTAAGGTAATACATAACACCTACGGTAACCTCGTTATCGAATCTGTCACCTGTACGTCCGTCATAAAGAACAGACTTACCTGTTGTGCTGATGTTTGCCTCTTCAAGAGCCGCTCTGATATCCTCTTCGTGAGCACCGTCAAATACGGGAGTCATAATCTTCCAGCCCTTTTCACGGCATGCAAAACCGAGATGAACCTCAAGAACCTGTCCGATGTTCATACGTGAGGGAACGCCGAGAGGGTTAAGAACGATATCAAGAGGAGTACCGTCTGAAAGGAAAGGCATATCTTCCTGGGGAAGAACACGGGAAACAACACCCTTGTTACCGTGACGACCGGCCATCTTATCGCCGACCTGAATCTTTCTCTTCTGAGCGATGTAGCAACGTACAACCTTATTTACACCGGGGCTGAGCTCGTCGCTGTTTTCTTTTGTGAACTCTTCAACATTTACAACGATACCGTATTCACCGTGAGGAACACGAAGAGATGTATCACGTACCTCTCTTGCCTTGTCACCGAAGATTGCACGGAGAAGTCTTTCTTCTGCGGTAAGCTCTGTTTCACCCTTGGGAGTAACCTTACCTACAAGGATATCACCTGCATGAACCTCTGCACCGACACGGATAATACCTCTTTCGTCAAGGTCCTTAAGAGCATCCTCACCTACGTTGGGAATATCTCTTGTGATTTCCTCGGGTCCGAGCTTGGTATCTCTTGCTTCGAGCTCATATTTTTCAATATGGATAGATGTATAAACGTCGTCACGAACGAGCTTTTCGTTGATGAGAACGGCGTCTTCGTAGTTGTAGCCTTCCCAGGTCATGAAGCCGATAAGGGCGTTCTTACCCAGAGAGATTTCACCCTTGCTTGTAGCGGGGCCGTCAGCAATTACCTGATTTTCTTCAACACGTTCGCCAACCTTAACAACAGGCTTCTGGTTGATACATGTGCCCTGATTGGAGCGCATAAACTTTATAAGATTGTAAGTGTCAAGACGGCTGTCGTCAGTCATAACATCAACTCTGTCAGCACTTACATAGGTAACTGTACCTGCTGCTTTTGCAAGAACGCATACACCGGAGTCGGTTGCTGCCTTATATTCCATACCTGTTCCTACAAAAGGAGCTTCACATTTAAGAAGGGGTACTGCCTGACGCTGCATGTTAGCACCCATAAGAGCACGGTTAGCGTCATCGTTTTCAAGGAAGGGAATCAGAGCAGTAGCAACAGAAACAACCATCTTGGGTGAAACGTCCATATAATCTGCTCTTGAGGGGTCAATTTCAAGGAACTCGCCACGGTGACGTGCGTTAACCTTGTTTCTGACAAAACGGTTTTCTTCGTCAAGCTGTTCGTTAGCCTGAACAACAGTGTATTCGTCTTCAACGTCAGCTGTCATATACTCGAAGGTTTCAAGAACCACACCTGTTTCCTTGTCAATGGGACGGAAGGGAGCTTCAATGAAGCCGTATTCGTTGATTCTTGCGAAGGTTGCAAGATATGAGATAAGACCGATGTTGGGACCTTCAGGAGTTTCGATGGGACACATACGTCCGTAGTGTGAGTAGTGAACGTCTCGAACATCGAAGCCTGCACGGTCACGGGAAAGACCGCCGGGACCGAGAGCTGAAAGTCTTCTCTTGTGAGTAAGCTCTGCAAGAGGGTTGTTCTGGTCCATAAACTGTGAAAGGGGTGATGAACCGAAGAACTCTCTTACGGCTGCAATAACAGGCTTTGTATTGATAAGAGCCTGAGGAGTAATGTTTTCACTGTCCTGAGCCTGAAGTGTCATTCTTTCTCTGATGACTCTTTCCATACGTGAGAAGCCTACACGGAACTGATTCTGTAAAAGCTCGCCTACACTTCTGATACGGCGGTTACCGAGATGGTCGATGTCATCAGCACTGCCTACGCCGTTTGCAAGACAGTTAAGATAGTTGATTGATGCTAAAATATCATCAACGATGATTGTTTTTGGAATAAGCACATCAGCCTTTGATTCAAGATAAGCAAGACCCTCTTCCTTTTCCATTCCTTCCATTTCGGAAAGAACATCCATAAGAACGGTATATCTTACATGCTCATTGATGCCTACACTCTTGAGCTCTTCGTCTGTATAACCGGGAAGATAGCCCTTGATGTCAACCATCTGGTTAGAAATAACCTTGACGGGTTCTTCAAGACCTTCAACCTCAACATAGGCAATCTTTGCACCTGCCTGTTCAACCTCAAGAGCACGCTCCTTGGTCATAAACTCGCCCTCTTCAGCGATGATTTCGCCGGTAAGCTCGTTGATGATGGGCTGTGCAAGTCTGAAGCCGCGAAGTCTGTCAGAAATAGCAAGCTTCTTGTTATACTTATAACGGCCTACTCTTGAAAGGTCATACCTTCTTTCATCGAAGAACATACCTTCAATGTGGCTCTGAGCGCTCTGAAGCGTGGGGGGTTCACCCGGACGGAGCTTCTTATAAATTTCGATAAGAGCCTCGTCACTGTTTTTGGAGTTATCCTTTTCAAGAGTAGCTTCGATTCTGTCATCGTAGCCGAAGAAATCACGGATATCCGTATCAGTGGAAACGCCTAATGCACGGATAAGTGTTGAGATGGGGATTTTTCTGTTCTTATCAATTCTTACAAAGAAAAGATCGTTCTGGTCGGTTTCATATTCTAACCATGCACCGCGGCCGGGAATGATTGTAGAAGTGAAAAGCTTTTTACCTGTAACATTGTGTGTCATTCCGAAATATGCACCGGGAGAACGGACGAGCTGAGAAACGATGGCACGCTCAGCACCGTTGATAATAAAGGTACCGCTTTCGGTCATAAGTGGGAAATCACCCATGTAGACCTCGCTCTCCTTAACCTCACCCGTTACCTTGTTGTAAAGGCGTACTGTGAGTCTCATGGGAGCAGAGTAGGTGGTGTCTCTCTCTTTACATTCCTTGACGGTGTACTTGGGTTTGTCTTCCATACGGTAGTCAACAAAGGAAAGCACTAAATTACCGCTGTGATCGGTGATTTCTGACATGTCCTTAAGAACTTCCTTAAGGCCGTTGTCAATAAACCATTTGTAGGAATCCTTCTGAACCTGGATAAGATTGGGCATCGGCATAACTTCTTTGATTTTACCGAAGCTCTTTCTTACGTTTGTTCCGAGTTTTACATCGGTTACGTTTACCATTGGCTTATCACTCCATATCTTTATTTTTTTCCTCAGTGAGGATTTGCATTGCAATGTTTTTTCGAAAAATGTATTGACTTTTTCGTTCTTTAATGGTAATATTCACTTGAGGGAAAAGCCTTAAGTGGCATAATTACACATTATATGTTTTGCTATTTTAACATATATGTATTTTCTTTGTCAATAGTTTTTTCTCTGTTTTTTTATTTTTTTGTTCATTTATACGATTTTTTACCGCTTTCAGAGCGGTTTTTTCTTTTTTCAAAGAAAAATTGAGATATTAACGAATATAAAAAACAAATACACTCCCCTGCTCAAATTCAGAGTAAAGGAGTGTATTTTTCTGTTTTCGCATTTTAATCCAAAGAAAACGCACGGCTCAGTGTTCAAATCTTATCATTATAACTTTTCCTTCCCGAAAGCCACCTGTTTCATACTATCAGTTCTTATGCTTATTTTATTATACAAAGAACCGCCGATACAGTAAATAAAAACAAACATAATCGGTGTGGTAAATGGCTGTGCAATATTCACTGATGCCTGCACCCAATAAGAAATAAGACCTGCTATAAGGCCGACAGCAAGAGGGTCATCTCTGAGTCTCTTTATTGCCGACACGGCAACAGTGACAATAACACAAAGATATGCCGACAGACCGACAACACCTGTTGTTAAAAGATACTGCAGATATTCGTTATGTGCCTGATCCAGCACACGCTGTTTATGCACTTCAGATGCCTCAACCACCCGATAAAGAGCCTCCGGTCCTATACCGATAAGCTTATCCTTAAAAGAAAGCCCCCCATAAACTTCTATGCACTGCTTCCATATCTCCCCACGGTATGTTCCCCATTCATCAGTTATCCGGAAAAGCTTATCTGTAAAGCCGAGGCCTGTTGTATTTGACAAACTGAAGCAAGCTGCCGTTGCAACAAGCACCGCACAAAGAGCTACACGGTAAATTTTAAGATAAAAGCCGATAGCCTTAGGTCTTTTCATTATAAGAAAATATGCAACTGAACAAATAAGCAGTATGACTGCCGTCACCCAAGGAGAAGTAATAAGCTTAAGCAGCTGTGATACTTCAATGTTTTTCTTTTCGGCAGAAGTGTAAAACAAAAGAAATATCTGTGCCGAAAGCATTATCAGAAATATGCTTTCAATATACCTTTTCAGCCTCTCTTTTTCTCCCGACAGCAGCAAGGGAATAAGCAGCATAGAGGTAAGAAAGCCCACTACAAAGCTGTCGCTTGATGTAACCATCATGCCGAAGGAACCGATAAACAGTGCCAAAGCATAAATTATGCGTCCTGTCTTCCCGGTCGTCTGACAAAATCCGCAGACCGTAAAAGGAAAAATAAGACAGAAGTACGCACTGTAAAAATTCACATTGCCTATTGTTGAAATATATGCTTGCTTATACTTCGGGGCAATAGAGCCGTAAAACCCAAGAATATCTGTATCAAAGCAATTGAGAACACCGAAAAGTGAAACAAGAGAAAAGGCGCCGACGGCACAGAGAATAAAGCTCTGTGCAAAAGAATAATTCCGTGAAACAGCAAAATAAACGGCAACATACATAAGTAAGGTCAAGGCACCCTGATATCTTGATGCCTCACCTACCCACACATCCTTCTGATAGGAAGACAGTGCGGCAGAGGCAATACAGACGATTGCGAAAATCAGCATAGCTATATCTGTTACCGAAAAACAGAACCTTATGCTTTTCTTTTTTACTGCTTTTAAGAGAGCGTTTACACATACAGGTATCAGCAGTAAAATGCTGAGAACATAAAAGCACATGCTTTTCGTTTCAGTGATATTATAAAATCCGTCAGTCACTGCCAACGGAAGTACAAGCATAACAAGGCTTATGTATATCTGCACAAGAGTACCCATACTGCTTTTTTCTTTAACGGTTTTATTTAATTTATTCATAAAACCCTCCGAATAAACTTCTTCTTTGCTCCAATTATAACCTCAAAACCAATGTATGTCAACAAACACAAAGGATAACTGGAGCGATAAAAGCTTCAAATCAAAGCTGAAAAAAATCAGGCAGATGTGCCCGACATCGAACACATCTGCTTTTTGATTTGCTTATTAATTATAAATCCTTAAGATGCTTACTTCTTGAAGGATGGCGAAGCTTACGAAGAGCCTTAGCCTCAATCTGTCTGATTCTTTCTCTTGTAACATTAAATGCCTTACCAACCTCTTCAAGAGTCTGAGGTGTGCCGTCACGAAGGCCGAAGCGCAGACGGAGAACCTCTGCCTCTCTGGGTGTGAGAGTTTCAAGAACCTCGTTTACCTTTGCTCTGAGGAAGCTCATTGCGGCAGCATCGGCAGGTGAAAGTGCATCCTCGTCGGGAATGAAGTCACCGAGATGGCTGTCCTCTTCTTCACCGATGGGAGTTTCCAGAGAAACGGGCTCCTGTGAAATACGAAGGATGTCACGTACCTTATCTGTAGGCATAGAGAGCTCCTTTGCAATTTCTTCTGCTGAGGGATCCTTACCGTCACGGTGAAGAAGCATATTGCTGGTCTTTTTCACCTTGTTGATGGTTTCAACCATATGAACGGGAATACGGATAGTTCTGCCCTGATCGGCAATAGCACGGGTGATTGCCTGTCTGATCCACCAGGTAGCATAGGTTGAAAACTTGAAGCCCTTGGTGTGGTCAAACTTATCAACAGCCTTGATAAGACCGAGGTTACCCTCCTGGATAAGGTCGAGGAACATCATTCCTCTACCAACATATCTTTTTGCGATGGATACAACAAGACGGAGATTTGCCTTTGTAAGAATTTCCTTTGCCTGTGCATCATTGTTTGAAATACGGATCGCAAGGTCAATTTCCTCTTCGGGAGTAAGAAGAGGCACTCTGCCTATATCCTTAAGATACACCTTTACGGGGTCATCAATGACGCTCTTGGGATCGGCAGCAGCTATCGAAGATTCATCGTAATCCTTCGGAAGGTCGATGTCAATGGAAATGTTTTCAAGAATTTCATCACTTAAATCATCAATGATTTCAACACCGGCGCTTTCAAGCTTTGAATACACCTTTTCCATTTCGTCAACATCAACATCAGCCTCAACAAGAACTGTATCAATGTCAGTTGAGTTAAGCTTACCTGATGCTATACCCCTGTCAATAAGGGCTTTGATCAATGAATTTTTTTCCTGATTATCCATAGTTTTTCTATCCTTTCTGTCAGCTTCGGCTGACTTCAACTTTAATTGCCGGACTTCTTCTGATTTATCAGAGCAAGAAAATCCTCGTCGCTGAGTTCACCCGCAGATACTGTCTGCTGTCTTTTAGAGGCCTCCTCCTTCATAACCTGTACACAGTCAGCGCAGAATTTAAGGGTACTTCTCAGATTTTCGTGTTTTTTTATTATCTGCATAAAGCTGTCCATTTCATCACTTGCAAGCTCCTGTGAAAAAGAGGCAAGCTCAAGACTTCTGTGTTCTTCTATTCTTTCCGTCAGAAGGGAAAATATTCTTTTATGAACGCTCACAGAAAAGTCCTCTTCTGAAATGTGACCCTTTATATCTCTGTAGTAATCGGGATTTTTGTAAAGCGCTCCGAGAAATTGCTCCTCCGCATTAAGCGCTCTTATATTAGTAGAGTTCTTCTGAGCAATTTTTGCATTACGGCTCATTGACTCCTGCTGTATTTTTTTATACCTCTGACCCTCTTCTTTTTTTTGGGTCCTTCGTCGGTGCTGTTCAATTCTGATAACAATTTTTGATTTTTCTACCTGCAGCTCCTCAGACAGACGGGAAGCATAAATATCCTGAGCGATTACGCTGGTTTTCGCCAAAGCCTCCGAAGCTCTTTCAAGATATTTCATTTTTCCGTCGCTTGTTCCGAGATCAAAATCCTTTCTCAGGCGTATGAGCTCAAACTCGATATCGTTAGCAGCTCCGTCAATCAGACTTCGGTAACGCTCAGGTCCGTACAGCTTAAGAATTTCATCCGGGTCCTTTCCGCCTTCAAGCCGAACCACTCTTACCTTCATACCTATGGAAGAGAAAATACCTATCGCTCTGTCCGTGGCCTTCTGTCCCGCATCGTCAGAATCATAGGAAAGAATGATTTCATCTGTATATCTTGCAAGAAGATGCGCCATTTCACTTGTAAGTGCCGTGCCGAGACAGGCAATAACATTATCAAAGCCCGCCTGATGAAGAGAGATGGCATCCATATATCCTTCCACAAGAATAAGATTCTTTTCCTTGGTGCTCTTTGCCATATTAAGGCCGAAAACGCCAAGACTTTTTTTGTATACAAGAGTATCCGATGAATTTATATATTTCGGCTTGCTGTCGTCGAGAACTCTTCCGCCGAAGGCAACCACATTACCTCTTATATCTATAATGGGTACCATTACTCTGTTGCGGAAGGAATCGTAAAAGCTGACCTTACCGTTCTTTTCACTTTTGTTGGCAAGGTTGGCTTCATAAAGCTCCTCATAGGAATAACCCTTGCCCTTCATATAATTAAGAAGGTTGCGCCATCCGTCGGGAGCATAGCCAAGACCGAAGCGGATTATAGTTCCCTTTTTAAGACCTCGTCCTTTGTAATAGTCAAGTCCCGCCTTACCCTGCTCTTCAAAGAGACAGGCATTGAAAAACCGTGCCGCCTCCTTATTTATCTCATACATTCTCTTTCTTTTTTCAGCAAGAGAGCTGTCATATCCGTCACTCGGCATAACCATACCGCAACGGTCGCATAAAAATCTGACCGCTTCGCTGTAGTCGAGATTTTCGGCACGGCGTATAAAGGATATAACCTCACCGCCTGCACCGCAGCCGAAACAGAAAAAGCTCTGACTTTCGGGATACACTGTAAATGACGGTGTTTTTTCGTTATGGAACGGACAAAGACCCACAAGATTTTTTCCTCGTCTTTTAAGAGGCGTATAGGATGATATTGTCTGTTCAATGTCGCATCTCATACGAAGCTCCGACAAAAATTCATCGGAAAATCTTTGTGCCATAATTACACCGTCCTTTCTGTTAAAATTCAATATTTTTTCGGACACGGCACGCCGTACCCCCTACAGAACACCAGTATCTTTATCAATAGTTCCAGCCCTTCGGAATGAAGTAATCACCGTAAACCTTCAGAACATAGTCATCGGTCATACCGGCAATGTAATCACAGGCTGCTCTTTCAGCACCCTCCTGCCAGGCTATTGTTATGTATTCATTAGGAAGCTCATTGGGATTGGAAACAAAAAACTCATAAAGAGACTGAATGAGTCTTATTGCCTTGCCCTCTTCACTTTTACAGGCGGGATTTGTGTATACTCTGTCAAACATAAATTCGTGAAGCATATCGAATGCTGCCTGTACATCGCTGTCAAGAACAATCTCATCCTTTGTGTTTTCAATTGCAGACATAACGAGAGTGTTTATTCTCCGGCTTTTTGTTTCGCCCAAAATTTTTCTTGCCTCAACGGGAATGTTTCCTTCAGTAATAATTCCGCCTCTTACGGCATCGTCAATATCATGGTTTATATATGCAATTCTGTCGGCAAGCTTTACTATTCTGCCCTCAAGGGTAGATGCCTCTTCACCTCTTGTATGACAGAGTATTCCGTTTCTTACCTCATAGGTTAAATTGAGGCCCTTTCCTTTATTTTCAAGAAAATCCACTACACGAAGACTCTGCTCATAATGCTTGAAGCCTTCGTGATAAACCTCGTTCAGGGCTCTCTCTCCCGCATGTCCGAAGGGAGTATGTCCGAGATCGTGACCGAGAGCGATTGCCTCAGTAAGAGTTTCGTTGAGCGAAAGACCCATAGCAATTGTACGGGCAATCTGAGAAACCTCAAGAGTATGCGTCAGACGTGTTCTGTAATGAGCACTGTCAGGTGCAAGAAAAACCTGGGTTTTATGCTTGAGCCGTCTGAAAGCGGGACAGTGGATTATCCTGTCTCTGTCTCTCTGAAAGGCAGTCCTTACAGGACATTCCTCTTCATAAACGGCTCTGCCCTTAGTGTTTTCGCAAAGAAATCCGTATTGAGAAATAGTTTTTCTTTCGTTTTCCAAAGATCTCTTTCTTATGTGAGACATAAAAACACCCCTTTAAAAATATATACGCAAAAAAATCTTTTTTCCCCTTGAATTTTTAAAATTAAATTTCACAAAATTTTTCGTCAATCACCTGACAGTCAAATCTTCCGTTTGAAACATCAATAAGCTTTGCTCTGAAAGACTGAAGCAGACCCTCGGGAATACGGAAGGTTACAGTAACATTATCGGTAAATTCGGTATCTTCAACAATGCCCCCATTTTCACATATAAGCGGAACAAGTCTTCCGTAAAAATTATAATCCGCCGTTGCTGTAACTATCTTACAGAGAGACATGGTAATTATTCCGCCGGAATCAAGAGCAATCTTCGCTCCGTGAGAATAGGCCCTTACAAGACCGCCCGCACCGAGCATAATTCCGCCGAAATATCTTGTCACAACGACACAGCAGTCGGTAACATCCTCCTTAAGAAGAACATCAAGACACGGTATACCCGCTGTACCCTGCGGTTCACCGTCGTCACTGAAGCGCCGAACTCCGCCCTCTCGCAGAACATAGGCGTAGACATTATGGGTAGCGTCCCAATGCTTTGTTTTTATGCTGCTTATAAAATCCAGAGCCTCCTGTTGGGTTGTAACAGGCTTGACATAACCGATAAACCTGGATTTTTTAACAATGAATTCATCTGAATTTTCAGTTTTTATCGTACGGTATTCAGACATAATTTACTCCCTTATAAATGTAAGCTTTGTTCTGATATTCAGCATTACTCGGAAAAGTCTGTACTTTTCAGCCGTAATTTTTTACGTAGACACAGACTTCTTGCCACCTTGCAATTCAATCCGACCGATGTGTTATCAGTAAAACGAAAATAAGACGATACAATAGAAATTGCATCGTCTGATTTACTGAACACATGATTATTTGCTGAGATTGAAACGCTTGTTGAATCTGTCAACACGTCCGCCTGTATCAACAAGCTTCTGCTTACCTGTAAAGAAGGGGTGGCAGCTTGAACAAATATCAACACGTAAATCCTTTTTAGTTGAACCTGTGGCAACCTTTGCACCGCAAGCACATCTTACTTCTGTCTGTTCGTAGTTGGGATGAATATCCTTTTTCATTATTGTTCACCTCTTTCGGCTCTTTGCATTATTTAACGAATGGTATTGTATCACAAGTATTATAAAAAATCAACATTTTTTCAAAAAATTTTTCCCGCTGTTATTTCACCGTAATTGCCCTTCCTAAATTAAAGGAATAAAGAACGGTTTCCTTAACTGTATAATCGGTGCACAGGGACAAGGCTCTCTTGTAAAGCTTTACCTGAGAAGAGTATTTTTCAATAAATTCCTCCTCGGTACCGAGTCTGTCCGTCTTGTAGTCAACAACCACAAGCTCACCGTTTTCCGTAAAGGCACAGTCTGCAATACCCTGTATCATTACTTTTTCGTCGGAAAACTCATCTGTACCCTCATAAATCTCGTTTATCGGAACCTCAACGGTAAACTTCTTTTCACGCATCACATTATCACTTGCAAGCATTCTCCCTGCAAGGTCGCTTTCAAAGAAATGCTCCACAGCACCGACATCAATGGCATCAGCCTGAAGGTCAGTAATAATGCCCTTATCACGAAGCCTTTCAATCTCTGCTCTGACATCACGGGAGGCCTTTTCATAATCGGCAAATTGCATAAAGGTATGTGTCGCAATACCCTTCTGTGCACCCGTAAGTCCGCCCTCAGAAAGAAAAGCAGGTGCAGAAGAAGCAAAATATTCTCTGTCAACAAAAGCTTTGTCAACCTCCGAAGCAGCCCGCTTCATAAGAATACCCGAAAGGGCATTATATTTATATCTGAAAGAAATTTTCTCTTCTATTTTTTTTAGAAGATCTGCGTCAAAGGTGCCGGCACTCTCCCTTTTCTTACCCGCCGCAGGCTCAAGCGCTTCTTCCATTTCTGCCATTACCACCCTGAGCGGAGATTCACAATGAAGCACTATATCCTCAACACAGCCCGCGGAATCTCTCAGCTGCTGAGCATCCTTATGCCTTAACAGCGCTGTCAGAAGCCACTCACCCATCGAGGACATTGAAGAGACGAGAAACGGTGATATTTTCTTCTGTCCCGGATTGATATTGTCAAAAGCTTTTTTCAAAGTGTTTTCAATATTCTTTCCGCCGTAAACCATAATGAGTCTTTCTTTTGCTCTGGTCAGAGCAACATAAAGCACACGCATTTCCTCACTCATGCCGTCAAGATCCTTGGAAAGCTTTATTGCCGAATGGCATACGGTGTCATACTGCTCAAGAGTATCTGTATCTCTTCTGACTACACCGAGTCCGTGCTTGAGACTTATGAGCAGATTTTCCGTTTCATCTCTTTTATTGAATCTGCTGCCGCATGAGCCGATAATACACACGGGAAATTCAAGACCCTTTGATTTATGAATGGACATTATTCTCACCACATCAGCACTCTGCACCTGGCCGAGACAGGCAGTAAGGTCCTTTTTGTTGCTTTTAAGTCTGTCAATAAAGCGGACAAAGCCCGAAAGACCGCCTGTGCCTGTTTTTTCGTAGGCATCGGCATAATCCTGTAAAAGCATAAGGTTAGATCTTTTCATACCCGTAGGATCAACAGCATCATAAATGTTAAGCATTGCCGTATCCTCAAAAACCTCATCAACAAGATCACGCACACAGCGGCAGAGACTAATTCTTCTCCAACGTCTTATTTTTTCATTGAACTGTCTTACCCTTGCGTCGCCCTTTTCCTCCTGAACAAGAAGACAGGAATAGATATCGCCCTTCCTGCTTTCAATGCGGTATCGGCTTATATCGTCGGCAGTAAATGAAAACAACGGTGAAAGCATTACACTCAGCAAAGGTACATCCTGCTTGGGATTGTCAATAATACGAAGAATATTAAGTCCGAGAGCTATTTCCGCCGAATCAAGGAATGAACCCGTGGGCTCCGTAAAGGACGGCACTCCCATACTGCGGAATGCATCGGCATAAATATTACTGCGGCTTTTTGCTGAGCGTAAAAGAACGGCAAAGTCTCCGAAGGTGGCTTTTCTTTCTCCGTTCTCCCCCTTGACGGTAAAACCCGAATCTATCATTTCCTTAATGATTTTTGCAATGTATCTTGCCTGGTTTTCGTCACTGCTTTCAAGGACAAGATTATCCGTCGAAAGCAAATGCAGCTCCGCACCCAATCTGTCTTCATCCTCGTAAAAAGCAGACGGCACCAGCTTTTCTTCGTCATCGTAATCAATTTCACCGCAGGACTTACTCATTATCCCGTCAAAAATAAAATTGATTATATCCGTTACGCCCTTACGGCTTCGGAAGTTGTTTCCGAGAACTATTTTTCCTGGGTATTTATCCTCTTCACGGCTGTAAAGAGGATAGCTTTCCTTAAGCGAAATAAAAATTTCAGGCATAGCCTGACGGAAGCCGTAAATACTCTGCTTGACGTCACCTACTCGGAAAAGGTTGTTCCTTGAAATTGCCGTAAAGAGCATATTCTGTGCCTCATTGGTATCCTGATATTCGTCAATGAGTATTTCGTCATACGCTTCGGAAATAACCCTTGCCGTTTCGGTAATCTCATAACCGTCCTCACTTTTTTTCACAAGGAGCTTAAGTGCTCCGTGGGCAATATCACTGAAATCGGCAAGCTTTTTTTCTCTTTTGTTTCTCGTATATATTTCTCCGTAATGCCTGACAGTTTCGCAAAGAGACTTTATGAGAGGCGAAAGAAATTTCACGTCCTCAATGAAGTCCTCCTCAGAGCAGCTGAAAAGCTCCTGAAGCTTTTTAAGCTTTTTGTTACAGCTGTCTCTTTTAAAGACAAGAGAGTCGAAGAACGGATCGTCCTTGAGTGATTTGGTTGCCTTTCCTCTGCGTGCGGGCTTAAAGCACAGAATGTCACTTCTGAGCATACCCCAATCGCCCTTTTCAAGTGATTCAAGAGCATCCTCCATATAGCTCTCATCCTCACTCACTGCATCATAAAAAACGCCGAACAGATCATCGTTAAAACGGCTTTCATCAAGGATATAGCCGTAAACATAAAGGGCATATTTTATACATTCCTCTGCATAAGAAAGAATAATTTTTCCCCATATACTCTCACTTATGCTGTCCGCTTTTTCAAACTCATCACATATTTTGCAAAGCCATTCATCAGGGAACGGAAATGAGCGTGAGTTTTCATAAAGCTTTTTTACAGTTTCGGCTAAATACGAATCGTCTCTTCCACGGAAAAGAAGCTCAGAAAGATTACGGAAATCCTCTGTGCCCTCATCATACATCAGGCAAAGAGCTTCATTAACACTGTCGTTTTTTATAATTTCAAGCTCACTTTCCTCAGCACTGACCGTGTCGGGAGAAAAATCCAGAAGCTCAAAGTTTTCTCTTACAAGAGAAGCACAGAAGCTGTCTATTGTACAGATTTTCGCCGACGGCAGAAGCATCTGCTGCTTTATAAGATTGGCATCGGACGGATTTTCTCTTAAAAGTGCTTCAACGGCAGCGGTTATTCTTTCAAGCATTTCATTTGCCGCCGCCTTGGTAAAGGTAACAATAAGAAGCCTGTCCGCTGAAGTGGGATTTTCTTTATCAGTAAGACGTTTTATTACTCTTTCAACAAGAACAGCCGTTTTGCCTGAGCCTGCCGCCGCGGATACAACAATATTTCCGCCCAGAGAATTTATGGCATCCTTCTGATTTTCGGTCCAGTTTCTGCTCATTCTGTCTCCTCCTCTCCTTCAAGTAAGCTGAAGCATTCATCGTGAGGTATTTTTCTTATATAACGCTTTTCGGGATTTTCTTCAAGACAGATTTCCCTGTAATCACACCAATCGCACACATCCGTATAGGAAGAGCCGTAAACAGGTCTTGCCGGTATGATTCCGTCCTGTATATCCTCCGCCATATTTTTAATTACCCCGTCCATTTTTTCCGCAAGCTTACCGAGATAATATAAAGAGATAAATTTACCCTTGATTTTACCGCTTCTCTTGTCGGTGCTTACAGGAATAAACAGACCTTTTCCCTCTTTATCCATATGACTTACCATATCGTAATCGTCAACTATCATGCCGTTCATTTTTCCGGCACGGTAGCGGTTTTCCCTGCGAAGCTCGTCACTGTCCTGTCTTGAATCCACATTAACTACATTCATTTTCGCCGGAAAGTAAAGCACACCTGCCGGAATGATATCCTTGTATTCCCCGTCTCCGTTTCTCCATACAGAAATAAGATAAAGAAGCATCTGCATATTAAGGCCCTCAAGAACATCGGACAGCTCAAAGGTTTTGCCGCCTGTTTTATAGTCCACCACTCTTATAAAGCGCTTGCCGTCCATATCCATTTTATCTACACGGTCAATAATACCTCTTATCTGCACCGTTCCTTTTTTCAGTTCGAGAGTAATCGGCTTCACATCACCGTCACGCTTTATGGAAAGCTCGAAATCACAAGGCTCAAAATCACTCGAGGCAAATTCGCTGCGAAGTCTGTCCATAATATCTCCGAGAACCTTGAGAAGCCGTGACCAGATATAATTAAAGCGTGAATCCTTCGTGTCACTTCCGCCCATTTTGTCTCTCATATATTCCTCAAGACAAGTCTTAAGCTCATCGTTCAGCTGTTCGTCGGAAAGGGCAAGAAAATCCTTTCCCTTGTATTTTTTCAGAATAATTTCCAGAACATGATGAACAACCGTACCGCTTTGCGAAGCGTCAAGCCTTGCTTTTATTCTCGGGCTTGCACCGATTCCGTAACGGCAATAATACATAAATGGACATTTGCTGTATGTTTCCATCTGAGAAGCAGAAAAATACAGATCCTTGCCGAAGAGCTTAAGAGCGGTCTGCTTATCTTCAATTTCATAGGGTGTCTTATATATTGCTCTGTTCATAGATGCAAGAACACCGCTGTATTCTTCCTTTCCCTCAAACCAGGCGTACAGAGTGTTGCTTTCCGTGCTGTCGCTGCGGTAGCCTTCCGCCATAAGCCTGAATGCTGATTTTTCGCTTTCAACAAGCTCTTCCACACTCTCCGTTCCCGTAACAAGAGTTTTTATTGAAGGCAGCAGCTTTTCACAAAGAGTAATTCCTTCACTCTTTGTTCTCTTCTCGTCACCCTTTCCCATAAGGCAGCAGGAAAGATAAAGTCTGTCAGAAGGAGAAGAAAGAGCATTATAAAGAATGAAGCGTTCTTTAAGGCTTTTTTCCTTGACTCCGTCACCGAGATTAAGTCCTGTCTCCTCAAGCCGGCTCTTTTCAAAAGCTGAAAACAGTCCGTTTTCCGTCTGATTTTTCGGGAAAAGTCCGCTGTTCAGACCTACAGCAAAAACAACCCTTGCTTTTTTCGTAAGCATTCTTTCTGCGCTTACAACACTCACCTCGTCAAAGCCGTCAGGAAGCTTACCGAGGGTCTTTTCACCGATAACAAGCTCAAAAATTTCACTGAATCTTTTCGGAGTTATTTTTCTTTCACCCAAAGCACCCGCCATATCGTCAAGTGCCTCCATAAGTATATCCCATATCTGCTCCTGCTCCACGGCAAGAGAAACATCACCCTCTGCTTCAAGAGAGAGTGCGTAAGCCTTCAGATTTTTATCAATACCGTTGTCTCTGAGGAATGAATACAGGGCTTTTATTCCCTCAAGTGCATTACCGTTTTCAATTTCAGCTTTAAGCCCGGCTATGGGGGTGACGGTTTTTTCTCTCAGTGCGTTGAGAAAATCAAGCTCTGCCTGTCTTTTTTCGTCAAGACTTTCACCGAAGCCGTCAGGATTATAAGTCCACTCACTGAGCCATTTTTTACCGCTTATATCCCACATAAAGCAGTAATTTTCCATTCTTGCGCTTTCCTCATCGGTGATGCCTGTAAGATAGGTTTTGAGATAACGAAAAACATAATCACTGTCAAAGCCGTAACCGCAGATCATAAGAAGACTTCTTACAAGATTTATAAGAGGCTGATCAATAACAGCCTGTCTTTTATCCTCAAAATAGGGCACCTCATAGGTACGGAAGGCGTGACGGAGCTGTCTTTCGTAGCTTTCGTCATCTCTGTAAACCACAGCAATATCTCTGCAGCGGTACTCACCCTCTCTTATAAGGCTTTTGATTTTCCTTGCAACTGTATCACATTCATCATAAAAATCCTTTGCCGATATAACAGTAACATTTTCACTGTCACCCGTGAAGGAAGTAAAATCAGGCACATATATATTTCTTTCAATATGAGCAATATCCTCTTTGAAATATTCCTTTTCACCGTTACAGATAACAGGCTCAGCTACACCGATATTATATTCACCCGCAAGGCGCATCAATTTACGGGCAGTACGCTGAATGTAGGGAAACGGGCCTGTTCCTGCGGTAATATCAATTTTATCAAGACAAAGAGTTATATATACATTTTCAGCCTGTCTCATCATAAGTGAAATAAGGCGGAGCTCATCATAGGTAAAGGACGGGAAGCCGTCGATAACCACGGTTTTACCCGAAAAAAATTCTTCACCGCAAAGTATATCGTAAACTCTGCCGAGAAGGTCCGCATCATCGAAAGCACTCTGTGCAACAACAGCCTCATAGGTACGGTAAACAAGGGCAGCCTCCCTCGTCTTTTCTCTGAGAATCCTGTCACTTATTTTCTCTGCACTTCTTTCAAGCTCATCGGCGGTTATGCCCTCGTTTTTCATTTCATCAACAAAGGAAAGAAGCTTGGTAACAAGTGCAATATCGTTTTTATGCCTTGCGTATACCTTCAGTTTGTCAGAAAGGGCTTCAACAGCAAGAGACATGTAAATAAGCCTTGCCGCACCGGAAGCAACAGGCTTTTTGATTCCCCCGTAAAGAGAAAGAGCAATGTGAGAAAGTCGGGTAAAGCTGACAACCTCCACAGACGAAGCCGTTTTAGCGCCCAGAAGAGAAAGGATACTTCTGTCGCTTTCAAATGTATACTGACGCGGAACAATAAGTATGGTTTCCCTGCCTGATTTAACGCTTTCACCTAAAATTTTATGGGCAGTGGTGGTTTTTCCGCTGTTTTTTCTGCCGATGATAAAATTAAGCATAACAATCTCTCCGTAAAATTGATAAAAATATTATACATTAACTGTTTGTGTTTTGCAAGACAGAAAAAAGGCAAAGAGACAATATGAGGACTCAGCAAAAAACAAAAAGTCTCCCCGACACGGGAGACTTCTGTCACAAAAAATTCTAAACACAAAATTATGCAAAATGCTTTATAAGGTAGAGTATCAGCATATGCACGGGATAAAAAGCATAGAAGCCGTACTGTAAAGCCTTGTTCTTTTTCCCTCGTTTTCCGCCGTAAAGCCAGATCGGAATAAGAGCAAGTACAGCAAAGCCCTGGATCGGTATTTCAAAGGCTTTTCCGAAAAGCTCAAAGGGTATTACCTGTCCTTCAAAGAACACAATATTTATGCATACCATGCCTACAAGCTGAAGTACCCACGCAAAAGGAAAATCTCTGAAAACATAGAACATAACTACGGTAAGAACTCCCAGGAAGCCGTAATCCACAAAGCCTATAACAGAAGCAACCGCTATAAGCAGAATCCACAAAGCAGAAAGCGCAATATTTTTTCCGCTTCTGTCTTTTTTCAGCCGGTCAATTACAATAATGGCAAGAAGACCCAGAAGAAGGGTGAACATAACATTCTGATGGTAGGGATTAAATACACGGCTGCTGTAAAAGAGATTGAAGGGCAGCTCGGAAATTATACCAAAGCCTAAAAGCCTTAAGGCATATTTCTTCACATCAGATGTGCGGCAGAAGCCCTCAGCAATAAAAAACGCAAAAATCGGAAAGGCAAGTCTTCCGATATATGTCATCCAGTCTCCGAAGGACATATAGGTTGCCCAGATGTGGTCGCTCAGCATAAGAAGCACCGCAATAAGCTGAAGTATTTCTTTTTTCAGTCCGCCAAAGGGAATTTTTACAAGCGGACTGTTGGCAGGCCATTTTATTTCTTTCATAATCAAGCCTCCTGTTTTTTCTTTTTCCGATTATATTTTACCATATGATATTTCTTTGTCAATATAAAAACAGCTATATTGTCACTGAAACCGTGCAATTATAACAATATATATAAATTATATATATAATATTGAATTTTCTGCTGTTTTGAGATATAATTAAATGGATTACTTTCAGGAGCTGAGATTATGAAAACATATAAAATACATCTGATAAGACACGCAATAACCAAGGATAACATTGAAGGGATATATACCGGCAGAGCTGACACCCCTCTTTGCACGGAGGGTATTGAACAGCTTGAGGATACAAAAGATAAATATATCTACCCTCAGGCAGATTTTGTTTTTTCCTCTCCGCTTGCCCGCTGTACAGAAACGGCAAAAATCCTTTATCCCCATCTCAACCCTATTGTTATGGACGGACTGACCGAAATAAATCTCGGCCAGTTTGAGGGGCACACAGCAGAAGAACTGCACGGGAAGCAGCCTCTTTTTGACCGATGGATAAGAGGTGAGCAGGGTGTTACCCCTCCCTTCGGTGAAAGCACCGAGGATTTCAACAGAAGAGTGTGCAACACATTCGAAAAGCTTGTAGACGGTATCATCAAGGCAGACACCGATTCTGTTGCCATTGTCACCCACGCAGGTGTTATTTCCTCTGTTCTTGCTGCCTACGGACTTCCCGAAGCATCGGCAAGTCAATGGCTTACTCCCCCCTGCTGCGGATACACTCTTCTCGTCTCTCACTTTTTATGGATGAGCGGCAGAAAGGTGGAGGTCATCAGAGAAATTCCCGAAAATCCCGATGAAGAAAAAGGAAATTACTATGACGGATGGGATTATTACCCCGATGACGATGATTTTGATATCAGCGAATATCTCAACGATTTTAACGACTGACAGGAAGAAAAAATTATGAATATACTCGTTCTGGGAGATGTTGTAAACGGAGTCGGTTGCGACTTTTTAAGAAGAAATCTCCCCGCCTTCAAAAAGCTGAAAAATATTGACTTTTGCATAGCAAACGGTGAAAACTCCGCCACAGGTAACGGCATTACTCCCGAATCTGCTGACCACCTTTTCACAAGCGGTGTTGATTTCATCACAACCGGCAACCACGTTTTCAGAAGAAAAGAAGTCTATGACTATCTTGATGAAAACGAATATATTATCCGACCCTATAATCTCGATCCCTCAGTTCCCGGAAAGGGCTTTGCGGTAATTGATACGGGAAGATGCTCCGTTGCAATCATCAATCTTATGGGAAACATGTACAGTGACTGCTGTGAAAATGCATTCCGTGCCGCAGACAGGGCATTGAAGGAAATAGGAAGCAGCGCAAGCATAATCCTTGTTGACCTTCACGCCGAAGCTACAAGCGAAAAAAAGGCTATGGGCTTTTATCTTGACGGAAGAGTGTCTGCCGTTTTCGGCACTCATACCCATGTACTCACCGCCGACGAAACCGTTCTGCCTGACGGCACAGGATATATCACCGACATAGGTATGTGCGGAGTAAAAAACAGTGTTCTCGGTGTTGACAAAAATATAGTGATAAACAAGTTTCTCACAGGAATGCCTGCACGCTTTGACGGAGCTTCAGGTAAATGTATGATTAACGGCTGTATCTTCACAGTAGACGAAAAAAGCGGAAAATGCCTTTCAGCAGAAAGAGTTTCCATTGAATAAGGATGGCAAAATTTATATGAAAAAGCTTATATGTATATTACTTTGCACAGTAACGATTTTCAGTATCTTTTCTGCCTGCAAAGACAACGAAATACAGCAGACAGAGGAAACGACGGCTGTTCCCGAAACAACTCAGGCGCCGCCGGAAAAAAAGCCGATAACTCTCGGCTACTTTAAAGACAAGGGGCTTAACCCCTATAAAACAAGCAGTCCTCTCAACCGCAACCTGCTCACTCTTGTCTATGACAGTCTCTTTCTTATTGAGGACGGCTATACCGTGTCCCCTATTATTGCACAGGACTTTACAAATGAGGGAAACAGACTTACGGTTACAATAAAGGATGAGCTTTATTTTTCAGACGGCAGTCTTGTTGATTCCTCGGATGTTGTATACTCCTTCAATATGGCAAAGGATAACCCCTTTTACGGAAAAAGACTTATAAACATCAAAGCTGCAACTGCTTCCGATTCATCGGTCACCTTCACCCTGGGCAAGGAAGACATTTTTGCTGAAAACTGTCTTACCTTCCCCATAATCAGAGCCGGTGACGGAGGAGAAAAAATACCCGTGGGAAGCGGCAGATACATCATTAAGAAAAAAAGCGGAAGCTATTATCTTCAGGCAAATGATAACACTACCCGTACGGAAGAGATGACCACCGACAGAATCAGCCTTGTCCCCGTCAGTGCGGAAAAGGGTGAGCTTTATCTTCTTCAGACAGGCGACCTCACTTATTTCTTTGACGATTTAAGCGACGGAGAATACACAAAAATCGGTGCAAACATGGTTAAAATGCCGCTTAACAATCTGGTCTTTCTCGCCTTCAACAGTGAGGGAATTTTTGCAAACGAAAAGCTCAGAGAGGTTGTAAATCTCGCTACCGACAGAGTCGGACTTTGTGACAATGCATACGAAGGAATGTACAGACGCACAAAAAGCGTTTTCAATCCCGACTGGCATATTGCCTCTTCTGTCTCTGTCAGCGAAAACCCGTATAATCTAAATCAGGCGGAGGAGCTTCTTGAAAAATGCGGATATATCTACGCTTATTCTCATAATGCTTACCGTTCAAAGGACTTTAAGTTTATTAAAATCAGACTTCTTGTCTGCAACGAAACAGAAGTAAAGGTTACCCTTGCAAAAGAAATAAGAAACTCTCTCAAAAGCATAGGCATTGATGTTGAACTCATTGAAAAGGATTACAACGAATATATCTCTGCGCTGAAAAGCGGCAGCTTTGACCTTTATATAGGAGAAATCAAGCCGGGAGCAAACATGTCTCTTTCCTCATTCTTTTCCGAAAACGGAGACGCAAGCTACGGAATAGACACAGACAGCGTCACCGCAAAGGCTTACCATGATTTCACAAAAGGAGTAATTGACATCTCAACCTTCGTTCAGGTGTTTGACAGCACTCTTCCCTTTATTCCTCTTTGCTACCGTGACGGTATGGCTTATTATTCAAGAGAGCTTACCTATGAGGGAAACACCAACGAATATGAACCCTTTAAAAATGTTTATAGCTGGGAAGGATGAATGAATGCATTCTGCGTTCTGCATTTACTGAAAGGAGGATAAAAATGATCCCTGTACAATACATCAAGGGTGTAGGTGAAAAAAGGGCAGCCCTGCTAAAAAAGCTAGGCATAGAGTCACTTTATGACCTTGTGCATTTTTATCCCCGCACCTACATTGATTTTACAGCTCTCACCCCCATAAGTAAGCTTATCCCCGACAGCATCGGATGTTTTTCCGCCATTGTGGGCTACGACCCTGTCGAACATCAGGTAAGAAAGGGTATGACTGTCTATAAAACCCTCGTAACCGACGGTGAAGCGGGTGTTCACATAACAATTTTCAACAATCGCTTTCTTGCAGAAAAAATGAAGCAGGGCGAAGAATATGTTTTCTACGGCAAGGTTACCGTAAGCCGCGGAAGCTTCGAAATGACAAATCCTCTCGTTGAGCCTTTCCATGAGGATATGTCTATGATGCCTGTATATCCCCTTACGGCAGGCCTTACCTCTAACATCCTGATAAAGATAATAAATAACGCCTTACCGGTTTACATGGAGAAAAAGGGAGCAGATTTTCTTCCCGATTCCGTCAGACAGCAAAATGCTCTTTGTCACGAAAGCTTTGCCCTTAAAAACATTCATTTTCCAAAAAGCAAAAAAGAATATGAAATTGCAAGACACCGTCTGATTTTTGAAGAGCTGTTCATTCTCCAATCAGGAATGAAAATGCTTCGTAAAAGAAACAGGCGCCTGACTTCAGGAAAAATCACAGCGGATTACAGCAAGAGCTTTATTTCTTCTCTGCCTTTTTCGCTCACCGGTGCACAGCAAAGAGTTATCGACGAAGCTATAAAGGATATGCAGAAGGATGTACCGATGAACAGACTTGTTCAGGGTGATGTGGGCTCAGGAAAAACAGTAATAGCCTGCTGTCTTATGTATGTAGCTGCAAAAAACGGTCTTCAGAGTGCCTTTATGGCACCAACGGAAATTCTTGCAAGACAGCACTTTGAAACTGTAAAGAAGCTTACGGAAAACACAGAAATTACTGCCGATCTTCTTGTCGGCTCACTTACACCGAAAAAGAAAAAGGAAGTCAAGCAAAGACTTGCCGAAGGCAAAACCGATATCATAATCGGCACACACGCTCTTATTACCGAGGATACTGTTTTCAGCCGTCTCGGTCTTATCGTTACCGACGAGCAACACCGGTTCGGTGTAAATCAAAGAGGCTCTCTTTCTTCCAAGGGCAGCTGTCCCCACACTCTTGTTATGAGTGCTACTCCTATCCCCCGCACACTTTCGCTCATCATTTACGGTGATCTCGACCTTTCTGTTATTGATGAGCTTCCGAAGGGCAGACAGAAAATTTCTACCTACTGCGTGGATACCTCATACCGTCAGCGCCTTTATACATTCATTAAAAAGCATCTTGATATGGGACTTCAGGCTTACATTGTCTGCCCCGCAGTTGAAGAGGGAGACAGTGAGCTTACCGCCGCTACGCAATACGCAGAGGAGCTGAAAAATGACGTATTCAGAAATTACAGCGTTGGGCTGCTTCACGGCAAAATGAAAGCCGCCGAAAAAGAAAAGGTAATGGAAAGCTTTTCTAAGGGAGAAACGGGACTTCTTGTTGCCACCACCGTAATTGAAGTAGGTGTTGATGTTCCTAACTCTGTGATAATGGTGATAGAAAATGCCGAGCGCTTCGGTCTTTCTCAGCTTCATCAGCTTCGCGGAAGAGTCGGAAGAGGCACAGAAAAATCCTACTGTGTCCTTGTAAGTGATGCAGAAACCGAAACAGCCAAGGCAAGACTTGACATAATGTGCAAAACGGGTGACGGCTTCAGAATTGCTGACAAGGACCTTGAGCTGCGCGGTCCCGGTGACTTTTTCGGCTCAAGGCAGCACGGACTTCCCGACCTGAAAATAGCCGATCTTACGGAAAATATGGACATAGTAAGAGAAAGCAGACAGGCCTGTGAAGACCTTTTCAGAGATGATCCCAACCTTGAAAAGCCAGAAAACGCAGGTATTAAGCAAGGAATTGAACGGCTTTTTTCGTCAGAAAAATATATAGCTTTTAACTGAATATGAAAGGAATTTAATTATGAAAAAAATTGCAAGCTTTACAATCGACCACACAATTTTACCCAAGGGTATGTATCTTTCAAGAACAGATATGAACACCGTTACCTACGATATAAGATGCCGCCGTCCCAATGTGGAGGAGGTTATGGAAAACGGTGCAATCCACACCCTTGAGCATCTTTTTGCCACCTTCGTACGTAACAGCGATGCATCCGATAAAATCATCTATTTCGGCCCAATGGGCTGCAGAACAGGCTTTTATTTCATTACTGACGACAGTCTTTCAAAAGAAGCTGCCATAAGCCTTACCAAAAAAGCTCTCGCCTTCTGTGCTGATTTTGAGGGTGAGGTTCCCGGTGTTTCGGCAGAGGAGTGCGGTAACTACCGTGACCATGACCTTTCCACAGCTAAAAAGGAAGCAGCCGAAATGGTAAAGGTGCTCGAAAGCTGGACGGAGGAAAAGCTTACCTATCCGACAAAGGCATAAGTTATTGAAACACTCTGTATTTTGTGATATAATGACAAATAGCTATAAATTTCATAAAGCGAGGTGAGCAACACGGAAAACAGCAAAGAGCAATTCAGAAGAGAGCTGTCTGACACAGCATCGTTCAATCTTAACGACGCTTATTTTCTTGACGACGATGTCCCCTATTCAACCTTCTGCGGTGAAGAAGCGATGGAAATAATCCTCCCCGTCGAAGAGGATTCTTCTATACCGGACAGCATTAAGCCCGTTGCAGCAGAAAAAAACACAAAAGCAGTCAAAAAGCCTGTACCGAAGAAAAAGTCCGGGCTCGCAGACTTCGATCTTACCTATATACTTTATATTGCAGAGGATAAAATTGAATATGTGGGCGAAGAGACAATAAAGCTCATAAAATACGTTTTCTCAAAGCTCTCACCTTTATTCATCGTTCCCTTTATGCTCCTGAAAGGTCTTTTTTCTGCGCTTTGGAAAAAAATCCGAGCACTACCGAAAAATATACACCTTAGCATAAACGATGATATAAAAAGAATATCTTTTGAAATAAAAGCAATTACCAAAGCATCAAAGGCGGTCAGAAAAAGAAAGGGGCTTGTTTTTGCCAAGGCTATGGGAAAATATTTCCTTATGTCCTTTGAAAGGCACAGACATTTCTGGAAAACCCTTTTCAATATAGCACTTCCCCTCACCGCTTGCTTTGCGGTTCTCCTGATAGGAAAGGCTTTCTCAGATAACAGCACCTTTGCCCTTGAGGTAATATATAACGGCAGGTCTCTCGGCTTTATCGAAAACACCGAAACCTTTGAAAAGGGAAGAAGTCAGGCGTATGCTCTTCTTTCATCCTCACACGAAAGCTCCGCCGTGAATCTTGACAAACAGCCTCAGTACAAATTCACAAGAGTTAAAGTCAACGAGCTGAGTAATGAGCAGATGATAAGTGAAGGTATAATCGGTTCAAGCGACGAAGCTTACATCCGCGCCTGCGGAGTTTATATTAACGGAGATTTTATCTGCGCTGTAAGAAACGAATCTGATGCAGCCTCCGTTTTCTCAAAAATTCTTGCGCCTTATGAAAAAAAAGCACAAGAAGGCACTATGGTAAGCTTTGTGGAAGAGATTGAATATATACAGGGCTATTACAAAGAGGACAGCCCCCTTATCTGGGACACGGCAAAGCTTCAGTCTATGCTTTCAAAACCTAAATCCGAAGCAAAGTATCACCGTGTTAAAAAGGGGGATTCACAGGCATCGGTTGCCAAGCAGTACGGTCTTACCCGAAAGCAGCTACGTGCACTCAATCCCGGAAAGGATTTTTCCGATTTTTCATCAATCAAAAAGCTTCTTGTTGCTGAGGAAGAAAACTACGTCAGAGTAAAGGTGATGAAAACCCGTACAAGAAAGGTTTCAATCCCCTATGAAACCATCGAGAAAAACAGCTCCACTCTGGCTAAGGGCACAAAGAAAACATCACAGAACGGTGCTAACGGACAAAAGGTCATCACAGAGCTTGTCACCTACATCAACGGGGAGATTTCCTATACCTCGTTCGTATCCGAAAAGATAACGAAAAATCCCGTAAAGAAAATTGTTCTTGTGGGAACTAAGACTTATTCCTCCCCCGTTTACGGCGGCTCTGTTACATCCCGAGGCTTCACCTGGCCCACAAGAGGTGCATACAGTATATCCTCACGCTACGGCTACAGAAATCCGAGCATTTCCGGTTGGGGCTTCCACGGTGGTATAGATATTATCCGCTACGGTGGCTCAACAGGCGTTCCAGTAGTGGCTTCAGCCTCAGGTACTGTTGTAACTGCATACAGCGGTTGGTCAGGCTACGGACACACAGTTGTAATCAATCACGGCAACGGCATTACAACAAGATATGCCCATATGCAGCCCGGTTCAATCTGTGTAAGAGCAGGACAGTATGTATACCAGGGACAGCAGATAGGACGCATCGGCTCAACGGGTAACTCCACAGGTCCTCATCTTCACTTTGAGGTACTCGTTTACGGCAGAAAGGTTAATCCGCTGAACTACGTCAGATAAATGCAAAGTGCAAAATGCAAAGTGCAAAATGGCGGGATAAGCTTCGGAACAAACAAGTGATATTCCGCCCTGTTTACAGAATGATATGAATTAATCCCGCAGATTCAAAGTCTGCGGGATTGTTAATTACAACGCAAAAATGTAAAATATTCTTGATATTTCAAAGATACAAGTATACAATATTAATGTAAAGAGTTCTTTACATTGTTTAGTAGGTGTTAATATGAAAAAATTTTTAAACAGATGGGGCATTGGTAAAATGGATGAAATGCAACAGTACATTGCCTTCAAGGCACAAAGAAATGCTTTGATTTTCCTTTTAATTACTTTGGCTGTCTGGACTTTATATGAAGCCTACAAGGTATTTGCTTTTCATACTATGCTGAATCCCGTACCCTGCTTTCTTCTTACGGGAGCATCTTGTATTCAGTTTTTTTCAGAAGCAATAATATCACACAATGCTGTAAAAGGTGATGAGGATTCCCCGAAGGCTTCTAAATTATCTAAAATTCTTCTTACGTTCGCTGCTGTCATAGCAATAACTATGATAATCGCAAATATAGTAATAATACTTATGGTGATGAAATAATGAAAAACAGAATCAAGGAACTGAGAAAGGAAAAGGCTACAGACAGGAGGATTTGGCAGAAGCACTGAATGTGTCAAGGCAGACTATTATCGCTATTGAAAACGATAAATATAACCCTACTCTTGAATTGGCAATGAAGCTTGCAAAATTTCTCAGTATCAATGTAGAAGACCTCTTTATTTTGGAAATGTAGGTTATACAAAAGAACCCGCAGAAATATAATCTGCGAGTTCTTTTCATTGACAGACACAAAAAGCCGTGCCACTACTTAATTATTTGTAAATTCGACGGACTGTCATTTCTTCGTTTACGAAATATCTCCCGCCATTTTGCACTTTGCATTTTGCACTTTGCATTTACTCTCCTCTGCCCTTTTCGGCAGCAACCTTGACCTTTTCCTCCTTAGGTCTGATATCGCCCGCCTTAGTAAGTGCTATCTTGGTCATAAGAGGACCGAAGAGCTCATAAATAAGAACGCCGAAGAGAACAATATTTCTGATTACAACGCCTGTCTCACCGATTTCCAGAGCGCTGATTGACATACCGAGAGCTACACCCGCCTGAGGAAGAAGAGTGATGCCAAGGTATTTCTTGATGTTAGGCTCACATTTTGCAATGTTTGCGCCAAGTCTTGCACCGAACCATTTACCGAGGGAACGTACAATTATGTATACAACACCGATGCCAACCACCGAAAGCTCCGCAAACACAGAGAACTCAAGCTCGGCACCGCTCAGAACGAAAAAGAGAATAAACAGAGGAGCTGTCCATCGGTCTGTCTTTTCCATAAGGTTTGCAGAGAAATCACAGACATTACAGAAAATTGTTCCGAGCATCATACATACAAGAAGAGGGCTGAGACCGAACTCAACGGGGCCAAGATGGAACTTGAGCTTGGAGAGTGCTACAGCAAGAAAGATTGCAGTAACCACAATTGCCTGTCTCTTTGAGCGGGAGAAGAAAAACTTTTCTGCCCAGGCAAGGAGATAACCGAGAATTGCACCTAAAACAAGAGAGAATACTATCTCTACTATAGGGTCAACAAGGACGGAATAAATGTTGAATTCACCGTTTACGAGCGTTTTAGCAAAGCCGAAGGAAACGGCAAAAATTATAAGACCCACCGCATCATCGAGAGCAACAATGGGAAGCAGAAGATTGGTAAGCTTACCCTTAGCCTTGTACTGTCTTACAACCATAAGCGTTGCCGCCGGTGCTGTTGCAGAAGCGATTGCACCGAGAATGATTGCCGAAGACAGAGGAAAAGTATCTTCACCTAAAACAAAATGAAGTCCGACCAAAGCTACATCAACAACCACCGTAGTAAATACAGCCTGTAAAATTCCGATTATAGTAGCCGCTTTACCTGTTTTTTTGAGCTGTTCAAGGCGGAATTCATCACCGATGGCAAAAGCAATAAAGCCGAGAGCAACATCGTTTATTACACTCATTGCTGCAACCTGTTCGGTAGAAGCAAAACCAAAGCCGTCAATACCGAGTCTGCCGAGACAGTAGGGACCGATGAGTATACCTGCCACAAGATAACCTGTAACGGCGGGAAGCTTGAGAGGCTTTACCACTCTTGACATAAAGAGTCCTGCACTTAAGGCAATTGCAATTGATAAAAGAGTTTCCATTTTTTATTCCTTCTTTTTTTTATAAAATCCAAGGACATATTATAGTCCTGTGCTATCCCAAAGTCAACGACCATTATGACGAAAAAACATCATTTTTTTGAGTTGAATTTATTTATTATTTTTTTGAACTGACGGGTGTTGATTTCACAAGAAAAATATAGTATAATAAATACAACCTGACATGAAGAGGTTTTACCTCTGAAGATAAGGCAACTACTGAATGCAGAATTCAGAATGCAGAACGCAGAAAAAAGGTTTTTCCGATTGTATGCACACAGACATTTTGAATTTCGTAATTTCTTTTACTGTCAGCACACCTTTTGCATATGCTGCACTGTGATTTTATGCCGGAGTAAAAATCCGAGCAAATTTCTGCATTTTATATTACAAAGTAAAGTTGCCATACCTTCCATCAGGTGTGGCATTTTTTATTATCAAGGAGGTACAGCTTATGGAAACGAGAGTTGCCGTTATGAGTATAATTGTTGAAAAAAGTGACACAATTGAAAAGCTCAACTCCCTTCTCCATTCTTACGGAGAATATATCATAGGAAGAATGGGTATTCCCTACAGGCAAAAAAACATAAATATTATCAGTATAGCTATTGATGCTCCGCAAAACACCATTTCAGCCCTTTCGGGACAGATAGGAAGATTGGACGGTATCAGCGTCAAAACAGCTTATTCGGGTGTGATTTCAAATGAATAAACATATAAAGGACATCATTGATAAGCTTATCTCCACTCACAGCCTTACAGAAACGGAATACAAGGAGCTCATTGACGGTCGGAATGACGAAATTGCCCTCATTCTGCAAAAGGAAGCTGTCCGTTTAAGAAAAGAGATATACGGTAACGCCGTTTTCATCAGAGGCCTTATTGAAGTGAGCAACATCTGTAAAAACGACTGCTATTATTGCGGAATAAGACGCAGTAACAAAAGCTGTGACAGATACAGACTTACAAAAGAGGAAATACTCACCTGCTGTAAGGACGGCTATGCATTAGGCTTCCGCACCTTTGTAATGCAAGGCGGAGAGGACGGATTTTTAACCGATGACCTTCTTTGTGACATTATCAGTGAAATAAAGACTCTTTATCCCGACTGCGCCGTTACTCTTTCTCTCGGAGAAAAAAGCAAAGAATCCTACGAAAAGCTTTACAAAGCAGGTGCAGACCGCTATCTTCTCAGACACGAAACGGCAGATGAAGAGCATTATTCGCTCCTTCATCCCGAAAGCCTTACTTTAAAGCACCGTATGGAATGTCTTAAAAATCTTAAGGAAATCGGATTTCAGACAGGCTGCGGTTTTATGGTCGGCTCACCCTTTCAGACAACTGACACACTTGCCAAAGACCTTAAATTCATTGAAGACTTCAAGCCTGAAATGGTCGGCATAGGTCCGTTCATACCTCACAAGGATACACCCTTCAGAAATTATCCCCCGGGAAGCGCGGAGCTTACCTGCTATCTTCTTTCAATAATCAGGATAATACAACCGACTGTTCTTCTTCCCTCAACCACCGCCCTCGGTACTTTAGAGGAAGGAGGCAGAGAAAAAGGCATACTCCACGGAGCGAACGTAATTATGCCTAACCTCTCCCCCACTGACGTAAGAGAAAAATATATGCTCTATAACAACAAGCTGTCCACCGGTGCCGAATCAGCACAGAAGCTCAACGAGCTTAAAGAGCTGATAAAAGGCATCGGATATGAAATAGTCTGCGACAGAGGAGACGCAAAATAACAGCCTCTCCTTTCAGGAGAGATACACATAAATTAAACCCGAAAGGAAGTAATAATATGGCAAACTACAATCCTAAATCACTCAAAGCAGAGCAATTTATCAACGACGGAGAAATCCGTGCAACTCTCGAATACGCTGAGGCTAACAAAAATAACCGTGAGCTTATTTTAAGCATCATCGAAAAAGCACGTCCCCGTAAAACGGAAACAGGCACTGTCTGTGCAGGTCTTTCCCACAGAGAGGCAAGTGTGCTTTTAGCTTGTGAGGACGAGGAGCTTATTGAAAAAATCTATGAGACAGCCGAAGAAATCAAGCTTGCATTCTACGGCAACAGAATCGTTATCTTCGCTCCTCTCTACCTTTCCAACTACTGTGTAAACGGCTGTGTTTACTGTCCTTATCACATCAAGAACAAAAACATCGCCCGCAAAAAGCTCACCCAGCAGGAGGTAAAGGCAGAGGTTATTGCTCTTCAGGATATGGGTCACAAGCGTCTTGCAATTGAAGCCGGCGAAGACCCGGTAAACAATCCCATTGAATATATTCTCGAATGTATAAAAACAATTTACAGCGTACACCACAAAAACGGTGATATCCGCCGTGTAAACGTAAACATTGCCGCCACCACCGTAGAAAATTACCGCAAGCTCAGAGATGCGGGCATAGGCACATATATTCTCTTCCAGGAAACCTATCACAAGGAAAGCTATGAAAAGCTTCATCCCACAGGTCCCAAGCATAACTATGATTATCACACCGAAGCAATGGACAGAGCTATGGAGGGCGGAATAGACGATGTAGGTCTCGGTGTCCTCTTCGGTCTTGAAATGTACAAATACGAATTTGCAGGACTTCTTATGCACGCCGAGCATCTTGAAGCAGTTCACGGTGTAGGTCCGCACACAATCAGTGTACCCCGAATCAAAAAGGCTGACGATATCGACCCGACCGCCTTTGACAACTCTATCTCAGACGATATCTTTGCTAAAATCACTGCTTGCATCCGCCTTGCCGTGCCCTACACAGGTATGATTATTTCCACAAGAGAGACAGAGGAAACCCGCACAAAGCTTCTGCGTCTTGGTGTTTCTCAGGTAAGCGGCGGTTCAAGAACATCTGTAGGCGGCTACACTCAGGAGGAAAGACCTCACGACACAGAGCAGTTTGACGTTTCTGACCAAAGAACTCTTGACGAGGTTGTTGCATGGCTTATGGAAAACGGACACATCCCCTCCTTCTGCACAGCCTGCTACCGTGAGGGCAGAACAGGCGACCGCTTTATGTCCCTTTGCAAAAACGGACAGATTATCAACTGCTGTCACCCCAATGCACTTATGACCCTTACGGAATATCTCGTTGACTATGCAAGTGACAGAACAAAGGAAATCGGCTTTAAAATGATAGACGATGAAATTGAAAAGGTCACAAAGGAAAAAGTAAAGGAAATAGCCAAGCAGAACATTGAGGACATCAAAAACTCCAACAGAAGAGACTTCCGCTTCTGACATCTCTGTCTGCCTGTCAGCTGACACCTCTCCTTTCAGGAGAGACTCATATAATACTTATCAAGTGAAAGGAGCAAGCTATGAGTCTTAATCTTACCCCCTCCTCGGAAAGAGTCCACATCGGCTTTTTCGGATTGCGTAATGCAGGTAAATCAAGCCTCGTAAATGCAGTTACAGGTCAGAGCCTTGCCGTGGTTTCTGACGTTAAGGGCACCACCACAGACCCCGTAAAAAAAGCAATGGAGCTTTTACCCATAGGACCTGTAGTTATAATTGATACTCCCGGTATTGATGACGAGGGTACTCTCGGAGAAATGCGTGTGCAAAAGGCCAGGGAAATACTTCATAAAACGGATATTGCCGTGCTGGTCCATGATGCAAGAGAAAAGCTCTCCGAAGCAGAAACAGAGCTTATCAGCATTTTCCGTGACAGAAAAATCCCCTTTATCATCGCTCATAATAAGTGCGACACCCTTGACTCTGTCCCCGAAAGTAAAGAAAAAGAAATATATGTCAGTGCTATCACAGGTGAAAGCATTTATTCACTCAAGGAGCTTATTGCCGACATATCAAAAACAGCAAAAGCGGAAAAGTTCATTGTCAGTGACCTGATAAATGAGGGTGACACTGTGCTTCTGGTTATCCCCATTGACAAAGCAGCTCCAAAGAGCAGACTTATTCTCCCCCAACAGATGACTCTGCGTGATATTTTAGACAAGGGTGCAATTCCTGTCTGCTGCCGTGACAGCGAGCTTACGGCTACTCTTGACAAGCTCAGAGAGCCCCCTGCTCTTGTTATTACTGACTCACAGGTTTTCGGCAAGGTGTCAAAGACTTTACCCGAAAGCCTTCCCCTGACCTCTTTTTCTATTCTTATGGCAAGATACAAGGGTGACCTTCCGGCTCTGCTTAACGGTGCCGACACCCTTGCCAAGCTCAAAACCGCAGACAAGGTTCTTATCAGTGAAGGCTGTACCCATCACAGACAGTGCAACGATATCGGAACGGTTAAAATTCCCGGTTGGATTGAATCCTTCACAAAAGCAAAGCCCGATTTCACATTCACAAGCGGCGGAGAATTTCCCGAGGATTTAACTCCCTACAAGCTGGTCGTTCACTGCGGAGGATGTATGCTGAACGAAAAGGAGATGCAGACAAGAATTGAACGCTGTAAAAAGCAGAATGTTCCTATTGTCAATTACGGTATGGCCATTGCAAAGATGAACGGCATACTTGAAAGAAGTATCAGTGTGTTCGGATAAAATTTTCATACAACAAAAGAGAGCGATACGGAAAAGACCGAATCGCTCTTTTGTTGTTTATTTAACCTTTTCACAGGCAACTATATTCTTTCCGGAATGAGTTATTTTTACTCTGTCTCCCTCTCTGAGCAAAAGCATATTTTCATTTGTGCTTGCTTTTGATCTGAATATGTTATCCTCACTGTCTATCAGATAAATATAGGTGTTTCCGTCAATATCAATGTACCTTATGGAAGCAACAGATATTTCTGTCTCCGTAACATTATCAGCATTTACTTCATTATCTATGCCCAGAGCGGATTTATATTTTCTGATACATTCATCCTGAGTGGCGGCTGTGGTAACGATGTTATACTGCTCCACATTTACCGTAGCGTAAAGCTTGACAAGTCCGCCCGAATCCTTGAGCACCATAATATATGTAGGATATCCGTCGATATTGATCAGTGACGGGAAGGATGCCTGATAGCCCTTTTCCTGTACCTCACCTTCTGCTGCTGCCATAGCGGATTTTTCGTCGGCACCTGCTATCTGATAATAGCGGCTTTCACCTGTTCTTTCATTAGCCATAAGGAACCCGATATTAGAGCTGTCACCGTTAACTGAGGTTACGCCCGTATAAATCCATATGTCTCCGTCCTTAGCCACATAGCCATAATCGGAAACAGGAGTCTCATCCTCTGCATCTGTCTTTTCGGAAGAATAATAGGTAGTAACCTGCTTGCAGTCCTTTTTAGCAAATAAGCTGTTCAGATAACCGTTCTGCAGCATACCGAACCAATTATACTGCTGACAGATAAGATCTCCGTAAAAGACCACATCTATCCAGTTCGGAATATCAGCCACATCATATTTTTCCGTTTCACCGCTTACGGGATCAAGAACTACACATCCGCTTACGGTTTTACCGCCGAACAGTCCTATTGTTCTGTCTATAACCGAAGCCACATAATAGGGCTTGCCATTTTCGTCTATTTCGAAATGCAGATTTTCAAGCATAAGGGTAGGATATGCCTTTCTGATATAGCGCAATGCATCCTCAGAAAAGAAGGCCGAAGGAACATATTTCATTCCGTCGGATTTCACAAAGGAGGCTGACATAGAAACAGGATTCACTGTTACATAGCCCTTGGTTCCGTTGTTTCTGTTATTTACCCATTTGAAAAAGCCTGCATATTCCAGAGCAGAAACCTTCACAGGCTTTCCGTTGTAGTCAATCTGCGTATAGTCATAAGACACATTGAACTGACTTACCACATCAGAAAGAGCGCCTATTTCACGGTCTCCGAGCATACGTGCCGAAGCAGTGTCCATAAGTGCGATAGAATCTGTTCCCACCGACTCAACCATATCCTGTGAAAAATCGGACTCCTTAACCTTTAAAATCTCCGAATAACCGGTCGCATTAAATAAAGTCGTACCGGAAACGAGAAAAACAACAGTAAGAAAAGTAGTGATAACAGGAAGCAGATAATATTTGATGTCAAATCTGAACTCTGTTTGCTTTTTTGTTCTGCCCTTTGAGCCTACCTTTTTCTTTACAGTCACCCAACCGAAATCCTTGGCTCCCTTGCAAAGACGCACCAGAATAACAAAAATAAAAAGTGCAATATCAACTATAATCCATATACCGGGATTACGGATATTAAAAGCCGGGCATAACAGGTAAATACTCAGCCCCATAAAAACGAGAGCTGACAGACCTGCTAATAAATACGGAAAAAAATTCACTTTCTTCATAGCATAATTAACTCCTTTTAAACATAAATTCATTTTAGTTTATTGATGCTCCTTTGTCAACAAAAAATCAACAAAGGAACTTTGTGTTTATATAATATAATATTGAAAGAAAAAAGTGAACTGCTCAAAGTGCAAAATTCATATATAAAAAATAACAATCAGTGCAAAATACGCTTTATAAAAATCTCAAAAAAAATTTTAAAAAAACTATTGACAACCGAAAAATCTTATGCTATTATAAAACCACGATAATGATAATGATTATCATTATTAAATCTTAACGATTGGAGCAGGACTTATGTCAACACTCAAATCCAGTAAGCAACGGGATGCGGTGCTGGCTAACTTACAGTCACGGTACGATCATCCTACTGCAGAAGATGTATACCTCGCAGTAAAAGATGTGATACCCTCAATCAGTCTTGCCACCGTGTACAGGAACCTGAAGCTGCTTGAAAGCGAAGGGTTAATCCTGAAAGTTCCCACCGGTGACAGCGACAGGTTCGACGGTCACACCCACAGTCACTACCATTTCACCTGTATCGGGTGCAGAAAGGTTCTTGACCTGGATATCGACCCCGAAGTGAGTCTCAACTCTCTTCCCCGTGACTTTAATGGCACTGTAACATCTCACTCATTGATGTTCTACGGCATCTGCCCCGATTGCAAAAAATCAAACTAAAAAATTAAAACTTGGAGGAAAGAAACATGAAAAAGTATTATTGCCCCGTATGCGGTTATGAAAGCGACGAAAAAATTGACAATTGCCCCATCTGTAAAGCTAAGATGAAGGAAAGAGAAGAAGGCGCAGGCATGACCTGGGCAGCAGAGCACATCCTCGGTGTAGGCAAGGAAGCAAATGTTCCCGAAGAAATCGTTATGGGTCTTCGTGACAACTTCAACGGCGAATGCTCAGAAGTAGGTATGTACCTCGCAATGGCAAGAGTAGCTCACAGAGAGGGCTACCCCGAAATCGGTCTTTACTGGGAAAAGGCTGCTTACGAAGAAGCAGAGCACGCAGCAAAGTTTGCTGAGCTTCTCGGTGAAGTAGTAACCGACAGCACAAAGAAAAACCTCGAAATGAGAGTTGCTGCTGAAAACGGCGCTACACAGGGCAAGTTCGACCTTGCTAAGATGGCTAAGGAGCTCGGTCTTGATGCTATCCACGATACAGTACATGAAATGGCTCGTGACGAAGCAAGACACGGAAAGGCTTTCGAAGGTCTTCTTAACAGATATTTTGGTTGATAACCCCTCTGTCACATTCTGACAGTTCGGTTCAGAGTGACATATAAATGATTCAAATCATATTGAGGGGATACGGGTTAGTATCCCCTCTCTTTTTATATATTTATTATTAAAGGAGAGAAAACTATGTTTGATTACACTATCTGCAACTGCAAAAAAGTATCATTCTTTGATGTGGAGGATGCACTGAATAAATTCGATAAATTTGAGGATGTAGAAAAAGCCTTCGAGAGTGTACAGAAAATCACCCACTGCTCTACAGGCTGCGGTGGATGCCACGATAAAATATTGGATGCAATTTCAGAGATAATGACTAAGAACCTCCCTTACCGAGAATAATAAGGATATAAAAAAAACGGAGGTAGCTATTATGAAAAAATATGTTTGTCCCTGCGGATATGTTTACGACCCTGCCATCGGTGATACCGAAAACGGTGTAGAAATCGGCACAGCCTGGGAAGATGTTCCTGAGGATTGGGTGTGCCCCTGGTGCGGTCTTGGTAAGGATATGTTCGAGGAAGAATAAAAACAAATATAAAAAAAGAGGATGCTTTTACACAAAGAAAGCTCCTCTTTTTTTATAATGATGGGTTCTTTTCCTGATTTCTGCACAAACTAAAAGAAAAATAAGGAGATATTTTTATGTGTACAGCTTTAACCTATGCCGGTACTGATTTTTATTTTGGCAGAAATCTCGATCTTGACAGAGACTACGGTGAAAGAGTTACGGTTATGCCGAGAAGCTTCTCTTTCCCAATGAAATGTATGCCCGATCTCACAGAGCATTACGCTCTCATCGGTATGTCGGTAATATCTGACGGATACCCTCTTTTCTTTGAGGCAACAAATGAAAAAGGCCTTAGCATGGCAGGACTGAATTTTCCCGACAATGCATTCTATAACGAAAAGAAGGAGAACGCACTCAATCTTGCCCCTTATGAGCTGATACCCTACCTTTTAGGAAAATGCTCTTGTCTTTCTCAGCTAAGAAAGGAAGCTGAAAAATTGAATATTGTGTCAATACCCTTTAATAAAAGCTTTCCTCTGTCTCCCCTTCATTGGATAATCTCAGACAAAAGCGGTTCTCTTACCATTGAAAGCAGAAAAGACGGACTTAAAATTTTCGAAAATCCCTGCGGAGTTCTTTCTAATAATCCTGTATTTGAAAAGCAAATGCTTAACCTTATCAGAGCTCAGGAGCTACCCGGAGATTTTTCTTCGGAATCAAGATTTATCCGCGGTGCTTATCTTGCGGAAAACACTTCACCAAAAAAATCCGAAAAAGAAAGCATCGGTCAATTTTTTCGTATGCTGTCACTTGTAAGTGTACCGGAGGGATTCATAGAAACGGACGGAAAGCCGCATTTCACAAGATATTCCTGTTGCTGCAACACCGATAAGGGTATTTACTATTATAACCGCTGCGAGGATTACAAAACACAGTCTGTTGATATGTATAAATGGAATCTGAACACAGATAAGCTCTTTACCACTTGAAAAATAAGAAAAATACTGCTATAATTGATGGCGTAGATTTTCCTGAAGGGAGAAAGAATATGTCAGCTAAGTTTGTAGTAGAAAAATATGTTAAACAGTTCAAGGCAATGAATCCCAAATATGACACAGTTTACACCGTTTCAAAGGAAACCCCTATCGTTTTTGAAGACAGCGAAAATGTAAAGCTTTCTATGGCTATTATCGCCGACACCCATCTGCCCAACAGAGAGAGTGCAGAAAAAAATCTTGACAATGTCTTCACAGATCTTGCCGCTTCAAAAGAAAAATTTGATGCTTTTCTCCTTGCGGGCGATATCGCAGATTACGGAACAAAAAATGAGTATACGCGATTTTTCCGTGTACTCGACAAATATAAAGACACTTATAAAATGCTTGTAACTATGGGTAACCACGATGCACGTATGTTCTTTAAGAACAGCACAAAAATTATCAAAGGTAAAATAAAGGATTATCTTGACGACAGAACAGGAAAAATCTATTATTCCTGTGACATAAACGGTTATACCTTCATCGTTCTTTGCACAGAAAAAAGGATTCTTGAAAAGGCATATATTTCTTCCGAACAGATTGCTTTCCTCGATAAAGAGCTCGCAAGAGGCACCAAGGACGGAAAACCCGTTTTTGTTATGTGCCATCAGCCCTTTGCCGAAACCCACGGTCTTCCCGAGGTATGGAAAACAGGCGATATGGGTGAGCAGAACGACGAGGTAAGAGCTGTTATGGAAAAATATAAAAATGTATTTTTCATCAACGGACACCTTCACGGCGGTATCTTCGAAAAGGTCGCAGAAGTCATTAATGAAGAAAACAACGTTCAGTCCATCAGTATTCCCGGCTACAGAAAAGAAAACAACTTCGGTATTACAGACTGCGGTGTAGGCTATTTCTGTGAGGTTTACGAGGACAGAGTAATTTTCAGAGCAAGAAAATTCATCAGCGGTGAATATAAAACAGGAGATTATACAAGATTCGAATACAAGTTAATATAACCTCTCCGTCTGCTTCGCATCCACCTCTCCTTTCAGGAGAGGCTTTTTTTACTTTTAGAACTCAACTTACAAAAAAGCAACCGATTGAATTTCGGTTGCTCTCAGCTTGTCGAAAAATTATTTTCGACAAGCTGTCAGACTTTCGAGAAAGATACAAGACGGACTTTTCTTCGCTCCGAAGGTGTACAGCGGTACTCCGAGAGGGCGAAAAAAGCACGAAATAATTGAAATACGGTTGAAATTCGATGTTTCAACCGTATTTATACAGAAAAAAGATTTAATCCGGACTGCTCGACATTTATATTTAAAGTGTCAATTATTGTTCTTGTGCCTTTATCGACAGTCTGAGAGCAACCGATTGAATTTCGGTTGCTCTTCATTTTTATCTGAGTTTTTCTATCATTCTGTCAGGAAAATTACCGATAAGAGAGTCTACACCCATTGCGGCAAGTCTTTCAATATCCTCATATTCATTTACTGTCCAGGTATTGATTTCTCTGCCTGCGGCATGCATCTCCTCTACAACCTCCTGACTTAAAGTAATATGCCAGGGATGGCAGCACTGTACATTTCTTTCAGCGGTATACTTACCGAAATCTACGAGCCAATCACCGGTAAGGAAGCCTCTTTTAATTTCGGGAGCGATTTCCTCACAGCGCTTTACTGTAAAGTGATTAAAGGAAGAGAAGATAATTTTATCCTCGAGTCCGAACTCTTTGATAAGATCATAGGTTCTCTTTTCAATGGTAGGATATTCATAAACACCTGTTTTAAGCTCGATGTTTGTAATAATATCTGTATCCTTTACGAGCTCAAAGTATTCTCTTAATGTAGGAATACCGCAGAAGCCGTAAATACCTCTGAAGGTAGCGGATGCATCGAACTTTCTGAGTTCTTCGAGTGTCATATCCTTTACAAGACCCTCTCCGTCACAGGTACGCTTGATGTCTTCGTCGTGAATTATAACAAGCTCATTGTCCTTTGTAAGATGAACGTCAAGCTCAATACCGTCCACACCGATTTCTACCGCCTTTTGGAAGGCAAGCATAGTATTTTCAGGGTACTTACCGCTGAAGCCTCTGTGTGCAAAAATTTTACTCATAGTATTTACTTCCTTTCCTTATATGTGCTTTTAAATTACATATCAAAAAGACTCATCTGTCTTGTCTCGGGGAGATTACCGAAGGCGCCTACCTGACGGAGAGTATCGATTACCGACGCACCTGCCGAAGCCTTCTGCGCAAAATCGTCAACGGAAACGAATTCACTCACACTCTCTCTCGCCTTAGCAAGAGCAATGGCGGCGTTTTCACCGACACCTGCCAAAGCGCCGAAGGGCATACGGATTTTTCCGTCCTCGATTCTGTAAACGTTTGCATCGGATTTATAAATGTCAATAGGAAGAAACTCAATTCCTCTTGCCATCATTTCGTTAACTACCTGTAATGAGGGGTACATATTGATTTCCTTGGGCTGGGCATCCTTACCCTTAGCTTTTATTTCAGCCATTCGTCTTCTTACTGCATCTCTGCCCTTAAGAACTGTTACTGCTTCAATATCACCGCCACGGACCGTCATAAAGGCTGCATAATATTCGAGAGGATGATATATTTTGTACCAGCCGAGTCTAAGAGCCGCACTTACATAAGCGGCAGCGTGAGCCTTTGGGAACATGTACTGGATTTTCATACAGGAATCAATGTAGCACTGCTCAACACCGTTGTCCTTCATCGCCTGCTTGTGCTCATCGGTGAGAAGCTTCGTAGCCTTACCCTTTCGGACAATTTCCATAATCTTAAATGCCATACTGGGCTCGACACCCTTATGCATAAGATAAACCATAATATTATCTCGGGTACCGATAACATTAGCGATAGTACAAGTACCCTCCTTGATAAGGTCCTGAGCATTACCGAGCCACACGCCCGTACCGTGGGAAAGACCCGATATCTGCAAAAGCTCAGAGAAGTTCTGCGGTCTTGCATCAAGAAGCATCTGAATAACAAAGGGAGTACCCATTTCGGGGAGGGAAAGTGTGCCTGTGGGACAGTCGATATCCTCCACCGTTACACCCAAGGGCTCCGGCGAAAGAATAAGCTCATAAACCTTCGGGTCGCATATATCAGTTTCCATTACGGGAATACCTGTCAGATCCTCAAGATGCTTATAAAGCGAGGGAACATCATGGCCGAGATTATCAAGCTTAAGGATAGTATCGTGAAGTGCGTGGAAATCGAAGTGAGTGGTTCTCGTGTCACTCTTCGAGTCATCGGCAGGATGCTGAATAGGAGTGAAGTCCGCCGCATCAAAGCAGTCGGGAACAACAACCATACCGCCGGGATGCTGACCTGTTGTTCTCTTTACGCCTGTACATCCTCTTGTAAGTCTGTCTTCTTCTGCACGGGAAACGACAATGTCTCTTTCCTGAAGATACTTTTTAACGTAACCGTAAGCAGTTTTATCAGCAACGGAAGCAATTGTACCCGCCTTGAATACGTGACCGTCACCGAAAAGGGTTTCCGTATAACGGTGTGCTCTCGACTGATATTCACCCGAAAAGTTAAGGTCGATATCAGGGCTCTTGTCACCCTTGAAGCCAAGAAAGGTTTCAAAGGGAATGTCGTGACCGTCACGAACGAGGTCAGTACCGCATTCGGGACAATTTTTCTTCGGAAGGTCGTAGCCTGAGCCTACCTCACCCTTAAGGAAAAACTCTGACCACTTACAGTTGGGACAGCGGTAATGGGGAGCGAGAGGGTTAACCTCGGAAATACCCGAAGCGTTGGCAACATAAGATGAACCTACGGAGCCTCGTGAGCCTACGTGGTATCCGTGCTCCTCGGAGTTTTTAACAAGCTTCTGGGCAATCATATAAAGAACACCGAAGCCGTGCTTGATGATAGATGTGAGCTCTTTTTCGAGTCTTTTGGCTACATATTCGGGAACAGGATCACCGAAAAGGCTCTTTGCCTTATCCCAGCAAAGACGGGTAAGCTCATCATCTGCACCCTCGAGTGAGGGCGGATAGTTACCGCTGGGAATAGGAATAATTTTTTCAACCATATCGGCAATTTTGTTGGGATTTGTAATAACGATTTCCTTAGCTGTTTCTTCACCGAGATAATCAAACTCAGAAAGCATTTCCTCTGTATTACGGAAGAAAAGAGGTGCTTGCATATCTGCATCGGAGAAGCCCTGACCCGCCATAAGAATTGCTCTGTAGCGTGCATCCTCAGGGTCGATAAAATGAACGTCGCAGGTTGCAACAACCATCTTGCCGAGAGCATCTGCAACATGAATAACCTTACGGTTGAAGTTTCTGATGTCCTCCACTGAATTAACGTGAGGGAACTTTTCACTTCTTATCATATATTCATTGTTTCCGCAAGGCTGAATTTCAAGATAATCATAAAATGAAGCAATTTTAAGTATTTCTTCTTCGCTCTTACCCTCAACTATAGCTCGGTAAAGCTCACCCGCTTCACAGGCAGAGCCTATGATAAGACCTTCTCTGTGCTTTATGAGCTCACTTTTAGGAATAATCGGTCTTCGGTGGAAATATTCGAGGTTTGATTTGGTTATAAGCTTATAAAGATTTTTAAGACCTGTAAGGTTTCTTGCAAGAATAATCTGATGAAAATACTTGTTTTTACCCTTTTTCCAATCCTCAAAGCTTATGTCCGTATCATCCATGAAATAGCCTTCCATACCGTAGATAATTTTAATCTTACCTCCGGCAGCGGAAACAGCTTCGGGATATGCCTGAACTACACCGTGGTCAGTAATGGCAATAGCCTTGTGTCCCCAGGCAATTGCTCTCTTAACAAGCACCGATGCATCAGTCATACCGTCCATCATAGACATTTTTGTATGAAGATGAAGCTCTACTCTCTTTTCTTCAGCATCATCCGTTTTCTGTATCTTTTCAACAAGAGAAATAGCACGGGGAGAGATTACATTTTCACCCGAAAACTTATCAAAGGCAAGATCTCCTCTTATAAGAAGAGTAACTCCGTCCTTTACCTTTGCCATAATAGTTTCACAGAATTCCTTTTTCTCAAACACCTTACAGGTGTAAGCATAGGTTCCGTCAGTTATGTTAAAGGTGATTATGTTACTTCTGCCGTCTCTTGTTTCTCTGCTTTCAAAGCCGAAAACATCTCCCCATACCACACATGAGCCGTCTTCTACAGAGATTTCATTGAGAGGCTTGGGATTTTTTGTTATTTTGTTGCCGTAGATAGGCTTTACCGTTTCAAGATATAAGGGTATTCCCTCTACAATTTTATGCTCCTTAGGCTTGGGAGCCATATATTCGGCAGGGTCAATTCCCTTGGCACGAAGATTTTCTTCCTCTGCCTTTCTGTGGAAGGAAGCAATTTCCTCGTCGCTTATGACAAGCTCTCTCTGTCCCGTAAACTCTACATCGACCTTTCTGCCGAAGCGTTCACCGATAAGCTTTGTCATAAACTCCCTTGCGCCCACACTTTCAAGTATACCGGCGCCGCCGTGGGAGAGCTCTATGTAAAGAACATTACCGTCAAAGGTGCCCTTGCTGTCCTCAAAAAATCCGTTTGTTGCGGCAAGAGCAGCATTGGTTTCTCTTACAAGAGTACCGCAATAGCCTTCGGAAAAGCACTCAGCGGGCATATGCGGCTTAATTAAAACCTCTCTGAGGCCAAGACGCCTTCTGAGCTCCTGCTGAGCCTGTCCGATAACAGTATCTGTTACAAGCTCGGGAAAGAAGGCTTCTATTCTGACAATCTGTTCTTCCATAGAAATTGAAACATTTTCTATATTACATTCTGCAAACCTTTCGTTCAGCTCTTCAGAATCAAAAGGTCCGAATAATTCTTTAAACATATTTTTCATTTTCATCACCGGAATTGTTACATAAGTTCAATTTCTTTCATCAATTCATCCAATATATCTTCCTCGCTGACCTTTCTGAGAATTTCTCCCTTCTTAAAGATAATTGCGCAACCGTCTCCGCCGGCAATACCGATGTCTGCTTCCCTGGCTTCACCGGGTCCGTTTACCACGCAGCCCATAACTGCAACGGTAATGTTCTTTTTTACTGCACGGAGTCTTTCTTCAACTTGGTTTGCAAGAGAAATGAGGTCAATTTTTGTTCTTCCGCAGGTCGGACAGGAAACAAGCGAGGGGGTGCTTCTGTCTATGCCGATGGCCTTTAAGATATCAAAGCCGGCATAAACCTCGTTGACCGGGTCGTCAGTGAGAGAAACACGGATTGTATCACCGATACCCCTTGTGAGAAGTGAGCCGATACCCACACTTGATTTGATAAGTCCCATTCTTGCCGTGCCCGATTCGGTTACGCCAAGATGGAGAGGATAAGAGCAAAGCTCTGCAACTCTTTCATATGCACTTATCATATTACATACATTGGAGGATTTGATGGAAATTACGATATTTTCAAAGTCATATTTTTCTAAAAGACCAACATGATACATGGCACTCTGGGCCATTGCTTCGGGAGTGGGACCGCCGTAACGGGCAAGAATTTCTTTTTCAACAGAGCCGGAATTTACTCCGATACGGATAGGCACGCCGTGAAGTCTGCACTTATCAGCCACAGCCTTTACATTCTCATCTGCGCCTATATTGCCGGGATTGATACGGATTTTGTCAACTCCGGCTTCAAGGCTTTCAAGAGCAAGACGGTAGTCAAAATGTATATCCGCAACAACGGGCACACTTATGTTTTCCTTAAGTGCCGCAACAGTTTTTACGCTTTGCATATCAGGAACGGCCACTCTTATGATTTCACAGCCCGCTTTCTCGAGTCTTTTAGCCTGGGCTACATTACCCTCTATATCGTGTGCGGGAACATTTAGCATAGACTGAACGGTAATTTTACTGTCACCGCCAATGAAAATATTGCCCACCTTAACTTTTTTACATTCTCTCTTTTTAATCATAAAAATCACCCACCTGACACTGTTGTTTTTTTACTTACTGATTAATAAAATCCTCGGCCTGAAACTAATTTCCATATATCGCTGAAGCTGATAACAGCCATAAATCCCAAAAGAATAATAAGCCCCGCCGCATGAATCCAGGATTCATATTTCTGAGGAACCGGCTTTCTGAAAATAATTTCAAAGACCATAAAGAACAGATGGCCTCCGTCAAGAGCGGGAACGGGAAGAAGGTTGAAAAGACCGATGTTAATGGTAATCATCGCCATCATCATAAAAAGACCGCTCCAATCAACTGCAGCAATACTGCTCTGAGCAATATCTGCAATTACGGTAACTGTTCCTATGGGACCTGCCAGATCATTAAGCCCGTACTGTCCTCTGAGAAGATCAAAAAGGCTGAGATAAACCATTCTGCCCATAGATAGGCTGTAGCCGAAGGCAGAGCCTAAAACATTGAGCACATTCTTTTCTTCGCCTAAAATAGAAAAATCAAAAACAGTCGCCGTGTTGAGCTTTACCTGAGAAAGAGAAATCTCCTCCTCCCCTCTTTTCAGGGTAAAGTCATAGGTAAAGTCCTTGTCAGCATCAATCTGTGATATTAATTCTTCCGAAGTCTTTACTGCCGAGCCGTTGATGCTGAGAATGACATCCTCATTTTCAAAGCCCTGATCCTTGAGCAAAGCCGAAATATCGTAAACGGAGCAGTCCTCTCTGTAATAAAAATTACCGCTTGTTCTTTTTGCAAAGGTAACATCCTCAAGAGTAAGCTTTTCTCCGTCTCTCTCAACGGTAAAATCATATTTTCCGCTGCTGTTTCTCTGCATAAAATAGCTTATATCGTAATCGGAGAAAACTCTCTTTCCGTCGATTTCTATAATTTTATCTCCTACTGCAAGACCGCTTTGGGAGCTTACTGCACCGTCATAAAATTGCAGAATACGGTTTGTGCCCACAAGGTCACTGTCAGAAACGAGGAAAATGCAGACGATAAAGCCGAGAATAAGGTTGAATACGGCACCTGCGGCAATAATTATCATCCGCTTATAAACCTTCTGATTACAGAAGGCTCTGCTGTCCTTGCTTTCCTCTTCCTCTCCCTCCATACTGACAAAGCCGCCGAAAGGAAGAAGACGGAGCGCATATTTGGTTTCCTTGCCCTGTTTTTTGAAGATAGTGGGGCCCATACCGATTGCAAACTCGTTTACCTTTACACCGAAAAGCTTGGCAAAAATAAAATGGCCGAACTCATGAATAAATATTATAAGACCGAAGAAAAGCACGGCAATTGCAAAGGGTAAAATTTTAGATATAGCTGTAGAAAAATCCATTTTAAAACAAAGAGATAAAACTCTTTCCTTTCTGAAAATTCATCCGATTTGATTATAAAAGGCTGTCAACAGTTTCTCTTGCGTATCTGTCAGCCTCAAGAACATCGTCAAGTGTATATGTGCTTCTGCTTTCCGTTTTCTCCATCGCCTTTTCAACTAATTCAGCAATCTGCAAAAAGCCGATTTTTCCCTCTCTGAAAAGAGCGTTTGCTCTTTCGTTGGCACCGTTTGCCGCACAGGGATAAAGACCTCCCCTTCTGATTGCCTCGCGGCAGATACCGAGACATGAGAAGGTTTCATAATCAGGCTTATAAAACGTGAGATTCTGAAAATCCCACAGATTGAGCTTTTTGACAGGTGAAGGATACCTTTCGGGATAGGTAAGAGCATACTGTATAGGTATTCTCATATCGGGAACACCAAGCTGAGCAATTACTGAGTTATCATTATATTCAATAAGAGAATGAATTATACTTTCTCTGTGAACCACAATGTCGATCATATCAGGGTGAACATCAAAAAGCCACACTGCTTCAATAAGCTCAAGACCCTTATTCATCATCGTAGCACTGTCAACGGTAATCTTGGCACCCATACTCCAGTTAGGATGCTTAAGAGCTTCGGCAACGGTGATGTTACCGAGCTCTTCTCTTTTCTTACCGAAGAAAGGACCGCCTGATGCCGTTAATATGATTGACTTAAGCTCGTCTTTTTTATTCATACCCTCAAGACATTGAAAAATTGCACTGTGCTCACTGTCAACAGGTAAAATCTTCACTCCCTTTTCCTTTGCTCTTTTCATAACAAGAGCACCGCCGGCAACAAGTGTTTCCTTGTTTGCAAGAGCAATATCCTTACCGGCTTCAATTGCCGTAAGAGTCGGCTTAAGCCCTGCAATGCCTACTACAGAGTTAAGAACCGTATCTGCTTCTTCAGCGGCAGCACATAAGGCTACGCCCTCTGCACCGGAATAAACCTTGGTATCTGTATCTGCCACGGCTATTTTAAGTGCCTTTGCCGCTTCTTCGTCGGCAAGAGCCGCATATTTAGGCTTCCATTTTCTTATCTGCTCTTCAAGAAGCTTAACATTTCTGTCCGCAGTAAGAGCAATAATTTCATAGTCTCTCATTTCAGCCACGTCAAGACTCTGAGTACCGATGGAGCCTGTAGAGCCTAAAATGGAAAGTTTTTTAGTCATACTCTTTTCCTCCTTTTAAGGAAAAAAATTAAAGAGAAATAAGTGCAACTATACCGTAAAGCACGGGAAGTACAAAAGTACAGCTGTCAAAACGGTCCATAATACCGCCGTGACCGGGAAGAAGCTGGCTGTAATCCTTGATTCCGAAGTTTCTCTTAAGCACTGAAGCTGAAAGGTCACCTATCATACTTACAAGTGAAAGCACAACCGAAATGGGAACGATGTAAAGATATTTCATAGCACTTTCACCGAAAAGGGTATAGTCATAAAGATTCTTGCAGCCGATTGTGAAAAGATAAAGAATGAGCACATTGAAAGCAGCTGTGATTACCACGCCGCCGACAGCACCTTCAATTGATTTTTTCGGGCTGATTACAGGTGCCATTTTATGCTTACCGAATTTTCTGCCCACTAAATATGCAAAGGAGTCTGTGAGCCAGGATGCTGCAAAGCCGAGACCCACAAAATAGATACCCTCCTCATGGGTATATTCGGGATTTATGTCTGCAATATTGTTAAGTCTTATAAAGCAGGAAAAAGCATAAGGTAAAGCCACCGAGGCAAAGAAAGCTGTCACAGTATGAACAAACTGAATGTTTTTATTGTCAAACACGCCGAGTGATAAAAGGATAAGTGCATAAAAGCTGTAAAGCACACCAATTGCGGGAACGGGAATTCTGAAGCCTACGGCAAGAACAGTAAACATGCTCACAGCACAGGAAACAACGTAAAGGATTTTACTTTTATTTCCTACTGCTCTTACGACCTCAAAGGTTGCCGTTGCGGCAATGAGTCCGAGAATAACCGTCATAACAGGAACCCAGTCCATAGCAACAGTTACAAGAAACAGTGCAAGACCGATGCAGATAATAATTGTGGAAGCAGTACGCTCACCCTTAAAAAGTTTTTTCTTTTCTTTTATTTCTTTTGACATAATTAATCTTCCTTTTTAAACTCCGCCGAAACGACGGTTTCTTTTTGAGTATTCTTCTATGGCTCTGTCAAGATCCTCCGATGTATAATCCGGCCAGAGAACATCGTCGATGTAAATTTCACTGTATGCGGCCTGCCACATAAGATAGTTGGAAAGACGGAACTCTCCGCTGGGTCTTATTATAAGATCAGGATCAGGCATACCGGCAGTGTAAAGATGGGATGAAACAAGATTTTCATCTATCTCATCTATATCAAGCTTTCCGCTTTGTACATCACGGACAATTGATTTTATACCCCGGACAATCTCATCTCTCGAGCCGTAATTAACAGCGATGTTTATATTGATTCTGTCCTTATCGGCACTTCGTTTTTCAACATCATCCATACGGCTGACAATATCCTTGGGCATTCCGTCTCTTGCACCGAGAAAGCGGATACGGTATCCTGCCTTTTCGTTTTCAAGAACTCTTTCCTGCATACGGTCAAGATAACCTCTGAAAAGATTCATTATAGCCGTAACCTCTAATTTTGACCTTTTCCAGTTTTCCGTTGAAAAGGCATAAAATGTCACATATTTAATTCCGATCTGCGCACAGTATTCGCAAATATCCTCGAAGACCTTTGCACCGACCTTGTGACCCTCGGTACGCTTCATACCCTTGTTTTTTGCCCATCTGCCGTTACCGTCCATGATGATGGCAATATGCTCCGGGAGACATTCAAATTTCTTTTCCATAAATCAATACCCCTGTTTTTTATTGCCTTTTATAAAGACATTGAGTGGCTGTTCGGAAAGAACAGCCACCTGCAATCAACTGAATCAGATTTCCATGATTTCCTTCTGCTTTGCTGCAGAAATTTCATCGATTTCCTTAATGATGTTGTCAACGATTTTCTGAATCTCTTTTTCGCCGTCCTTAAGGTCGTCCTCTGTGATTTCGGATGCCTTCTTCATAGCCTTGAGCTTTTCAAGACAGTCACGGCGGATTGAACGGGCTGCAACCTTTGAGTTTTCAGCAATTTTCTGGATATCCTTAACAAGGTCCTTACGTCTGTCCTCTGTAAGAGGAGGGAAGGTAAGACGGATAACTGAACCGTCATTCTGAGGATTGATACCTATATCGGATGTCTGGATAGCCTTTTCAATTCCCTTAAGAACGCTCTTATCCCAGGGCTGAACGGTAAGAACTCTTGCTTCTGTTGCAGAAACAGATGCGAGCTGATTGATAGGTGTGGGTGTGCCGTAGTAATCTACGGTAACCTTATCAAGAATCTGAGGGTTGGCTCTGCCTGCTCTGATTGCGCCGTATTCGGCAATAAGAGCATTTACTGTTTTGCCCATTTTGGTTTTAGCGGTTTCATATACAGTTTTCATAATTATTTCCTCTCTTATGTAAATAATTTTATTTTTGTATTTCTAAGGAGATTACTCCTTAACTACCGTACCGATGCTTTCACCCTCAACGGCTCTTACGATATTGTCGTAATCGTTAAGGTTGAAAACAAGAATGTCAATGTTGTTGTCTCTGCAAAGAGAAGCCGCTGTAGCGTCCATAACCTTCAGTCCCTTTGCAAGAACCTCTGAATGAGTGAGAGTGTCAAACTTGACAGCATCGTCAAACTTGTTGGGGTCTTTGTCGTAAACACCGTCAACATTGGTTGCCTTAAAGATAATGTCAGCGCCTATTTCGGCAGCACGCAATGCAGCCGTAGTGTCCGTGGAGAAGAAGGGACAGCCGATGCCTGCACCGAAAATAACAACCTCTCCCTTTTCAAGATGCTCAACTGCACCTCTTTTTGTGTAAGGGTCAGCAACCTGAGGCATGGAAATTGCCGTCTGAACATAAGCCTTGACACCCATCTGCTCAAGTGTGTCGCAAAGGGCAAGTGCATTGATACAGGTTGCAAGCATACCCATATGGTCCGCTCTTGTTCTGTCCATTTCTCCGCTGCTTCTGCCGCGCCAGAAATTTCCTCCGCCCACAACAAGACCTACCTGTGTGCCGAGCTCTGTGCATTTTTTGATTCTTTTGCAAACATCGTTAACAATATCAAAATTTATACCCTTTCCCTCTTCACCGGCAAGAACCTCGCCGCTGAGTTTAAGAAGTATTCTTTTATACTTACTTGCCATTATATATTTACCTCCGTTATTTTCTCTTGTTTTATATTTTACTAAATATAAGATAAAGTGTAAAGAGTTTTCAGATTTTTTCTCAGATAATTTTTATTTTTTCATATCCGTCCGAAGCACTCTCAGCATAAAAATCTTCCGTAATGAGATTTTCAACCTTTTCGCAGTAAAGACCGTGTGCATAATCAGAGCAGACATTACCGTAAACCGCTTTCGATTTTGAAATGCGGACATCCTTTGCATTCTTTATAAAGATGCATGAATTCTTACTTTCGGTAATACCGTAATCTATGGCGGGACGAAGGTCGTAAATACCGCAGTCCCACTTTGATGTTTTATCGAGAGTTACTCTCACATTTTCAAAAACAAGATCCTCAATGGGGTTGTCCTCTGTGCCGTGGACAAGAATACCGTTTTCTCCCTTACAGGTGATATTGCTGAAACGGACATTCCTTATATGACCGCATACAGTATTTCCGTCTCTTCTGAAGGCGGTGATGGCTACAGGCTCTGCACTTCCCCACCAGTCAGGACAAAAACGGCGTGTTTCGATGATAATGTTGGAAAAGCTTACATTTTCAACATTACCGCCGTCTCTTATCTGAATGGAAATACCTCTGTTCGACTTTGAAATTACACAGTTATCAACAATGACGTTTCTGAAGTCGCCCACACCCTCGGTGCCGATTTTAAGAGCAGCAGAGGTGGATGTAAGAGTACATCCCGTAATAACAATGTTCTCACAGGGTCCGTACTCACTGTTACCCTTTGAAGCCTTAAGGCAGATACAGTCATCAGCACAGACAACATGACAGCCGACTATTCTGACATTTGAGCAGTGGTCAGGGTCGATACCGTCACTATTTGCAACATCAATGGGATTGAGAATGCGGATATTGGAAATAAGCACATCATTACAGCCCGCGGGATGAAGAGTCCAGAAGGGAGCGTCCTTGACAGTGACATCCTTAACGGTTATGTGATGACTGTTTTCGATGTAGATTACCGTCGGTCTGGGATAGAAATTGCCGGTAACATAATACTGACTTTTTCTTTCAACAAAAGCATAGCAGTTGCCGTCGATAACACCCTCACCGCTGATTGTGGCATTATCTGCACCGTAGCCGTAAATGAAGGCAAAAGAGGGCTTACCCGTTACAGGGTTACCAACGAGGGCCGTTTTCGGGTCATTGATGGTTTCACAGGGTCTTATGTAAGAGTCAATATCTGCACTCGCTTTAAGATGAGCGCCCTTCTGAAGATAAAGCTCAACGTTTTTCTTTATCTGTATGGAGTGGCTGTAGTATTCACCCGCACCGAGAACAACCGTTCCGCCACCCTCAGCCGTACAGGCGTCAATAGCCTTCTGTATGGCATCGCCGTCATCGTGCTTTCCGTCACAGACAGCACCGAAATCCTTTACATTGTAAATCTTCATATTAAAAAACACCTTATACTTTCTGTAATTTTGCAAAGTTTGCCATCAGCTTCTTTGTGCTTCCGCCCTCAAAGGCAATTTCGAGCATAAAATCGTTTGCCATCGGCTTTGCAGAAACAACCACGCCCTTGCCGAAGACCTTGTGAGTAACAGTGTCGCCCACAGCATAGGTTTCCGTTGAAACGGGAGCAGCCTTTCTGACAGGCTGAGGTCTGTTCTTTGAAAGATATCCGTTGCCTGAAAAGACATTTCTTTCCTCGCCGCCTCTTTCGTAGTCTCCTCTTGCAAGAGCATCAAAGGACATCTGTGAGGTAGGTCTTCTGCCCGTTCTTTCAGTGAGGGCATCGGGAATTTCAATAACAAAGCGTGAGGGAAGGTTTCTCTGAGTGGTACCAAAGAGCATACGGGAATTTGCGTGAGAGATAAAGAGCTTTCTTTTCGCTCTTGTGATACCGACATAGGCGAGTCGTCTTTCTTCTTCAACATCGTCGGGATTGAACATACTCTGCACACCGGGGAAGATACTCTCCTCCATTCCGGGAAGGAAAACCACGGGAAATTCAAGTCCCTTTGACGAGTGAATTGTCATAAGCACAACCGCATCCTGCTGAGCGTTGTAATTATCAATATCCGTCATAAGGGCAACCTCCTCAAGGAAGCCCGAAAGAGTAACCTCTTCATTTTCGTTCTGATAGTTCTTGAGGTTGGTTACAAGCTCGTAGATGTTTTCTACCCTTTCCGAGCCTTTTTCCTTGTCAAGACGAAGATGTGCCATATAATCTGTCTTGCGTACAATATCCTCGAAAAGCTCATCAAGAGGAATCTTATCAACATTCGCTCTTACCGATTCAATGGTAGAGGTAAATTCCATAAGCTTTTTAGCACTTCTCTTGAGTGTTTCATATTCATCAGCATGGGAGAAAACCTCAAAAAGGCTTATTCCGAGTCCTGATGCAATCTCACTTGCTTTGTTAACGGTAGTATCACCGATACCTCTTTTGGGCACATTTACAATTCTGCGGAGCTTGACGTTATCATTAGGGTTATTGAGAATGGTCAGATATGCAATTGCATCTCTGATTTCAGCTCGCTCATAGAAGCGGTGACCGCCGATAATACGGTAAGGTATACCTGCTCTGACAAGAACATTTTCTATGGTATTGGACTGTGCGTTCATTCTGTAAAGAACAGCGTGGTCACTGAAGGTAAATTTACCCGAGCTTACATTTTCTTCGATGGTTTCCGTTATAAATTTTGCCTCATCTGTTTCATCGTAGGCAGTGTTGATAACAACCTTGTCTCCGCCACCGTTTGCTGTCCAAAGGCTTTTACCCTTTCTCTTCTTGTTGTTGGAAATAACCTCGTTTGCAACGTCAAGAATAGTCTGTGTCGAACGGTAATTCTGCTCAAGACGGATGATAGTCGATTCAGCGTAGCGATGCTCGAAGCTCATAATGTTTTCAATGGTAGCACCTCTGAAGCGGTAAATACTTTGGTCATCGTCACCAACAACACAGATATTTCTATGGCCGCCCGCAAGAAGCTCTGTCAATCTGTACTGAGCGTGGTTTGTATCCTGATATTCATCGACCATAATATAGCGGAACTTTTTCTGATAGTACTCTCTCACATCGCTGTGCTCTTCAAGAAGCCTTACGGTGTTTACAATGATATCATCAAAGTCCATGGCATCAGCGTTTTTAAGCTCCTTCTGGTACATTTTATATACCTTGCCGATTTGTGCCTTACGGACATCCTTACCCGCAGAAGCAATGTAATCATCAGGAGTAATGAGACTGTCCTTGGCGTGACTGATTTCATTAAGAATCGTCTTATGCGGAAGATTGGCATCGCTTATGCCAAGCTGTCTCTGACATTCCTTGATGAGCCTTTTTGTGTCGTCGGTATCGTATATTGTAAAGCTTTTACTGTAGCCTAAAACACTGCCGTCACGTCTGAGGATTCTCACACAGCTCGAATGGAAGGTAGAAGCCCAGATTTCCTTTGCTTCTTCACCGAGCATTTTTTCAAGTCTTTCCTTTAGCTCGTTAGCCGCCTTGTTGGTGAAGGTGATGGCAAGTATCTGCCATGGTCTTGCAGGCTCGACGGAAAGAAGGTCTTCGATATCAAACAGTGCACTCTCATCTCCGTCAAGATATGCCTTCATAAGTCTTATATCTCTTTCACTTGGTTCAAAAGCAACCTCACTGCTTCTGTAGGCATTACCGTACTTTACTATATTTGCAATACGGTTAACGATAACGGTGGTCTTTCCGCTGCCCGCACCAGCTAAAATCAGCACAGGACCGTTCACCTGATAAATGGCCTCCTGCTGTTTATCGTTCATATATTTAAAGTCTTTTTCTATTATCTTTTTTCTTAATTCCAAAAATTCTTTTGATGCCATATTTTACCTCTTAGTTATTAAATATACTCTTTTAATTTTACATTAAAACAGAGAAAAAAACAACTGCTTTTAAAAAATATTTGACTAAAAACAAAAAGAGTAGTACAATGATGAAAACGCAAAAAAAGGGATGATTTAAATGTCAATAGAAAAAGGCAGAGAGCATCTGAGAAAATACGGTGCAGAAGACAGAATTCTGGAATTTGATGTTTCAAGTGCAACAGTAGAGCTTGCCGCAAAGGCAGTGGGCACAGAAGGAAAAAGAATCGCAAAAACCCTTTCTTTTCTTTTAAACGACGGTGCGATTTTAATTGTAGCGGCAGGTGATGCCAAGATAGATAACAAAAAATTCAAGCAGACCTTCTCCCAAAAGGCGAGGATGCTCACCTATGAGCAGGTAGAAGAAATGATCGGCCACAGCGTAGGCGGTGTGTGTCCCTTCGGCATAAACGACGGTGTCAGAGTCTATCTTGACGAAAGCCTTAAAAGATTTGAAACTGTTTACCCTGCCGTAGGAAGCAGCAACAGCGCCATTGAGCTTAATATGGAGGAGCTGGAAAAATTCAGCGAATGTGACGGATGGGTAGATGTATGCAAGCTGCCCGAAGAAGAATAAAAACCAAATAAGATAACCACCCTTTTTCGGCGAACCGAATCAGGGTGGTTTTGCTATATCTTCTGTATTTATCTGTAGTCGTCTAAAAGCTTTTCAAATGCCGCTGAGATAGTTGAAGCCGTTTTGGGCCCTGCAGATATCATTTCCTGGGAATGAGCATTGTCTGTAATTGAAGCGCAGTAATCGTTATCGGGAACAATATAGCCTACAGCGTCATTACAAAGACCGAAGGTGAGAAGGCTTTCGCCTTCGTCAAAATGTGAATTCAAAGGCTCATAGGGATATTCAGTACCGGTATATGCCTTGTCTGCACCGAGGAAGCCACCGTAAATAATTTCAGGGAAGGCTTCACCGGGCATCATAAGTATTCTTATGCTGTCGCCGATTTCCGCATAACCAATTTCGGTTGTAAGCTTGATTTTACCGTTTTCGGAATAGCCCGTTACATTGCAAAGCCCGGCTCTTTCAACAAGTCTGAAAACAAAATTATCAACATTGAGCTCTACCTGTCTGTGTGCAACGTTGAGAACGGCGGGAACCTCTTTTGCCGTTTGCGCAAGCTCAGCAAGAACATCTGCAACCTTTCCGCTGTATTCAATCATACGGTCAAAGCCATTCTTGCTCTGGTCAATGCCGTAAAGTCCGCGGTTACAGTGAATCGCTCCTCCGATAGCACCCTGAACGAAGATAAAATCTGCATCGCTCTTTTCATTAACACTCTTTTCAAGATAATACGGGAAGTCAGCTGAAATATCATGAACATTCCAGTCAACATTTACGGGATGTGCACCGAAATTGGATATATAGATTTCTCTTTTTGCCGTGTCGTCGGGCACAAAGCGGAAAAGATGTATGTATTCATCATAGGATTTGCTTGCTCTGCCGTCGGTGAAAAATTCAGGACAGTGCTTTTCACCGTAGTAAAGCTTACCTTCACTTCTTGTTTCGTAAGCGGTTCTGATGGCATCGGCTGTCTTTTCTACAAGAGCATCCATATAAGCCTGGTTTCTTCCGGTTTCGGGAATGGTACCCCAAATACCCTGTGTATCAACGGCACTGTGGGTATGGGTTACACCCACATTGATGCTGACAAGATCTGTAATATCGGCAAGCTTTTCTCTTATAAGCTTTACATCCTCGTTCATAAGACCGACTGCATCAATCCAGGCGAAAGCAGTGGCTCCCCTTCCTGAATTATCGTCAAGAACAACGGCTCTTACCCAAAGCTCGTCAATTATGCCCGTTGCTTCCTGTGCGGGGAAACGAAGATAACCGCCAAGGAAATATCTCACCTCGTCGATGTTATCGGGAGTAAGCTCATTTTTAGCATAGCCGACACTCCATTTGTCCGAAACAGGCTCATCAATAAACTCTTCATAGCCGGGCATAAAATTGTTGAGAATTTTCTCTTCGTCCTTGCCTTCAAAGCCTAAACCCGTACCGCTTTGAAAAACACCTGTGAGCAGTACCATTATGCCTGAAATAAGTGCAGTCATACTGTAGACAATTCTTGTAATCATATTCATATATTTTTTCTCCTTTTAATTTCCTTATTAACATTATATATCAATACACTGAATAAATCAAGAACAAAAAAGCTTATCTCAGAAATCAAAGACCTTCAAAATAATCTTTGGCAAGAACATAAGCCTGCTTTCCGTCCTGTGAAATATAAGAAGAATGGTTTGCATCCTTTATAATTGCCACTTTGCTGTTTGGCTGTATGCAGCGATAAATAAACGCAGTATCCGTCAGCCACATAATGTCATTCTCCCCTGCCACAATATAAGCCGGACAGGTTATTTTAGACAGAAGCTCACCATTCATCTGAGGTAAGGTCAGCATCATATCGTTAAGCTTGTCAGGCTTGAAAAGGTTCATCAGCTTTACACCGACGGTGAAATAAGGCTTGAATTCCCCGGGTACAGAGTTGGCACCGCAGGAAATAATCGCACCGGGAAGCTCAGGGTAGGTATAAGCGAGAGTGAGTGCATTTATACCGCCGTCACTGTGTCCCATAATATAAGGCTTTTCGATTCCGAGAGCCTCACAGAATTCCTTGATATCCTTTGCCATAAGGTCGTAGGAAATCACACCGGGATCACTGCTCTGTCCGTGACAGCGACTTTCAGGCACATAAACCTTATAGTCATTGGCAAGATATGACGCCGCCTCGGCAAGCGAATTTTTATCTCCGCCGTTTCCGTGGATAAGAATAAGAGGATACCCTTCCTCACCGTAAACGGTATAGTGCATTTTAACCTCGCTGAGCTGAATATCGTCTTCCTTTGTCGGTCCCTCAACAGGAGACGGCACTGAGGATGTGTCAAGAGTAATCAGGTTATAATCCTTTGATGCCTTACGGACTGCCGTTTTCCAACCCGCAATACCGACAACCGTGATAAGAGCCGCACATCCGACAGCTATAAGAGCTTTTTTACCCTTTTTCATTTTTATTTCTCCTTTTTCCTTTCAGGCATAACGAAAATAAATATAAGTGAGCTCAAAAGAAGAAGCATAGGATAGAAGAGGTTCTGTATTACACTGAAGGCTGAAAGCTCATATCCGAGAGTGCTTACAGCTGAAAGAGCAACAAGTATCTGTGCACCGTAGGGAAGAAATCCCTGAGCGATACAGGAGAAGGTATCGAGAATTGATGCGGTCTTTCTTTTTGAAATGCCGTACTCCTCTGCCATCTCGCTTGCAATCGGGTTAGCCATAACGATGGCGACAGTGTTATTAGCAGTAGCAATATCCATAAGTCCTACAAGAAGACCGATACCGAGCTGACCGCCCTTGTTACCCTTGAAAATACGACGGATGCCTGTAAGAAGAGCTTCAAAGCCTCCGTTATGCTTGATAAGAGCACAGAGACAAGAAACGAGAACGGCTACCATAGAGGTTTCAAACATACCCGATGCACCCGAACCCATATTACCCATAAGGTCAACGAAGGTAACATTACCCGTAGCAAGCATAATAATACTGCCGGAGATTATACCGATGAGAAGTGTAAGGAATACGTTGACACCTGCTATACCGCTGATGAGAACAAGAACGTAGGGTATAATCTGAACAAGATTATACTCTTTGCTTATATTGTCAGCAATATCTGCCCTCATAGAAAAGACAAGGATAAGAATGAGCGTAACAATTGCAGCCGGAACTACAACAGCTACATTAGTACGGAATTTATCTCTCATTTTACAGCCCTGTCCGTTACAGGCAGCAATAGTTGTATCAGAGATAAAGGAAAGGTTATCACCGAACATAGCACCGCCCACAACAGTACCGACACAAAGAGGAAGTGAAAAGCCTGAGCCTTGTGCAACTGCAACAGCAATGGGCGTGATAAGTGTGATGGTACCTACAGAAGTACCCATAGCCGTAGAAACAAAGCAGCTTACAACAAAGATAACCGCAACTGCAAGTCTCGGCGGTGTTACGGAAAGCATAAAGTAAGCTACACTTTCAGCAGAACTTCTTCCGACAACACCTACGAAAATACCTGCAAGCATAAAGATAATAAGCATAGTGATTATGTTTTTATCACCTGCACCCTTACCCATTATTTCAAACTTTTCATCAAGGGAAACACCCTTTGTCTGCACAACTGCAACAAAGAGAGCCGCAAGAAAAGCAACCACAACGGGTACGCTGTAAAAGCCCATAGGTATTTTCATTACATATTCAAATATCACACCTAACGAAAGATAAAAAACGACAAATACCCCGATAGGCATAAGTGCAAAAGCATTTGATTTTTTCATTTGTTAACTCCTTAAATTTTTATATACCGAACAACGAAAGAAGCATATTGATTATGTCCTTGAACAAACCGATTATCCTTTCAAAAAAGGAAATCGAAGCACCATCACCTGTTTTTTCGTTGGTCTGAAGTGACAGCCAGCTGATGATTCCGTTGGGTCTGGTGAAAGAAATTCTTGACCCTGTTCCGTCATAGGTTCTTGAATAATAAAACTCTTCGCCGGTATCCATAAACATATCGTTTGTTACGGCTCCCCAGATATAATGCTCCTTGTCGAAAGCATCCTGTTTACGGTCAGATTCCCATACTGCCTCGGTAAAAGCTGTATGACGGATGCCCAGGGGGCGGTTTGTTATCTCCTTAAGAGTATTCATAGTTTTTTCCACAGTGCCTGTTCTTGCAGAGGTGTAAAAATCCTTATCACAGCTGAAAAGCCAGATTGAGGTGTTGCTGAGCTTTGCAATCTCTGCCTGTGTAGGATTATAAAGAGAAGCAATAGGCATAGCCGCAGCAAAGAAATCCGGATATCTTGTAACCATATGCCATGTCATTGAGCCACCTGTGGAATAACCGCTGATGTAAATACGTGAGGTGTCAATGTCAGGATGAAGAGATATAAAATAATCAATGGTAGCTTTCAGATCGCCGCAGATAGCTTCGTACCAGTTGTGAGCTATATCCTTTGAGGAACGGGGTGCAAGAAGATATGCTCCCCCTGCATTCGCAAAGCGTGACTGATATTCATCCGACGCCCAATTGCTGAATCGGTACCATTCAAGCTGCGCTCTCGGTCTGTCTCCTGATTTGGCACCGTGAAGCCATATCATAAGAGGGTATTTTACGCCCTTCTTCGCCTGAGGCTGATAATAAACATAGTCAAGCTCTCCCGGGCATTTTCCGTCAAGAAAACGTGCATCAAGCACATCGTTTCCGAGAGAAAGCTGTTCAGCTGACGCAGAAAAGCTCAAAGCAGCAGCGGAAAGTATAACTGTTAATGCAAGTAAAAGTGAAAGTATTTTTTTCATTGTAATTCCTCCGTTTCTTTGCAGATATGATAACATAAAAGACTTGAAAAATCTATATTTTCTGTATTATTTCACCACACAAAAGGTATCAGTTTGTATTTTACCTTCTGCTTATATTCCCGATAACCTTCAAGCTCCTTTTCAAGCAGTGCCTCTTCATTTTTAATTCTTTTTGCTATTATCAGCGGATAAGCAAGAAAAACAAAAAACGAAATGACAGAGCCCAATATAAGAGGCATAGACAGGAACATCAGAAGAGTGGCACTGTACATAGGATGTCTTACTATGCCGTAAAGACCTGTATCGATAACCCTCTGTCCTTCCTGAACCTGAACGGTACGGGAAAGATATGTATTTTCACGAAGCACCTGTGCGTAAAGCGCATAACCGACAAGAAATATTGCAGAAGCGACAACAGACACACTTTTCGCAGACACATACCAATCAAAGCGGTAATTCAGTCCCGCTGTTATAAATCCGACAAGAAACATCAGCCCGCTGAGCTTTACAACAAGACTCTGCTCCTTTTCTTTTTCCTTTCCGTCAAGGCGTTTTTGCAGAAGGGACGGATTCTTTACCATCATAACTATACCGGCTATAAGCATCGGTATAAAGAGAACAGCCATAAACAGCCAACCACCGAAGAAATCCGTTGTCCCCGCAGGCAAAAATATCAGTAAGCCTACAAGAACAACTCCCAAAACGAATTTAATAAGTGCACTAAAAAACAACTTTACCGTCATAACAACTTCCCCTTGAGCTTTTTCATTTCTCTTTTCAGCCTTATGTTATTAAGATCCTCCCAGAGTGTAACTGTAATTCCTCCGCTGAGTCTCATTGACGCTTCGTGCATAGCGGCATAATAAGCCACACGGAAGTCAGAATATTTTCCGAGTGGATATTTTTCTTTATAAGTCTTATAAAGTCCGTAGGCATCGCCCCACATATTACGAAGCTGAAAAAGATCATATTCCCTGTCTGCCCACATAGTACCGCAAGGGTCGATAAAAGCAGTAAGAGAAAGGGTTTTGGAATCAGCCATTATGTTCATTATGTTAAGGTCAGCGTGAATCAGAACAGGCTCACTTTTTTCTTCGGGCAGAGAATTAAAAAGCTCCGTTGCCCCCGTAAGCAGCGCTAATCTTTTCTTACTGAATCTGCCGTTTTCCGAAAGCTTTTCAAGTGCCCTGAGCCACGGCTCCTGCTTTTCTTTTTTGTAAAAATCATACCAGCTGTCGTAGGACGGCTCAGTGAGCGAGCCGAATTTTTCTCCCTTGACACTGTGCCACTCCAGCATTCCGTCAATAACCTCTGAAGCAAAGCTTTCCTTATGCTTTTTGCTTTTCAGAAGAAAGGCAGGGTTCAGAGCGTTTTCTCCCTCAACAAAGCTCATACAAAGAAGAGCCGTTTTTTCGTCCTCATAGGTAAACACCACCTGTGGCATTTTAACACAAGTGTTTTCCGAAAGTATTTTAAGCTGCTCGGCCTCCCTGTACTGTGAATTCTGTACTCTGTAGGCTTTTAGGGCAACTGTTCTGCCGTCGGAAAGTGAGGCTTTGTATACTCTTCCGAAGCTTCCTCCGCCGATGAATTTAAGCTCTTTTACCTCTGTCCCGAGCTTATCGGAAACTATCTTCGGCAATAAGAGCAATAAATATTTATCACTATTATCCAGAACAGTCATTTAATCATCTCCTCGTAGTTTTCAATCTGTGTTTGCGTACAATTCTATTAAAACAATTTCAGGACGGTTATTTCCTCTGAACGGGAAAATACTGTTGCCTATCCCCCGGCTGACTACCATATTTATCTTGCCGTCGTTATAGATTCCACCGTCATATTCCGGAAAGAAGCCCTGTTGAGGAGCAAATACACCTCCGACAAGAGGAAGTCTGAATTGTCCGCCGTGTGCATGACCGCTCAGTATCAGATCCGCACCGCTCTCTGAGTATACCTTAAACAGTTCAGGTCTGTGAGAAAGCAACACACTGTATCCGCTGTTTCCGTCAAATAATTCCTGCAGATGCCTTTTTATCACTGATTCTTCATCGTCAAACAGATAATCAGCTTCAAAGCCCGGATCATCCGTACCGACAAGGCTGATACTTTTTCCGTTTTTCTCTACCTCAACTCTCTTATTATCGAGAACGACCACACCAATAGCAATCAGTTTTTTATTTAACTCTTCATATTCAGCTATTCTTGCTTCATGATTTCCCGTAACATAATAACAAGGCGCGATTTCCACTGCCTTTTCCATAAAACTGACTGCTATTTCAATGTCAGTGTTGCGGGAGTCAACAAGGTCACCCGTAACGGCAATTATATCGGGCTCAGCTTCAGCAAGAGCAGAAATAAGCCTTTCATTGTCCTTTCCTATTTCCGTATTATGCAAATCAGAAATATGAGCAATGCGATATCTGTGAAATTCATCGGGAATTTTGTCGGATGAAACAGCATATCTGTTTACTTCAAGAGCAGTATTGCCCCATATAATCCATAAAGCAAATATGGCAATAAGAACAGCAGATGCCGAAAACGCAACCCTTGCCCTTTTGCATTTTACAGTCATTCGATCATCTCCCTTTTATATAATATACCATATATACACCACAGCTTTCAACCGCAGACAGAAAAAAACTCCGCCACATTTCTGTAGCGGAGCCGATAAATATTTACTTATTTTTTAAGAGCTATGCCTTTGCCCTCAAGCTCTGCAATAATGCCGTTTACAACATCCATTACCTCTTCTTTGGTAAGAGTCTTTTCGGGATGTGCGAAGTAAATTCTTGAGGTGATTGATTTGCCGTTTTCATCCTCATAAGTATCAACAACATCAATGCCCTTGATAAGAGAGCAGTTTGCATTCTTCACTGCCTCACCGATAGGAGCAAATCTGCTACTTACGAATGAAAGGTCAATTTCAATACCGGGGAACTTTGAAGGCTCCTCATACTTAATGCTGTCAGCCTCGACAGCTGAGAAATCCGTTACGTCGATTTCTGCCCATACGATGTTTGCCTTCTTATCAATCTTCTTAAGGACAGTGGGATATACAAGACCGATTCTTCCGAGCTCTTTACCGTCACAGATGATGGTATTGAGATTCTTCGGATGCTCGTAGTTGTGAACAGCTTCAGCAGCTTTGAATGTAAGAGGAAGATGCTTGATATCAGCTGCAAGAGTGAGAAGCATATCACGAAGCTCGAAATAAAGAGCTTCAACAGGCTTTGTCTTGCTGAAAAGAGAAATTGCAAGCTTCTTTCTTTCGTTGCAAAGGCCGTCCTCTCTGTAGCCTTCAACTACTCTGCCCACCTCGAAGATACCGAAATCGGGAGCAAAGGTGTTATTAAGCTTGACCTGGCAGAGCTGTGTGGGAACGATAGATTTACGGATAACCTCAATGTTGGGGTTAGTAGCGTTGAGAAGCTTTACATTTTCCTCAATTTCAATGCCGAGAGCCTTGTATTCATCATAGTAAGCCCATACATAGGAATGAGCCTCGTGAAGAGAGAAGCGCTTTACAAGGATATCCTTGATTCTGTCCTCTACTGTCTTTTCAGTAGCGGGACGAACGGGATAAAGCGGAGTAGCAGTTGTATGAATATCAAAGTTATCATAGCCGTAAATACGGGTGATTTCTTCGATGATGTCAGCCTTCATTGTAACGTCCTTTGTTGCTCTCCAGGTGGGAACCGTAACAGCAAAATCGTCACCGCTGAGCTCTACTTCAAAGCCGAGAGAGGTAAGAGTTTTAACGATTGTTTCGTTATCAATTTCGATACCGGTATAACGGTCAACAAAGTTCTTATTGAAAGCAAGGTTAATCTTGTCATATTCAAAGGCTCTTTCATCGGTAAGAGAAGAAACAACCTGTGCACCTGAGTCGATATCCTGTAAAAGCTTTACAAAACGTGCAATGGCGGGAACTGTCATTTCGGGGTCAAGGCACTTTTCATAACGCATTGATGCATCTGTTCTGTGCGCAAGACGGACAGTTGATTTACGGATAGATACAGCATTGAAGCAGGCAGATTCAAGAGTAAGAGTGGTTGTGTCGTCAACAATTTCAGAATCAAGACCGCCCATAATACCTGCTATAGCAACAGGTGTGTCACCGTTACAGATCATAAGTGTATTTTCATCAATATTTCTTTCAACACCGTCAAGTGTTGTGAAAGAGAATGATTCGTCAAAACGCTTGATACGGATCTTCTCTACCTTTCTTGAATCGAAGGCGTGCATAGGCTGACCCATTTCAAGCATAAGGTAATTTGTAAGGTCAGCAAGAAGATTGATGCTTCTCATTCCGCAATAGAAGAGACGGATTTTCATGTTTACGGGGCTTACATTTTCAGTGATATTTTCCACCTGTAAGCATGAATATCTCTGACAAAGCTCGTCTTCAATCTTCATATCAATCTTTTTAAGGCTGTCATATTTTGAAAGATCAACTGTCTCGAGAGCCTTAAGAGGTCTGCCGGCAATAGCGGCAAATTCTCTTGCTATACCGTAGTGACCCCAGAGGTCAGGACGGTTGGTAAGAGATTTGTTATCAACCTCGAATACGATATCTTCAATTTCATATACATCCTTGATGTCGGTACCGCATGCAACATCCTCCTTGATGTCCATGATGCCTGAGTTGTCATCGCTGATGCCAACTTCCTTTTCACTGCAGCACATACCGTAGGAGGTATAGCCGGCAAGAGCACGGGGAGTGATTTCTATTTCACCGATTTTTGCGCCGATTTTTGCAAAAGCGGTTTTCATACCTACTCTTACATTGGGAGCACCGCAGACAACATCGGTAAGCTGTCCGTCACCTGCATCCACCTTAAGAAGATGAAGCTTCTTTGATTCGGGATGATCCTCTACGCTTTTGATTTCGGCTACAACGATACCGCTGATATCAGCGCCTTTAAAGAAAATTTCGTTTTCTACTTCAGCAGTTGAAAGTGAAAATCTGCGGATAAGCTCCATCTTGTCAAGACCTTCAAAATCAACAAAATCTGAAATCCAGTTCATTGATAAAAACATATTATTCCTCCTTCCCTCTTATTCGTCGTCAGTAAACTGTGTGAGTGTTTTGAGACTTCCGCTGTTAAGGTCGCGGATGTCCTTGATGCCGTACTTCATCATAACAAGACGTGTCAGGCCAAGACCGAATGCAAAGCCTGTGTATTCTTCGGGATCAATACCGCCGGCCTTAAGAACCTCGGGATGAATCATACCGCAGGGGCAAAGCTCAAGCCAGCCGCTGTGCTTACAGGAGGGACAACCGTCACCGCCGCAGATAAGGCAGCTGATATCAAGCTCGAAGCCGGGTTCAACGAAGGGGAAGAAGCCGGGGCGGAGTCTTACCTTAAGATCCTTTTGGAAAACCTCGGAAAGCATAGTTTTCATAAAGTAGATAAGGTTTGAAATGGATATATCCTTATCAACCATAACGCCCTCCATCTGGAAGAAGGTGTTTTCATGACAGGCGTCGGTAGCTTCGTTTCTGAAGCAGCGTCCGGGGAAAATAGCCTTGATGGGTACACCGTCATTGATAAGTGCATCCTTATATTTCTTATAAATAGCATTCTGAGCCGCTGAGGTGTGGCTCTTTAAAAGCTGACCGTTATCGAGATAATAGGTATCCTGCATATCTCTTGCCGGGTGATGCTTGGGGATGTTGAGAGCCTCAAAGCATTCGTAGTCAGAAACGATTTCAGCATAATCCTCTACAGCAAAGCCCATAGATTTGAAAATCTGCTCACACTGACGCTGAACGAGAGTTACGGGATGATAAGAGCCCTCGCCGAGTGTGGCGGGCATTGAGATGTCGAAATCAGGTGTAGCCTCAATTTCCTTAAGGATTTCCTGTTCCTTTAAAAACGCAGTCTTTTCACTGAGCTTTTCCGTAAGCTCACCCTTAAGCTCGTTTACCTTCTGTCCGAAAGCCTTCTTGTCTTCGTTTGAAAGGTCCTTCATACCCTTCATAAGCTCAGTTACGGGACCCTTTTTACCTAAGTATTTAACTCTTATGGCTTCAAGGTCAGCGGAGTTTTCTGCTTTGTCAAGCTCAGCCAGAAACTCGTCTCTTACGAGAGAAATTTTACTTTCCATATTAAACCTCCGTATAAATTATAAATTCTTTTTAAAATAAAAAAATCGTCCCATTATAAAAATGAGACGAATAAAATCCGCGGTACCACTCAAATTGCAGAGAAGCTCTCTGCCGCTTATTTTCGCTTTAATGCAGCGACTACATTCTGCTTTTCACAGACAACTCGTGAGTCGAAATTCGATATCGGGGGCAATAGGATTCTTTCAGCAGGTAAATCCCTCTCTGGAAAGCCTTGACCGTAATCTACTGAAGCTCAGTCATAGTTTTTAAACGATATTGGAATGATTATAACCTAAAACACGGAATAAGTCAAGACAAAAGCACACAAAAGTTTTCCACACAGTTTTCCACAAAAGTATGCCTTCAGCGTATGTGGAAAACTCCCCTCATTTTCCTTTTCATTATCATTATCATTTTTATTTTCTTTTTTCTTTTTATTTGTCACACTTGCATGCAAAAAATGCAAATGCATAAAAGACGAAAGGGACACCGCATCCGGCGTCCCCCAGACTGTCGATAAAGTCACAAGAACAATAACTGACTTTTCAAATACAAAAGTCGGGCTGTCCCTGTTTCAGGTATATGCTTTAAGCGACAAAGATTCTGTTCTTAAATATCATTTATATCATAGGGTGTTCTCTGGTAAACGAAATAGTTAAGCCAGTTAGTGAACATCAGCGTACCGACATTTCTCCAGGTTATAACCGGTGTTTTTGTCGGGTCATCATCAGGAAAATAATTATAAGGAATCTTTATATCAAGTCCCTTATCCTTATCACGGAAATACTCTTTGGCAAGTGTATCTGCATCATACTCCGAATGACCTGTAGCATAGAAATTACGGCACTCGAGATCGGACACAAGGTGAATGCCCGACTGCTCGGAATAGGAAATAATCTGTAAATCCTTGCAAAGGGCAATATCCTCAAATCGGATTTCCGTATGTCTTGACTGAGGAACATTATAAACATCGTCAAAGCCTCTCATAAGCGGATGATACAGATCCAGAGGCTTATGAGGAAATACCCCGAACATCTTTTCGGGAAGTGTATACTTCGGGATGCCGTGATGATAATAAAGACCTGCCTGTGCACCCCAACATATGTGGAATGTAGAATAAACATTAGTCTTTGTCCACTCGAAAATCTGACAAAGCTCATCCCAGTAGTCAACCTCTTCAAACTCCATAAGCTCAACGGGTGCACCTGTAATAATCATACCGTCATATTTTCTGTGCTTGATCATATCAAAGGTATAATAAAACTTACTCAGGTGGCTCTGTGAGGTGTTCTTTGCCTGATGGGTAGCCATCTGCAGAAATTCCACATCCACCTGTAACGGAGAGTTACTAAGAAGGCGGAGAAGCTGGGTTTCCGTGGTGATTTTAGTGGGCATAAGATTAAGGATAATGATTTTCAGCGCACGGATATCCTGACTTTTCGCTCTTGACTCAGTC
>JAZLBS010000025.1:0-25917 GCA_045613805.1 Acutalibacteraceae bacterium
TGAAACTAGCGCGTCTGCCAATTCCGCCACATCTGCATATTTGTTACAGAGCGCGGGACTCTTGCGGTGCCCAAAGCTCATCACGGCTACCGCCTATGACCTTTGACCGCTGCGCCATCCTCACCTCGCTTCATCTCCCACAGGGAGCACTTCGGCGATGATGCTGCCAATTCCGCCACATCTGCATATTTGTTACAGAGCGCGGGACTCTTGCGGTGCCCAAAGCTCATCACGGCTACCGCCTATGACCTTTGACCGCTGCGCCATCCTCACCTCGCTTCTACTCCCACAGGGAGCGCTTCGGCGATGATACTGCCAATTCCGCCACATCTGCATAACATGTGATATTTTAGCACACATATATTTTTTAGTCAAGTATTTTCTGTTACTTATTCTTATCAATTACCGCATAAAAGTTGCTTTCCCAGGCGGGAATATACGGATGGTGCCTGAAATATATATTGTATCTGTTGTCGAATTCCTTGATTTTCTGAGGAAGCACATACATATCCTCGTTTCTGTGATAGGCGCATACATAAAGCTTAGGCAGATATTTCTCTATGGTTTTTCTTGCTCCGTCAAGTGCTTTTGCTTCTGCACCTTCAATATCCATTTTCAGGAAGGTGACTTTATCCTTTACTATATTATCAACGCTGTCAAAGTTTACAGGAATTCCGTCTTTGTCCTTTCTGGAATTTCTTCCGCCTTTTTTTGCGAAGAAAAGAGTATCCTTTTTATCCCATGCACCGAGATTGTATCTTTCTATTCTGCTGAGCTCTTCTGTATTTCTTGTCAGCTTTCTGAAATTTTTTTCGTCGGGCTCGAAGGCATAGATTTTTTTATATCTGCCGTTTGTAGCCGAAAGGAATTCTCTTATTGTGTCTCCGTCGTAAGCCCCAAGGTCAACAATAACCTCGTCATCGGAAAGAATAAGAATATCCTTGTAGAGATTTTCCTTTTCATACATAGAATTAAAAAGATACTCTGTTTTTCCGCTGATTTTAAAATTCAAAACATCAATAAAGTCACTTTTGCTTTTTTCATCGCATAAGATATTATATGCTTTTCTGAAATCGTCAGCATGCTCGCTGAGATATTCTGAAGTGAAAAGTCCTTTTCCTGCTACGGGTACGGTGGGGGAGTAGAATTCACCCTCCTGTGACATTTCACGGATTCTTCCGAGAGTTTGCTCATCATGTACGGCAAAGGTCATCAATGTGATGAAATCGCCGTATTTTTCTTTTACTTCCGAATAAGACAGAACCTTTTTACCGCGGAAGCTGTGACCTCTTACAAATCCGTCGCTTGCAAAAACATCCTTATATTCAACACCAAGAGATTCAAGAACCTCAATTATCATGTCAGCTCCGTTGCCCATTCCGTATAAAACAATTGGTTTCTTTGTACTTCTGAGTCTGTCCCAAAGCGGAATATCTTTGATAAATTCTGTCATATTATAGCTTCCTTCTGTACATTTTATACTGATTTTACCATAAGATTAAGATAAAAGCAATAAAGCCTGTTTCTGACAAAAAAATATTTTTTACAACCTTTTTCAATTTTTACTGTACAAAATTAAAAAAGTATGTTATAATCAGTTAAACCTAAAGGAGGTTATGAATATGAAACATATCAAAAAAATCCTTGTAATTGCACTTGCTGTACTTATGGTGCTTACAGCCTTCACCGCCTGCAGTGCAACACCTGAAAAGCAGCTTCTCGGCTCATGGAGAGATTCCACAGGTATGACAGGCTACGAATTTAAAGAGGAAGGCAAATGTGTTATCACCTTTGCTGATGTGAAAGTGCCCATTCTCAACGTCAATTTCAACGGTGCTGTTGACGGCGTTTACAGCGTAGCAAAAAGGGATGACGGTAATTATTATGTAACAATTACATATACCGTTTATGCAAAGAGTGTTACTAAGGATTATATGTTCACTGTCAATGAGAGTGCACTTACTCTTCAGGATACTACTGATAACTCAGTAACTGTCCTTATGGCTTACACAGCTCCTGCAGATTCCACAGTTGCACCGACCGTTGACTCAACAGTTGCTTAAAAAGAGCAAAAAGGGTATCCTCAGGGATGCCCTGTTATTTTAATTATAAACAATTTTAAGAGGTAATAGTTTATGGATAAAAGCACAAAAATCATAGCGGCTCTTCTTGCTGCTATTGTCGCAGTTTTTGCTGTTGTGGTTGTAGTTACCACCACGGCTATGAGAAAGGACGACGAGCCTGATCCGACTTTTACAACAGCTCCGTCTGTCACCGTTGCTCCCGATGTTACCACCACACCCACAACGTCTCCGACAACGACCGTTCCTCCCACTCCTCTGAGTGAGCTTATTTTAGGCAAGTGGACAGACAGCGCCAATATGAGCGGATATGCCTTCAATGCCGACGGAACTGTTGAAATGACCTATGTCAACCTCAATATCCCTGTAATTAACATACCTATTAACGGCGTTTCAAAGGGCACATATACTCTTGATGGAGATATTCTTGTAACCAAGTTTTCAATCTATTCTGCTACTATTGAAAATAAGTATACCGTTAAGGTAGAAAACAATTCTCTTTCAATGAAGGACCACGAAGACGGTGAAACAGCAACTTATCAGAGAGCATCTGCTCCATCAACAACCGTACCTGTCGGCAGTACACAGGAAATTACTCAGGTTGATGAGATTGTAGGCTCATGGATAAATGACAATTCTACGGTAAAGTACGCCTTCAACGATGACGGAACCTTCGGTGTTACCTTCACCGATGCGAGAGTGGCATCTGTAAGCACCGCCGTTCTTAACGGAGAATATCAGGGTGTTTATCTTACAGACGGTACATCTGTTATAATTCAGTTTACCGCTGACGGGAAAAAGATAACTCAGAGATGTACCTTCTCTGTTTCAAAGAATACACTTTCTCTCACCGATGAAACAGGAAATACTGATCTTTATGTCCGTGAGGGAACATCCATTGTTACTCCGGGCTCGGGAAGCCTTACGGGTAAATGGAGTGACAGCACCGGTATGAGCGGTTATGAGTTCAAGGAGGGCGGAGTGGTTATTATCACTTATGTTAATTTAACCGTACCCGTTGTGAACATTCCCATTAACGGAAACTTTACGGGCTCTTATTCCATAAGCGGAAACAAGCTTACCGTCAGCTATTCAATTTACGGAAACAGTATGGTTGATACCTTTGAATATTCCGTAAACGGAAACAGTCTTTCTCTTAAGAAAAGTGACGGAAGCGTATCGACATATATCAAAGAGTGAGGATAGATTATGACACAGCAGGAAAAGGTATATAAGGCTCTTGATGATCTTGGAATAGAATATAAGGTTATTCATCACGATGCGGTATGCACCATTGAGGATATGGATGCTATGGGTATTTTCACTGACGGAGAGGTATGCAAAAATCTCTTCCTGCGTAATGCCAACGGTAAAACACATTATGTGGTATCAATGCTTAAGAACAAGCATCCCGACATTCAGCAGGACATAAGAAGTCAGCTTGGCTGTTCAAGACTCAGCTTCGGCTCTGACGAAAGACTTTTAAAGCATCTCGGTCTTGAACCTGGTGCTGTTTCACCCTTCGGTATTCTCAACGACGAGGATGCTGATGTAAATGTGGTTCTCGACAGTGAGCTGAAAAAGGTTGACGGCTATATCGGCTTCCATCCAAATGATAATACAGCTTTCCTCTGGCTTAAGTTTGAAGACTTGATTAAGTTTATTAAATCAAGAGGGAATGACATTTATTTCATTAATGTATAAAAAAACAAGAGTAACAACCGCACGGCTGTTACTCTTTCTTTTTTAGTGGTTAGTCTTTATATCTTTCTTTCATACCGCCGACAACATCAGGAAGGTCAGTAATGATTCCGTCAACACCTGCACGGAGCATCTTATCAATGAATCCGGGATCGTCTACTGTCCAGGGGTTAACCATAATACCTGCCTCGTGAGCCTTATCAACATACTTTTTGTCTACATAAAGGAATTGCGGATGAAGAGCATCGGCTTTGATAGATTTTGCAAAATCTACGGGACGCCAGAACATGGTGTAGGTAATGAAATGATTTGGCGCATAAAGGAAGCCGGTTTTGCACTTTTCGTCAATTTCCTTTGCTTCCACAAGAAGCTTCGGGTCAAAGGAGGAGATAAGGAGTCTGTCGAAAAGACCGTGCTCTTTAACAGCTTCAATTGTCTTTTTTACAATTCCTGTTTCGTTTTCCTTGGGAGATTTGATTTCGATGTTAAGAACACTTATGTCTGTTTTTTCTACGAATGACAAAAACTCGTCAAGAGTCGGAATTTCTGTACCTTGGAATTTTTTGCTGAAATATGAGCCGAAGTCATAGCTTTTAAGCTCGGCAAGAATTTTTTCGGAAATGTGTCCTTTACCGGTTGAGGTTTCGTCGATGGTGTAATTGTGGCAGAGAACAACCTCTCCGTCCTTTGTGATGTGTACATCGGTTTCGAAACCGTCGGTGCCGATCTCAACTGCCTTCTGAAAAGCGTGAATAGTATTCTGAGGAGCATATTTGTTGGCACCTCTGTGAGTAATAATTTTACAATCAGACATTTTATCACCTTGTTTTCATTTTTTCCACATTGTATTATATCACTACGGAAATAAAAAATCAATCATTACACATACAGTTCTTCATTATCTTTGGGTAATTTTAATATTTTATTCAAATTACTTTGATTTGATTAAAACAGTTGACCTTTGTGAAATAATTTGTTATTATTAAAAAGAATAAAATTGATTGAAGGGATGTTTTTGAAATGATTAAAAACAGAACCGTATTTATCCAGAAAACAGTGTATTATCTGACCCTCTTCCTTTTTTGCCTTTCTACAGTTGCAGGCTGGCTCGGAATTGACGCTTCAACCGTCAATGTCCGTATCAATGAACTGAAAATTGAGCAGGAAATTACCGGCTGGGGTACATCTGCCTGCTGGTGGTCACAAATGGTTTCCGATGAAAAGGCTGCGGATGAATATGCAAAGCTTCTTTATTCTGAGGACGGTCTCGGACTTAATGTTTACCGTTATAATGTGGGAGGCGGCTCAAGAGAAAATCCCGACGGCAGACTCTGGAAGGAATCCTCGAGAACTACCGAAAGCTTTCTTGTAGCATCAACCTACAAAGAAACAGGCGAGCTTGAATATGATTTCACAAAGGATGCTAATGCGCAGCGTGTGCTTTTCAAAAGCCTTGATTACGGCTGCGTTGATACCGTTGTTCTTTTTGCAAACTCACCTCATTATCTTATGACAGTTTCCGGTCAGGCATCCGGCGGCCTTGAGCCTGCACAAAGTAACCTTAAAAAGGATTGCTACGAGGATTTTGCTGACTATATGCTTGATATAGCTGAATATTTCATTTCGAAGGGCGTACCTGTAAAATATATCAGCCCCATCAATGAGCCTCAGTGGGATTGGGGCGGCGGTTGGGTAGGACAGGAAGGCTGTCACTACGAAATCGACGAAGTGATTGAGGTTGCCCGTGTCTTTGCGCGCAAGATAAAGGAAAGAGGACTTGATGTTCAGCTTTCTATGGCTGAAAGCGGTCAGGTAGGCGACCATGCAATGGATTGTCTCGACCTCCTTTACGATGATGATGAGATAGCTTCAGTTATGGGTACCTATGCTTATCACAGCTATTGGACTGACGACAACTTTGCTCTTAAATATGCCTTCGGCAATTATCTCAGGCTTCAGTATCCCCGTGTTGAGGTTGAAATGAGTGAGTGGTGTGAGCTTCCCAACAGTCACAAGGCTGATGATATTGAAGCGGGTCTTATTATGGCAAGAACAATGTGTGAGGACCTTTCTCTTACAGGTGTTAATTCATGGTCTTCATGGGTTGCAGCCAATGAGGGCGGACTTGATGCCGACTCAATGCTTTATGCCAACGGAAGCAATTACAACGACTTTGGTATCGGTAAGCGTTATTATGCGATGGCCCACTATACAAAGTTTATTCCTGTAGGCTCTCATCTTGTTGACACCTCCATCAGCGTTGCTGACATCAAAATGTACGAGCACGATGAGTGGAAAACCTGGATCAATGACAAGGCATATCCCGCCTATGTGGCTGAAAAGAATGATTTCTATATCTCAGCATATGTAACTCCCGAGGGCGATTATGTTGCAGTTATTGTCAACGAGGCTGACGAAGCAAGAAAAGTAAAATTTGATAAGCTGTGGAGCAATATGGATGTTTATACTACTGATGCAGAAAGAAACCTTGAGCACACCGCAGAAATGGGTGTGGGCTTCAAAAGCATCGAAGTCGGCGCGAAAAGCATCACCACAGTTGTTTTCAGTAAATAAATCAGATAATTTTCCTCAGGTTACAAACATGACCTGGGGATTTTTTGTAATTGACTTTAGCGAAAATATTATATATAATAGCCTTATCATTTTATTTGGGTGATAAATTTGAAAAAACTGAAAATCCTTTGTGTCTGTCTTTCTGCGATTCTTGCAGTGCTTGTCGGAATACTTGCTTTTCTTGTGATAAACAGAGAGGTTGACAGTGTGGATATTTTTAAATATTACGAAAAAAGCTCACTTAAGCAGTACAATCTCAGCAAAGAATATCTTAATTTTATCGGCAGAAGTGCAGTTGTTGATAATGAAATTATTCTTTCTGATTCGGGAAGCGGTATAGAGTTTATTTGTAAGGGTGATTATGCTGAAATAACTGTTTCACCCGAAAGCGACTATGTTTATTCCTCGCATCTTCCGAGGATAGCTGTTTTTTCTGATGGGAACCTTGTGGTTGACGAATGTGTTTCCGTGGAGAGAACCTACCGCATAAATTCAAAATACAGCGGAACCGTAATAAGGCTTATAAAGCTTTCGGAGGCTATGCATTCATCCGTAAAGGTGACAGCGGTTTCTTCTTACGGAATCGAGCAAATTGATCCTACGGAAGAGAAAAATCTTAAAATAGAGTTTATCGGTGATTCCATTACCTGCGGATACGGTATTGACGGCGGTGCTTACGGCGGATTTTCCACTGCAACGGAAAATTTTATGAAAAGCTATGCTTATCTCACTGCCGGAAAGCTTGATGCTGATTACAGTGCGATATGCTATTCGGGCTACGGAGTTCTGACGGGTTATACCGAAAATGGGATAAGAAACGATAAAACCGTTATGCGTGAGTACGAAAAAGCCTGCACTCTTACGGGCAGGGAGGATATACTGTGGGACTTTTCTTCTGAGAAAAACGATCTTGTGGTAGTTAATCTCGGTACAAACGATGCTTCCTACTGCGGTAATAACCAATTTGCAAGACAACTGTTCACCGATTCTTATGTTCAGATGCTTGTGACTCTGAGAGAGAAAAATCCCGATGCTTATATTCTCTGCATACTTGGAGATATGAACAACACTCTTTATCCGTCAATTGAAAAAGCGGTAGCTTCTTACAGGGAAACCTACGGTGATGACCGTGCTGAGGCTTTTTCGGTTGAATTTAAAATGGGTGAAAACGATATTGTTATTGACGGACATCCGGGAGCTCTTTCGAATCTCTGTGCCTCCGTAACACTTACGGAAAAAATCAATTATCTTATAAATTCAGGTATTATAGAAAGGTAGTGCTACATTTGAAAGAAATATTTCTCTTTTCCTTTAATGCGGTAATGCCTATTCTTCTTCTTATTCTGGTGGGATGGTTTTTAAGGATAGTTCACTTTGCTGACGATGCGTTCTTTAAAAAGGCAAACACGATGGTTTTTAAAATCTTTTTACCTGTTCTGCTTTTCAATAATGTTTATGCAATAGAAAGTCTTTCGTACATCAAGTGGGATGCATTGCTTTACTGTGTTGTTGCTGTTCTTATGATATGTCTTGCCGCATATCTTACATCAGGCTTTTTTGCAAGTCACAGAAATCAGAAGGGTGTGCTTACCCAGTGTGCCTTCCGCTCAAATTATGCTATTATAGGTATACCTCTTGCGGAAAGTCTGGGAGGTGCCTCCGCAGTAGCCTTTGCTTCTGTTCTTTCTGCGGTGTCAATTCCGCTTTTCAATGTTCTTGCAGTTATAATTCTTTCTCATTATGCTGATGATGAAAAAGAAGCATCGGTTAGAAAAACTGTTATAAAAACTGCAAAGAATCCGCTTATTATCGGGGTTCTTTCGGGAGTTTTTGTTGTGTTTTTAAGGAATGTTTTACCTTTTGATTTTACAATTAAGGAAAATCTTCCCTTTATTTACACCGCAATCAACAATATGGGTAAAATAGCCTCACCTCTGGCGCTGATTGTTCTCGGTGCAAGATTTGATGTTTCAAAGGTTTCTTCGCTGTTCAGACAGATTGTGTGGGGAACTCTTTTCAAAACTGTTATAACACCTGTGCTGGCAGTTTCTGCTGCAGTAATTCTTTCTGAATATACAGGAATAATCAGTCTGAGTGAAATTGAATATCCTGCCTTCATTTCTCTTTTTGGTTCGCCTGTGGCTGTTTCAAGTGCTGTTATGGTCGGAGAAATCGGAGGAGATGAACAGCTTGCTGGACAGCTTGTGGTGTGGACAAGTATACTTTCCATGTTCACTATGTTTCTTATAATTTTTGTGATGAGAGCCATGACACTTATATAAATTAATTCTGTAAAAGGAGAAAATATTATGGACATTAAAAAAACAGTTCTCGGTGCATCTGCTGCCGTAACAGGCGCGGCTGCGGGAGTGGCGGCAAAAAAGATGGCGGACAAAACCTTTTGTCCTATCTGCAGTGCAAAGAAGCTTGTCAACAGCTTACGACTGACACAGACAGCTGAAGGTAATTACAATAACGGCGTGGCACTTACACCTCCGATGGGTTGGTCAAGCTGGAATCTTTTCAGACATAAGATAAGCGAAAAGCTTATAAAAGAAATTGCCGATGCAATGAAGGACAGCGGTCTTGTCGATGCGGGCTATTGCTATGTCAACATTGACGACTGCTGGCAGGCTTCGGAGCGTGACGCTGACGGCAGACTTCAGTGCGACAGAATCACCTTCCCGAGCGGTATAAAGTCGCTTGCTGAATATGTAAACGAAAGAGGTGTAAAGCTCGGTATTTATTCCTCTAACGGTACCCATACCTGTGAGGATTATCCCGCATCTCTCAGAAACGAAAGAATTGACGCTGAAACCTTCGCTCAGTGGGGTATTGAATATTTCAAATATGACTTCTGCCATAATGTGGCTATCCCGTCTCTTGCTCCCCGTATCATTGCTGTTTCCTTTGCTGAAGAGGGAGCCGGTGAGCCCTTTGCTTATTTCACATCTGCTGAAATGAAGCTCAAGGGTCTTGCACGTATAGTACGTGACGATGCTATTGATGTAAAAAGCTATGTTGACGGACTTGATGCCAAAAACGGTAGCTTCACAGTGGATGTAAAGGCAGAAAAAGCAGGGGAATACATTCTTAATCTCGACATCCGTAAGGATGCAAGAAAAGAAAAGTTTATTATGGCTGTCGTAAACGGCAAGGAAGAATATCATATTTATTGTGTGAGCCGTAAAAACTGGACTCCTGAGGGTAAGCTTCAGACGACTGTTTATCTTGATGAGGGCGTGAATACTGTTGAATTCATCAATCCCGTCGGCTCAAAAATGGACAGTGCGGCAATTCAGTATAAGCTTATGGGTCGTGAGCTTAAGCGTGCTACCAGACTCCAGGCAGAAAAGACAGGTGCCGAAGAAAAGCCTATTATATACTCCATCTGTGAATGGGGCTTCAATAGACCCTGGAAATGGGGTGCTGAAGCTGGTAACCTCTGGAGAACTACAGGTGACATTCAGGCAAAATGGGTTTCTGTAGTGGCTATTTATGAATTTACGGTCCGTCTTAACAAATACTCTGTTCCCGGTGCATGGAACGATCCTGATATGCTCGAGGTAGGAAACGGAAATCTTACCTATGAAGAGAATAAGGCACATTTCAGTCTCTGGTGTATGATGAATGCTCCTCTTATTCTCGGAAATGATGTGCGTAAATTCATTGTTGACGGCAAGGTTGACACGGACAGTAAGGTGTATCAGATTCTTACAAATAAGACGATGATTTCGATAAATCAGGATCCTCTCGGAATTCAGTGCCAGCGCATCAAAAAAGGAATTACAGATATTCTTGTAAAGCCGCTTAAAGGCTCAAAAGCAGCCGTTTGTGTGCTTAATAAGGGTGCAAAATCCTCTTGTACAAGAATTGACCTTAAGAAGATTGCAAACCTCGGATTGCTTAATCTTCCTCAGAAGGACGGATATAAGGTTACCGACGTATGGGATGAAAAATTCACCGAGGATACCCGCATCATAAACGCAGTAACTGAAAGCCACGGAGTCAAAGTGTTTATAATTGAATAAAATAAAAAAATCAGCAGTGTCGGCGAACGCCACTGCTGATTTTTTACTGTTTGTTTTCAAGAATAAAAGCTATAAGGCTTTCTTTTTCGTTTTTTACTTTGCTGTCGATTACAGCTTCAAGGGCACGTTCAAGAGCGATGCCGATTTCTCTTCCTTTGAAGCCGAGAGAAATAAGGTCATTGCCGTTGATTTTTAGATTTTTGAGAGAAAAGCATTCCTCGTCTTTTATTATCTGTCTTGCCATATCTTCAAGCAGATCAAAATGCCTGTCTCTGTTATGAAACTCGGGAGCGAGACCCTTAGTGTCTGCTCTTTGCAGCTTTATAAGGTCGAAAAAAAGCTCTTCTCCCATACTGCGCAGACGCTTTTTGATAATCCTGTCGGTTTCTTCAATGGGGGTGTCGTGAACCTTTACAAGCCTTACAACCTTTTCTCTCGTTGCAGTATCGCTTTTAAGTCTTGTAAGTGCCTGATCGGCCTTTTTTGCACTGATTGACGGGTGTGAGTAAAAATGGCCTGTTCCTGTTTCGTCAAGACTGAAGCAATCAGTTTTTCCGCAATCATGGAAAAGAGCGGCAAATCTGAGGTGGGGGACAGGCGGTATGTTTTCCATAACTACTGCCGTGTGGGTGAGAATGTCGTGTATATGATGGAAATTGTGTTGGTCAAAGCCTTTCATGTCCTTGATTTCCGGCAGAACAGTTTCAAGCACATCACTGTAATTTATAAGAACATCCTTTACATTCTTTCCGCAAAGAAGCTTCGAAAGCTCGGAAAAAACTCTTTCCTTCGAAACTGCATGAAGCAGTTGCTTACACTCTCTCATAGCGTTTGCTGTTTCTTTTTCAATAGTAAAGCCTAAAACAGAGGAGAATCTGAGTCCTCTTAAGATGCGAAGAGAATCCTCTCTGAATCTTTCCGTCGGACTTCCTACACAACGTATTGTTTTATTTTTTATATCTTCTCTTCCTGCGAAGGGGTCAACAAAGCCTTTTTCGGCACAGTAAGCAATACTGTTGACGGTAAAATCTCTTCTTCTGAGGTCTTCCTCAAGCCTTCGCGTAAAAACAACCTCATCGGGATGTCTGCAATCGGTATAGCCCTTGTCAATGCGGTAGGTAGTAATTTCAAGGGGTACACCGCTAACCATAACCGTTACCGTTCCGTGCTTTATGCCTGTATCTATTGTACGGTAGGAGGAGAAAACCGACTTTATTTCTTCCGGCAGTGCGGAGGTTGTGATGTCGGTGTCCTGACATGGTCTTTTCATAATAAGATCTCTTACACATCCGCCGACAGCATATGCTTCATAGCCTTTTGCATTAAGAAGTCTTATGGCTTCTTCTGCTTCTTTTGAAAGAATATTAATCAAGGCTTCACGCTCCTTTCACAGTAGTGGTGTATCATCAATTATATCAAAAAAAATTAATTTTTCAATACAGTTGCAATTATACCTCGTTTTATGTTAAAATTACTGTGTAAAAATTTGTTTAAAGGCAGTGAAATATTATGGATAACAATTTTATGAAACTCAGATCAACAGCATTCGGCGGTTTTAATAAGCAGGATGTAATTGCTTATATTGAAAAAGTCAAGAACGATGCTTTTGAAGAAAAGAGCCGTTTGCAAAAGCAAGTAAAGGAGCTTACCGATAAGATCAGCGACCTTGAAGGAAAGGTTACGGATTTCGAAGCTGAAAAGGAAAAGCTTGTTAAGCATATAGGTGAGCTTTCTGTCAGCGGTGAGAGTAAAAATGAAACCGTTGAGGAAATCAACGAGGCCACAAACCACCTTAAGAATGTGGCTGATGAGCTTTGTCAGAGCCTTCGTGATTTTATGCTCCGCATTTCCGAAAATTGCTGTGCTGTAGTTGTTGAAGGTGATTCCGATCCTGGTGAAGAGGATTTTGACAGCTCAAAATTTATGGCTGAGCTTGAAGCTGAAATCTACGCTAAGTTAGGTGTAGAGGAAGAAAGCGAAGAAGAGGAAGAGAACGAAGAAGAGTCTGCCCCTTGCGCTCAGGAATCCGAAGACAAGGCTGAAGATAAGGTTTCGTCAATTCTTTCGTCCTTTATTGATTTTAAGCCTGTCAGGGTGCAGGAGGAAAAGAAGGAAGAAGCAAGTAAGGATGACGCTGTTGTTTCAGGTATTCTTGATTCCCTTTCTTTTCTTAAATAAACATTTATTAAAAAATAATGAGGAAGTGACAAAATGAAAATGATCCTTAAAAAGAAAAAAATGATGTTGTGTGCATTAGCCTTCAGCCTTTTGGTTTGTCTTCTCACAGTATCAGTTTCTTTCGCTGCTGAGGATAGTTTTGAAAGAAAAATCGCCGCTTTCCCCGAAAGTTACAAGCCCTATTTAAGGGAGCTTCACAAGGCACATCCCTCCTGGGAGTTTGAGCCTTTCTTTACTCAGCTGGACTTCAACGCTTCTGTTGACAGTGAAGGCGGTAAAAAATCTTTGGTATCTTCTTCTGTGTCCTCTGAGCTTTTTAAAAGCAAGGATATCGGAGATTATGATTATTCTACGAACAAATATATCCAGAAGGATGTAGGCTTTGTCGAGGCAAACCGACTTGCCGTTGCATATTTTATGGACCCGAGAAATTTTCTCAATGAGGACGGAATCTTTATGTTTGAGACTCTTTCCTTCAGCAATTCTTTTACCGTTGAATCTGTAGAAAATGTGCTCAAGGGCTCCTTTATGGCTAACAAAAAGATTACCTATTACGATAAAGAGGGTAATCTTAAGAAAACCTCAACAAAGTATTCTCAGGCTATACTTGATGCAGGAAAGAAGCATAATGTCAACCCTTGCTATCTTGCCTCTAAAATTCTCAATGAGGTAGGAACACAGGGAAGTAAAAGTGTAACAGGTACTCATACGGACTATCCCGGAATTTATAATTTTTACAATATCGGTGCCTATGACGGCAGTAATCCCATAAAGAACGGTCTGAAGTGGGCGAGTGATGAAAAAAGCAAAACCTACGGAAGACCCTGGACAACTCCGGCAAAATCAATAAGCGGCGGTGCACAATTCATTGCTTCTACCTATATTGCGGGCGGCCAGTTTACGGGATATCTTCAGCGTTTCAATGTAAACCCCAACGGCAAATACAATGTTTACGACCATCAGTATATGACTAATCTTACCGGTGCTCTCAGTCAGGGATATTCCACTTATGTTTCCTATGTAAAGTCCGGACTTATAGATAACAAATATGTTTTCTCAATTCCCGTTTACGAAAATATGCCCTGCTGGACAACAACGGCTGACAGGGGAGAGCTTACGGATGCTTTTGAGCAAACCGGTAAAATCAATGTTGATACAAGCTATGTAAGAACAGGTCCGTCCACAAGCAATGCAAAGCTCACCAATGCCGCAGGAAACGCAATAAGACTCGGCAAGGGTGCGGTTGTAAGCATTGACAGTAAGGTGAAAACAGATTCAGCATATTATGCTTCAATTCTTGAATATCCCTATTGGTATAAAATAAGCTTTACTCAGAACGGTGTTTCTTATATAGGCTATGTTCCTGTAACCTTCGTGGATATATCAACCGTTGTTCAGGTTCCTGTTGGTGAGTATGAGCCTTCGTTTATTACAACAAGTTATGATGTTGATATGCATCTTGTGTCTTACGATGCAAGAATTGCAAATATAACCTCGGATAATAAAATCAAGTTTCTCAGAAACGGAACTGTTACTGTGGCGGCCTATGATTCAACGGGCAGCTTTGATACAGTAAAATATGTTGTAGGAAGCGGAGCATCATCCTTGTCTGATGCAAGGATTACAGCGGTAAAGTCAAATTATGTTACGCTTGATTTTACTTCGCTGAAAGCTGCTTCGGGTTATGAAATTATTGCCGTTGACGAAAGAGGTAATATCTCCTACAGAAATATAGTCAAAGCTCCTCCATGTACGGTGAGTATTTCAAACGGCGTCCCTGACAGTGCTCCTATTACCAAGGTACAGAAAAACACCGACGGAAGTGTAACAATCAGATGGCAGGCACCTGAAGGAACAGAGAACAGAATTTATGTACGTGCTGTATTTGAAAATTCTTCTTCGGCAAAGAACTACGGTCCTGTAAAATGTCTTTATGCCACAAGCACTGTTGACGGCTACAAGCTCTATAGCGGCAGCGGTGCAAACGGTGAGCTTACTGAGCTTCAGACTTTACCTTCCACTTATTCCTCATACAATATATTACCGGCAAATGTAAAGGACGGAAGGTTTGCCTTATGTGCATTCGGCACTGTTCAGGGTGAGCCTGTATACGGAAGCATGTCCTCTGTTGCGGATATGAACAATATTCCCGATGCTGTAAAGGGACTTAAGCTTTCTGATGTTACGGAAAGCGGCTATACAATCAGATGGACTCCGATAAGCGGAGTGAAGTATTACATTTATAAAAAGAACGGTAATAAATATGATCTTGTAAAATCTCTTTCCGAAGCCTCGTACACAGTTTCTAAAAGAAAAACCTCTGAAATTTCGGAATATAAGATTATGGCTGTAAAAGCAGAGGGCGGAATTGTATACGAAGGCCTTTGCACCAATCCGTTCACAGCAACTACCCGTCCTTCAAAGGTTGAAGACTTCAAGATATCTGCTTCTGATGTAGGTGGCAAGCTGACCTGGAAAGCGGTCGAGAATGCTACAAGCTATGATCTTTACATCTATAACGAGAAGAGTAAGAAGTATGAAAAATTTACTAATGTAACAAAGACAACCTATACACTTAAGGGTAAATCTGCATCTAAGGAATACAAGCTTCGTATCGTTCCTTTAATCAAAACCTCATTAGGTACGTATAAGGGCGAAAAAGCGGGTCTTACCTTCCTTACAAAGCCGGGAAAGGTCAAGGAAATAAAGGCTTCCTCCGTCGGAACGTCATCCTTTAAGCTTTCCTGGGATAAAACAAAGGGTACAAGCCGCTATTATGTTTATCAGTACGATTCGAAGAAAAAGAAGTATGTTAAGGTTGCGGACCTGAAAACCAATACTTTTACCCCGAAAAATCTCAAGGCAGGAACTACTTATAAATTTAAAATTAAAACCGTAAAGCTTGTTAACGGCAAATCTGTATGCAGCAACACCTCCTCTGTTTTCTCCTTTACCACAAAGCCCGGAAAGGTCAGCGGAGTGAAGGCTTCCTCTGTCAAGGGGACATCTCTTACACTTAAGTGGAGCAAGGTGACAGGTGCAGGCAAATATCAGGTTTATATCTATGACGGCAAAAAGAAGGATTACAAACGCATTGCCACAGTAGACGGTAAAACATCTTATACAGTAAAGAGTCTTAAGGCTGATAAATCTTATAAGTTCAGAGTCAGAGCTGTGAGAACTCTGAACGATAAGAGCTATTACGGTTCCAAATCCTCTGTGTATACGGTCAGAACAAAGAAATAAAAAGTATTTTAAGAAAATTTTAATCAATTTTCAGTTTTTTATTGACAAATCAACCCTATATCTATATAATGTTATCTGTTAATATGAGGTGAGTTATGTATATTGCACTTGAAAGCTTATTCGGCGGCGGAGTTGCGAAGCTTCCCGTTGACTGTGAATTTGATTTTTCAAAAGAAGAACTGAACGGTGTGTTTCCATTCACGACACCTGTTTCCGTTAAAGGAGAAATCAAAAACGTGGTCGGAGTAGTAACGATTGATGCGAAGATCAATTTCACTCTTGATGTTTTCTGTGACAGATGCGCAGAGGCGTCAAAGCTTGATTTTGAAATTCCTATGTTACACGGTCTTGTTTCTTCTCTCAACGAAGACGATAATGACGATTTTATCCTTGTTGAAGACATGAAGCTTGATTTACTTCAGCTTACTTCAGAAGACATATTCCTTACCCTTCCTTCAAAGTTCCTTTGTAAAGAAGACTGTAAGGGCGTTTGTACCAAATGCGGTGCAAATCTCAACAATGATTCCTGCAACTGCAAAAAGGACATTGACCCCCGTCTGGAGGCTTTGCTCGGGTTGCTGGAAGATTAAAGAGTTATTTATTTAATTATTATTTATAAGGAGGTGCTGGGCAATGGCAGTACCAAAGAGAAGAGTATCAAAGGCAAGAAGAGACAAGAGACGTTCAAACGTGTGGAAGCTCGACGCTCCTACAATTGTAAGATGCAAGCAGTGTGGCGCTTACACAGTTCCCCACAAGGTTTGCGCTGAGTGTGGTTACTACAAAGGTAAGCAGGTAATTGCAAAGGACGAAGACTAAGCCTTTGAACTTTGAGAGGTGGAGAAGCGGTACTGCTTTCTCTGCCTTTTTGCTTTAATTGGAAAGCAGAGCAGTTTTATTAAAAATCAAAGGAAGGAAGAATATTGTGCCTGTAAGGATTAAAAGTGTTATAAAAAAATCTCCTGCTTACTGCAGGGGCATAAAAGACGGTGATGTTCTTCTTTCGATCAACAGAAATCCCGTCAATGATTTTCTTGATTATCAGTTTTATGCAAAGGAAAAGGAGCTTATTGTCGAATTTCAAAGCGGAGACAAGGTCAAATATACCCGCATAAAAAAAGATGAAGAGGAAGATTTAGGTTTAGAATTTGAATCATACCTTATGGACGAGCAGCAGCACTGTAAAAACAAATGCATTTTCTGCTTTATTGATCAGCTTCCCAAGGGTATGAGAAGGTCTCTTTATTTTAAGGATGATGACTCACGTCTTTCCTTTCTTTTCGGTAACTATATTACTCTCACCAATCTCACTGAAAGAGATGTGGAAAGAATTATAGAAATGCATATAAGTCCCGTTAATATTTCTGTTCACACTATGAACAAAGAGCTTCGTGTGAAGATGATGAAAAACAAAAGGGCTGGGGAATGCCTTGATATTATCGGAAAACTTGCGGCAAACGGAATTGAGATTAATACACAGCTTGTTCTTTGTCCGGGGATAAATGACGGCGATGAGCTCAGGTACAGTCTTTCTGAGCTTGGCAGGCTTTATCCCGGTGTTAAAAGTATAGCCGCTGTTCCCGTGGGCGTTACAAAATACCGTGAGGGACTTTTCGAAATGCCTGAATATAACAGTGAAACGGCCGGGGAAGTGATTGATATAATTACTGCCTTCGGTGAAGAATTCAAAGAAAAACACGGCACAAGACTTGCCTATGCTGCTGATGAATTTTATCTCAAGGCCGGAAGAAGGCTTCCTGACGGAGATTACTACGAAAGCTACAGTCAGATTGAAAACGGTGTCGGAATGTGGACGAGCACCAAGGAAGAATTTCTTTCTGCCTTGGAAAGCAGCAGCTATAGCGGAAAAGAAAAGCATATAAGCCTTGCTACGGGTGTTGCGGCTTATCCGCTGATGAAGGAGCTGTGTGATGCTGTTTCTGATAAATATCCAAATGTAAAAATTGACGTTTATCGGATTTTAAATGATTTTTTCGGTCACAGTATAACAGTGGCGGGACTTATCACGGGAAGAGATCTTATAAATCAGCTTAAGGATAAAAATTTACACTCAGAGCTTCTTATTCCTTCGGTGATGCTTCGCAGTGAGGGAGACATCTTTCTTGACGATGTGTCACTTGATGAAGCCGAAAAGGAGCTCGGTACGGTCATAACACCTGTTTCCTGTGACGGATATGATCTGGCAGATATAATACTTAAAGAATAAAAAAGGAGGTAGTACGCTATGTCAAGACCAATTGTTGCTATTGTGGGCAGACCCAATGTAGGTAAGTCTACTCTTTTTAACAAGCTTATCGGACAGCGTCTTTCCATCGTTGATGACACTCCCGGTGTTACCAGAGACAGAATTTACGGTGACTGCGAATGGCTGAACCGTCATTTTCTGCTTATTGATACGGGCGGTATTGAGCCTCACAGTGATGATATAATTTTAAAGCAGATGCGTCGTCAGGCACAGCTTGCCATTGACAGCGCTGATGTAATAATCTTTGTAACGGATTTGCGCAGCGGTGTTGTTGCTACGGATGAGGATGTTGCAGCTATGCTTATCAAAAGCAATAAGCCCCTTGTTCTTTGCGTGAACAAGTGCGACACTGTCGGTGAAACACCCATTGAATTTTATGAGTTTTACAATCTCGGTTTGGGAGATCCTATTGCTGTGTCTTCTGTACACGGTCACGGTACAGGTGATCTTCTTGATGCAGTTCTTGCTCATCTTCCCGAGGAAGATGTTGAAGAGGAAGATGATAATACTATCAAGGTAGCGGTTATCGGTAAACCCAATGTAGGTAAATCTTCCCTTATCAATGCTATCTCAGGTGAGGAAAGAGCCATTGTTTCAAATATTGCGGGCACTACCCGTGATGCTACGGATACCTTTATCACCAATGAGTTCGGTGATTTCATGTTTATTGATACAGCCGGTCTCAGAAGAAAAAGTAAGGTTGAGGATCAGATAGAGAAATACTCTGTTATCCGTGCCAAGATGGCAGTTGAAAGAGCGAGCGTATGCGTTATAATGATTGACGCACTTGAGGGCTTCACCGAGCAGGATTCAAAGGTTGCAGGCATTGCTCACGAAATGGGTAAGGCTTGTATTATTGCCGTCAATAAGTGGGATGCTCTTGAAAAAGACGGAAAGACAATGGACAGCTACCGTAAAAAGCTTATGAATGATTTTTCATTTATGTCATATGCCCCCATTATCTTTATTTCGGCAAAGACAGGTCAGAGACTCGACAGACTTTTTGAGCTTATAAAGTTTGTTGATGAGCAGAATTCCATGCGTATATCCACAGGTAAGCTTAACGATGTTCTCGCTTCTGCAACGGCAAGAGTTCAGCCGCCTACAGATAAGGGTAAGAGACTTAAGATTTACTATATGACCCAGGCATCCACAAGACCTCCCACGTTTGTTTGCTTTGTAAACAGCAAAGAGCTTTTCCATTACAGCTATCAGCGTTATCTTGATAATCAGATAAGAGAGGTTTTCGGCCTTGAGGGAACACCGACAAGATTTGTCATCCGTGAAAGGGACGGAAAATAAAAAATGTGGAAAATATAAACGAAATTAATATGAAGCTATTTTACGGTAGCTTCATATTTTTTTTGAAAAAAACTTTGTATCATGGTGATTATTCGACATAATGCACCTTGAATTGATACAAATAATGTGATAATATCTCACTGTAATTCGGAAAATGTTAAAAAAATACACATTACAGGAGGTTTTACCAATGGCTAACAGAATAAGAATTATGATTACAAAAGAAGACAGGGATTTTGAAAAGCAATGTGAGAAGAATCTGTCATTATCAGATTTTGATGTGACTTTTGTGGAAAAGGACGGAGCAAGGGTTCTGGATTATATCCGCAAAAATAAGCCTGATATGGTTCTGCTTGATGTTTTTATGCAAAAAATTGATGCACTCGGTGTGCTGGCGGAGCTTAAGAAGAGTGACGTCAGAAAGCCTGTTGTTGCACTTATGTCTTCCATAGATAATCCGGGATTTCATAATGAAATTATCTCTGCAGGTGCAGATTACTATTTTCTCCGCCCCTTTGATTTTGAAATGATGAGTCAGAGACTCAGACAGCTTATGGAGTGGAGGGAAAGAGAGAACGGTGCCGCACCGGCGGATACATATTCCGTAGAAACCGTAATATCCGACATAATGAGAGAAATCGGTGTGCCTGCTCATATAAAGGGCTATGAGTATCTCCGTGAATCAATAAAGCTTGTAATCGGAAAGCCTGACCTTATCCATGCTGTAACCAAGGAGCTTTACCCGACTATAGCAAAGAATAACAGTACAACTCCGTCGAGAGTTGAAAGAGCAATCCGTCATGCGATAGAGGTAGCCTGGGACAGGGGAGATGTGGATGTTCTGAGCTCCTATTTCGGCTACACTATTCTTAACTCGCGAGGTAAACCGACCAATTCGGAATTTATTGCTATGATAAGCGATAAGATGAGGCTTAAAATGAGATAAGAAAAAAGAGACTGAAGTTTCCTTCAGTCTCAGTTTGTTTATAAAGACAAATCAGCCTTCAACGATAGCCTCTACGGGGCAGCTGCCGGCACAAGCGCCGCATTCGATACAAGTATCAGCATCGATAACGAACTTGCCGTCGCCTTCAGAGATTGCTTCTACGGGGCAGTCACCTGCACATGTGCCGCAAGCAATGCATTCATCTGTGATAACGTATGCCATTCTTCTTAACCTCCCTTTGTTTTTTGTAACTCTATTCTAACACATAAAAATAAAATATCAATAGTATTTGATAAAATTTTTTCTTTTTTTATTATGTTTTTTACTGCAAATTTTTTCTGAAAACTATTTTCTTTATAAAAGTAATTCAATTGTATTGTAAAAAAGATTTTTATATTGTATAATATTAAAGATTATGATTAGCAGGTGAAACAAGTGTTTGAAAATTTATCGGTAACTGAATCCTTTAAAAATTCAATAATCCCGGCGATAAAGCTGTCAAAGCTGTCGCATGCTCTCATTTTTGAGGGAAGTGACGAGGCCACCCGTCTTTCGGCGGCGAAGGAGGTTGCCGCAGCGCTTGTATGCAAGGGTGAAGATAAGCCTTGCAGAAGCTGTAATGCCTGTGTGAAGGCGATGAAGGACAGCCATCCTGATATTCATGTTCTTCTTAAGGAGAGCGACAGTACCATGATAAAGGTAGATTCTGTCAGGGATATCAAGGCTAAAGCGCTTATCTATCCTAATGAGGGAACCAAAAGTGTCTTTATCATTTCCGAAGCACAGTATATGAACACACAGGCACAGAATGCTCTTTTGAAGATTTTTGAAGAGCCGTCACCTCATGTGTGCTTTATTCTTACCTGTAACAGTAAGTCTTCTCTTCTCGAGACGGTAATTTCCCGTGCTACATCATATACTCTGGGCGAAGAAAAAAATGAAAACGAAAGCGGTGAAGAAAGCAAGGGTGCACTTCTTGCCGCTGAGCTTATTACCTGTATTGCCAAGGAAAACGAATTTGATTTTCTCAAGAAGACAGCTGTCTTTCTTAAGGATAAAAAGCTTTTCAGAGAGGTAATCGTAAGCATGATTTCCCTTGTAAGAGATGCTCTTATTCTGCAAAGCGGGGGAACGGAGCTCATAAACAGTGACAAGGAAGAAATAATCCTTTTCAAAAACCGTTTCACTCAAAAGAAAACTCTTGAGCTTGCAGAAAGTCTTAACGGACTTCTTACGGATATAGATTCGTCTGCAAATCTTAATCTTACCGTTACCCGTTTCTCATCGGTGCTGTACGGTATAAAAAACAGTTAAGCTTTCTTCGGGTTGGTGAAATCCGCCATCCGTTTTAAATTTTCAATGCAACGAAAGGAAGATAAAATATATGGCAGAAGTTGTTTCAGTAAGATTCAAGGAGGTGGGGAAGAACTATCATTTTGATCCCCGCGGAAAGGAATATAAATGCCGTGATAAGGTTATTGTTGAAACGGCAAGGGGAGTAGAATGCGGTACCGTCACAATCGGCAACAGAGAAATTCCCGACGAAGAGATAACCTCTTCTCTTAAGCCCGTTTTAAGGTTTGCCAATGAACATGACCTTAAAACTGTGGAAGAAAACAAGCAGAAGGAAAAGGAGGCTTATGCGATATGCAGCAGCAAGATAGCGGAGCATAAGCTTGAAATGAAGCTTGTTGACGTTGAATACACCTTTGACAGAAACAAGATTCTCTTTTATTTCACTGCTGACGGCAGAGTTGATTTCAGAGAACTTGTAAAGGATCTTGCTTCTGTTTTCAGAACACGTATTGAGCTTCGTCAGATAGGTGTCAGAGATGAAAGCAAAAAGGTGGGCGGTCTCGGTGTGTGCGGAAGACCCTTCTGCTGCAACACATTCCTCGGTGACTTCCAGCCTGTTTCAATAAAAATGGCAAAGGAGCAGAGTCTGTCTCTCAGTCCCGTTAAAATCAGCGGTACATGCGGAAGACTTATGTGCTGTCTTAAATACGAGCAGGAGGCATATGAGCATCTTCTCAAGACAACACCCAAGTGCGGAGCGATAGTTGAAACCGCTGAAGGAAAGGGTACGGTTGTTGATAATAATCTTCTTACGGGTATGCTTAAGGTATCTCTTGAAAAGAAGCCGGAAGCAGCGCCGATAAGTGTCAACAAGAACGATGTGAAAATAATCAAGGACTCACATATCAGGGTTAATAAAAAGGAAATGGAAGCCTTTAAGAACATCGAATAAAAAAGTAAAAGTATACAATAATATATATGGAGGACTAATTATGTCAAAAGTAAAAGTAACCATGGAGCACGGCGGCGAGTATATTATCGAGCTTTACCCCGAATACGCACCCGAAACCGTTGCTAATTTTGAAGCTCTCGTTAAAGATGGATTTTACGACGGTGTTGTTTTTCACCGTATAATAGACAACTTTATGGCTCAGGGCGGCGATCCCACAGGAACAGGTATGGGCGGAAGCGGCAGAAATATAAAGGGTGAATTTGCTGCTAACGGTTTTACACAGAACACTCTTTCACACACAAGAGGTGTTGTTTCCATGGCAAGAAGCCAGGAACCGGATTCAGCCTCAAGTCAGTTCTTTATCTGCTACAGTGATGACTGCACCTTCCTTGACGGAAACTATGCCGCATTCGGTAAGGTAATTGAGGGTATGGAAACTGTTGATGCCTTCCTTGATGTTCCCAGAAAAATGACTATGATGGGTGAGCGCTCACAGCCTGTTGTACCCGTTGCGATCAAAACTATGTGCATAATTGACTGATTTTCATTTTATAATATATAATAATCAGTAACATTTGAAAAAAATATCCAAATAGCGAAAAAAATTATTAAAAGCTCTTGACGGGACGGTGAAGTTGTGATAAACTACTCTTACCTCTTGAAGAGGGCTTTATTTTTGTGTCCTGAAATAGAGGGAGGCCTTATCGGGCTGAAACGGAGGAAAGTGTTGCTTTCGTTTGGCCTTTAATATCCTATAATGGAGGTGCCGTTCATGAGAGTAAAAATTACTTTATCTTGCACAGAGTGCAAACAGCGCAATTACAACACAATGAAAAACAAAAAGAACAATCCTGACAGGTTGGAGATGAACAAGTATTGCAGATTCTGCAAGAAGCACACTCTCCACAAAGAAACCAAATAAACAGGAGGTAGAGTAATGGCTGACAAGGAAAAGAAAGTTGCCGGAAGTTCAGACGTTGAAAAGGCCACAACTGACGAAAGCAAGGCTGCAGCTAAAGTAGCAAAAGCAGCAAAAGGTAACGCAAACAAAAAAGACAAGCCAAACTTCTTCGTCCGCACAGGCAAGGGCGCCAAGCATTTCTTCAAAGACTTCAAAGGTGAATGTAAGAAAATTGTTTGGCCCGATGCACAGACTGTTCTTAAAAGCACAGGTGTAGTTCTTCTCGTAGTTACTATTGTATGTATCGTTGTTTACGGTATTGACCAGGGACTTTCAGCCGGTATCGGCGGACTTAAGTCTCTTGCAAATCCCGAGGAAACAACCACAGAGGTTGTAGAAACAACTCTTGCAGACAAAAAGGACGAAGAAAAGAAAGACGAAACCGCTGAATCCGAAAAAACAACGGAAGAAGCAACCTCAGCAACAGAAGAAGCAACTTCTGAAAAGGCTGAATAATTTTAGCGGTTAACTGGAGGTGTAACAATGGCAGAAGCCAGATGGTTTGTAGTACACACCTACTCAGGCTATGAAAACAAGGTAGCCTCAAACATTCTCACGGTTGTAGAAAACCGTAAGATGCAGGACCAGATACTGGAAGTGAGAATCCCCACTGAAATCGTAACAGAAATCAAGGATGACAAGGTTCGCGAAGTTGAACGTAAGCTCTTCCCTGGTTATGTTATGATAAAGGTTGCCTGTATCTACAAAAAACGCAGCGAATTTGAAGATGAAGAGCTTTCCATGACTGATGAAGCATGGTATGTTATCAGAAACACCCGCGGCGTTACGGGATTTGTAGGTCCCGGAAGCAAACCCGTTCCTCTCAGTGAGCAGGAGGTTATTAACCTCGGCATTGAGAAGAAGTCAATTGAAGTCAACTATAAACCCGGTGACTTCGTAAACATTCTCAGCGGTCCCTTCGACGGCTACAGCGGTATCGTGGATTCAATAGATACAGTCAAGGAAGTCGTAGTTGTTATGATTTCAATGCTCGGCAGAGAAACACCTGTTGAACTTGAACTCAATCAGATTGAAGTCGCTGAATAAAATCATTGTGATAATTTTCGGCATATGCCGTTTATTATGACGAGGGAGATTATTCTCCCTGTGGGAGATCTGTAAAAACTTAATGCAGGTCGCCATCAACCACATAAATTTGGAGGTGCAAAAAAATGGCTCAAAAGGTTGTAGGTTTAATCAAGCTCCAGATTCCTGCAGGTAAAGCTACACCGGCTCCCCCGGTTGGTCCGGCTCTTGGTCAGCACGGTGTTAACATCATGGCATTTACTAAGGAATTCAACGAGCGCACAAAAAATGACATCGGTCTTATTATCCCCGTTGTCATCACAGTTTACGCAGACCGTACATTCTCATTCGTAACCAAGACTCCGCCCGCAGCAGTTCTTATTAAAAAGGCATGCGGCATCGAAAGCGGTTCTGGTGTACCCAACAGAACAAAGGTCGCAACAATTACCGGTGAGCAGGTTAGAAAAATTGCTGAGCAGAAGATGCCTGACCTCAACGCTGCAAGTGTTGAAGCAGCTATGAGTATGATCGCAGGTACAGCTCGCTCAATGGGCATAGTAGTCGCTGACTAATGCTTCCGGGTGGGAGGAAAAATCCGATTTAACCACTCTATAGGAGGATGAAAGACAATGAAACATGGTAAAAAATATGTCGAAGGCGCAAAGCTTGTAGACAAATCAAATCTTTACGATCCTGCGGAAGCACTTGACTTAGCTATTAAGACTGCTACCGCAAAGTTCGACGAAACAATTGAAGCACACATCCGTCTCGGTGTTGACTCACGTCACGCTGATCAGCAGGTTCGTGGCGCAGTTGTTCTTCCCAACGGTACAGGTAAGACTGTACGTGTTGCTGTTTTCGCTAAGGGCGAAGAAGCAAAGGCAGCTGAGGCTGCAGGCGCAGAAGTAGTAGGCGCTGAAGACCTCGTTGCAAAAATCCAGGGCGAAGGCTGGATGGAATTTGACGTTGCTATCGCACATCCCAGCATGATGGGTCTTGTAGGTCGTCTCGGTAAGGTTCTCGGTCCCCGTGGTCTTATGCCCAGCCCCAAGGCAGGTACTGTTACTCCCAACGTTGCTCAGGCTGTTACTGAAGCAAAGGCAGGTAAGATTGAGTACCGTCTTGACAAAACAAACATCATCCACTGACCCATCGGCAAGGTTTCCTTCGGCGCAGAGAAGCTTGGCGAAAACTTCACCACTCTTCTTGACGCTATCATCAAGGCTAAGCCCGCTGCTGCAAAGGGTCAGTACATTCGCTCATGCGTTCTCGCAACAACAATGGGCCCCGGCATCAGAGTTAACCCCAACAAGGTTGGCACTGTTGCAACTGAAGCATAAAAAATGCTTGACAAGCA
>JAZLBS010000026.1:0-6887 GCA_045613805.1 Acutalibacteraceae bacterium
GCAGAAAGGTATCAAAACAAAATATGATTATATGCGTGAAGATATTGATTATGCTATTCCGAGAAGCAGAAGCATAAAACAGTTTTTCAGAATTATGAGTCAGAAGGGTTATTGGTTTGATGACGGAAAAATTGGTTACCGTACCGACGAGCACGGCGTTAAGCTTTCAAACCTTGGTGATGAATACTCTTATGAAAGTCTTTGGGACAGGATTAATCATCAGAGATTTTATGAGGTGGATGAAAATTTTTATAACTATACCCGTGCAAATAATTATCTGCGTAACCAAACTTTTATTTATTGTTATAAGGGTTATGAGTTTAAAGAATCTGCACATAGTTACCGTCACCCTGAAAATTTCAGCAGAGCCGTTTCAGATTTTACAAAACTGATTGTAGGCGGTGCCGTACTCGGTGCACCTGTTATTTCACTTTTATTTGTTGCTCTTCTCTTTGTAGGAGCAATAGCTGAAAAGAACAACTGCAACCCTCACCCGTTCTCACCGAAGATGAAATACTCTGCACCGAGGATTGAGTTTATGCATAAGCAGATTGAGCTTGCTATTGATGAAAAGCTTTATGATTTTGCCGAGGTTGACAAATTCATTTCAAGGACAGAAATCCGTATGGAGGAGCTTAAAACTCAACGAAACAAAATTTACAACCAAATCAGAAGATGCAAAGACCCGACGGCTAAGGAAGAACTTATTGACCGTCGGGATTTTCTTACGTCTGAAATCGGCACACTGCGTGAAAAGATTAACATTGCAAAACGCATTATCAAGGACAGAACGGGGCTTGAGGAAAGCTTTGAAGCGGAGAAAGCCCTTATCCGTGAATGGTACTTCCCCGAGAGGGCTCAGGTCAAAGAAAAGCATTATGAAGGGAGGTAGCTATTATGAATGCTGAAGAGCTTTGCAAAAAGGTACAGGATACCAAAAAGGCTGACGGTAATGAATGTAACAAGGAAGAGATGTCTTCAAGCGAATATGCTCACAGGTATATGGGCAGACCCGGATATTCTGTAAGAAAACACTTACAGCTTATTACCGATGAACAGAAAAAGTATAAAAGAAATTATTAATTTTTATGGAGGTAAATTATGTTTAATCAAAATATCAAATCACCGGTAAACATCCCGGTATCAAAAATTCATCCCTTTGAGGGAAATCCTTATAAGGTTCTGGATAACGATGAAATGAATAATCTTATATGCAGTATTCAGGAGCAAGGTGTTCTTACGCCTATAATTATCCGACCTATTGAAAACACAGATGAATATGAGGTAATAAGCGGACATCGACGCTTACACGCCACAGTCAAAGCAGGGATGAAAGAAGTCCCTGCTTTTATTTATGCCGTCACCCGTGATGAAGCGGCTATTATGCTTGTGGACAGTAATCTTCACAGAGAGCATATTCTGCCAAGTGAACGAGCCTTTGCTTACAAATTGAAAGCAGAAGCTTTGAAGCATCAGGGTAAACGCTCTGACTTAACTTCGGTGCAAGTTGCACCTAAGTTAGCAACTGAACAGATAGGTGTAACGGAAAGTATCAGTAAAGATACGGTTAAAAGATATATTCGTCTGACTTATCTCATCCCCGAGCTGCTTGACCTTGTTGATGAAGAGAAAATTGCTCTTACACCCGCTGTTGAGCTTTCGTATCTTACCGATGAAGAACAGTATTCTCTTCTCGGTACGATTGAGGAAGAAGACAGAACACCCTCACTTTCTCAGGCAGTCCGTTTCAAAAAGTTAAGTCAGGCGGGTGAGCTTTCTGATGAAAGTATTGAAACCATAATGCAGGAGGACAAAGCAAATCAGAAGCCTATGTTCAAGGTTTCTATGGAAAGATTACAGAAGGTCGCACCTAAGGTTAAGGATAAAGATTTTGAAGATTTCGTACTGAAAGCTTGTGAGCACTATTACAGGTATCTTCAGCGACAGCGAAATAGGGATGCGAGATAATCCGCACATTTGTCAAGGAGGTAATATATGAATAGTATAGATATAAGCAAAAATCCTGATTACTGTTTTGCGGCTTTGAAGCTTATTGAACAGTTATTCAGAGATGGTAAAATCCCCGAATTTATGTTCCGCAATATTCTTAATGATTATGCAGACATTGTTGATGTAACTGAGTTCATCAAAGGGAATCACAATCAGAAAAAGGAGGAATGTACTTGTTAAATCCTAATGTATTAAAAAGTCCTGAATATCAGAGGCGACGACGAGTAGCTATATATGCCCGTGTTTCTACCGAGCATGAGGCTCAGCTTTCAGCTCTCGGAAATCAGCTTGATTGGTACAAGCCTATACTTGCAGCGAATCCTGATTGGGAGCTTGTGAGAGTGTATGTTGATGAGGGTATTACCGGTACCTCTGCTCAAAAGAGACCGCAGTTTATGCAAATGATAAGGGATGCAGAGTTGGGCGAATTCGATTTGATTATTACCCGTGAGGTTTCCCGTTTCGCAAGAAATACCGTTGATACTCTGCAGTATACCCGTGAGCTGAAAGCGAACGGTGTTGAGGTGTTCTTCCTGAACGACAACATCAAAACCTTTGACTGCGACGGAGAATTAAGACTTACTATTATGGCTACTCTTGCACAGGATGAAAGCCGTAAGACCTCTATCCGTGTAAAAAGCGGTCAGCAGACCTCAATGGAAAACGGTACCTTCTACGGTAACGGAAACATTTTAGGCTACAGAAGACATCAGGAGCTTCTGCCCGATAATAAGAAAAAGGTTGATTTCTTTATTGACCCTGAACAGGCAGAAACGGTTAAGCTCATTTATGAAATGTATCTTGCGGGTCACGGTATGAAAAAGATAAAAGATGAGCTTGAACGCCAAGGTCGTAAAACAGCTACGGGTAAAAGCAGATGGTACGAAACTGTAATCGGTCATGTGCTGAAAAACTCCTTTTATTGCGGTATCATAACCTACCATAAAGAGTTTACGCCTGACTATCTTACACAGAAAAAGATAAAGAATTACGGAGACATTGAATTAGTACAGGTGAAAGGCAGACACGAGCCTATAATATCAGAAGAAGACTTTGAAAGGGTGCAATTAATTATGGCAAGTAAAACAGCAAAGCTCAAAAATCTCAACACTGGCAGAAGAACAGAAACGGGCAAAAGACCGAGAACAACAGTATGGGGAAAGCTTCTCGTCTGTGAATGCGGTCATAAATTCAACACAAGACTTTGGGACAGAGATGACCGACAGAGAAGCTACGGGTATCAGTGTTACAGTTCTGTTCGTACAGGCTCTTATGAAAGCAGAAAAAAGAGAGGGTTGCCTCTTGAGGGTATATGCCGAACACCGATGATACCCGAATGGAAGCTGCAGCTTATGGCAAATCACATCTTCAGAGAATACCTTGCTGACAAAGAAAAGGTGCTAGCTCTTGCAAATTCAATGCTTGAGGCTCATATCAATGACACTGACGAAATCATTGATTATTCCAAAATTATTGAGGAAAAGAAACAGGAGCTTGAAAAGCTTACAAGGAAGATTGATAATTATATTGAAATGAGAGCAGAAGGCGAAATCAGCAAAGAACAGTTCACAGCCAAAACTGCTGATACCAAAGCTGCAATATCAAAGCTCAAGGCTGAAATAAGTGAAATGGAAGCCTTGGCGGGTGAGCCTACAGAAACAGTGCCTAATTATAATGAAAAGCTGACGGTTCTTCAATATGCGTTGGAGCAGTACACCCAAGCTGATGACAGCGACATTCCCGAAAGCGTTATTGAAGCCTTTGTTGTGAAGATTGTGGCTAAACAGGACGGCTTTGATTGGTATCTCCGCTTTGACGGCGACCCGAATGATCCTCTTCACCTGAAAACCGAAGGAAAAAGGCGAAAAAACACCTCTGTAGTGTCAGAAAGTGCTGTTTCTCCAACCAAGGTTGATAGCACCACAGGCAGCTATTGCAAACAAATAATTCACTTATAAATGAATTTACCCCACCGAGAAATCGGTGGGGTTATTTTTGTGTGGAGGTTGTTTTAATTGCTTTGGGAAAAATCGACTTTTTTGTGATATTGTATAGAGGTTAAAAATGTTTTGTAAAGAGTCGACAAAACGGAGTATATAAACTGTAACATATAGAAATATTGTTTTGTATATAATGGAGTATTATTGTAGATCATTTATAACAGAATCAAAAAGGGTGGAGCCTTTCAAATAATCTTGATAAATTTTTCTAAATTTTTTATCATCGAGCCTTTCGTCAAAAAGATGTTCGGCGATCCATTCTGTAAAACGAACAACAGCTATCATATTATAGTCGTCAGGAAATGATCCGCTCAACGGAGGTTCTCCTGATGCTTCAAGAAGTTTATTTACCTGCATTCTTGTGATTTTTCCTGTCTGGGCACAGTAAATCAACAACTGTTTTCTTGAAAGACGGTGGTCATTAGGGGACTCTTTTATTCTGCCGGTAATAAAAGATGTAAGAGAGGTTGAAAAAGTTGAGGTTAAAGATTTGACTTTTGAGTTGTGCAGTATTGAGACAATGTTATCTTCATGCATTTTTAAATTTTCTTTTTCGAGAAATTTGCTGTTAGCAAGAATAAGTGACGGAATATCAATGTCTGTAATTTCGCCTAATACTGATTTGTTTGGGTCGATTATATAACTGTTTAGCCACGAAATTATAGACGTACCTGTTTCAATTTTGAATTTCTTGAACAAATAAGACAATAATTGTTCATTTTCGATTTTTTTTATATTAGCTAAACTATCATTGTTAAGCCAAATGCATTTTTCAGGGGTTATGTTAGTGAAATCACGAGAACCACAAAAGTATTCAGTCATAATTGCCAATAGATTTTTTCTCATGCGTAGCATCTGACAAGTATTTTGTCTGACTGATTTTTTTGACAGTTCTTCAAAACTTAAATCATTTTCGCCACTTAATAGGGTGAATATATTATCAAGTGACTGACTGGTAAACATAGTTACATCGTCGTTTATATAATTTAGAGAGCGTGCTTCAGTTCGTGCTTTTACATACATTGAACGTAGGGCGTATATAAAATTTTCGAATTTATTCATTTCGGGATGATCTGATGCAACTTTCCTCAGTTGCTCTTCAATTTCCTCTTTTATATATTCATCGGATTTTTTTGCAATTTCTAAAGCTTCGGAATAAGAAACCTTTTCGGAAGAAATCTCGTTATACTTTATTGCAAGGATAAGGATATGCTCGTGACAGTCTAACGGATATAAATGCTTGGCTCCTATATTGTCCATAAATTTTATGCAGTCATCATAACTCAATGACAGAGCAAAGAGCAATCGAATCAGAAGTTCATAGGAATCAGCTCTGGTGAATTTTGCACCAAAATCATTCCAGTTTCTCAGATTTCTGCTGTCTGAAGCTGCTTTTTTTGGAGAATTGGGGTTCATCAGTTCACCTGCAAATTTGTATATATCCACGTCAACCCGTCTGCTTGTAACAGGCAGTCTTTTTTCAAGAAAATCTCTGAGGGATACAAGTGATTTTTTTTCGGAATCATAATCGACATAAAGATTAGAGGAACTTCTTTTTGTAGTTTCAATAATTTTCATTATATCATCAATTGTTTTGCAACTTTCGCTTATACTATGCTCTTTATAAAAATCATTGAAATTTATGTTGTTTAAAAACGCAGCTATGCGCTGCTCAAATAGTGTGTTGTCAGCCGGAATCGGCGTTATATGCTTGTTGTTCAAAGAAAATCCTTCTTTCTTTATGTACTGTTGAGTTAAGTATATCACAACAGACGACTTATCTGCAAGGTTCAGATAATAATTTTATCAAGTATTTTCAACGCATCTTTTGTATCAGGCCTGTAGGTATAATCAAAGGACAGACAGCTGTGTAGAAAATCAATAAACATGGCTGATTTTTTTTCGCTGTATATGTTTGTTTCTTCCTGATAAGATTTCAGTATCTTCGATTTATAATATTTGTTGTCAAAGCCATCTTGATATATATGTCCAGCCAGCATAAAGTATAGCAATGACGCACAACTGTATATGTCAACCTTTTTAGAAATAAGCGGATAAGATTGGGGTGGATATTTTAATTCAGGTGCACAGTCTTCAGGAAACGATGTATTTGCCGAACGTAAAGCCATATTGCCAAGTGTTTTCTCACAGATAAAAAGACCTTGTTTAGGTAGCAGAATTTTAAATGGTATACCATTTTTAATCAGTACGAAAGAGTTTTTAGAACTGATGTATCCATGAATATAATTTCTTTGGTGTAGTTGCTGGATATCTTCAAATAACGGTTTGCTAAAAGATATAGTTTGAGTTAAAGAGGGCTTGTATATAGAACAGTATATTTTCAGGGGAACAATTTCTTCTGATTTGTTTGTTGTATTCATTTGTTTACTCCTTATAAAAAAGTCACCTTACAATGTGCAAGGTGACTTAAGATGGTGTTTTCGTAAAACTTCAGATAAGCTGATTTACACAATAGCACTTACAATTTTGAGTACAGAGTAGCCGTACTTCTTAGTAACACACCAGAGTGCATTGGCGTAAACCTTCGCGTAGGACGAGCTCTTGTAGTTGCAGTGCCTACAGCGATAAATTTTGCCTCCGTTGATTTCGCGGGTGAGTTCCTTTGAGATAGTTTTCATAATGTTTGTCTCCTTTTCTTTATAGTGATAGATTTGTGAGGTGTTCTCAACCTCTGAATATAGAATAACATAGAGCAGACAGAACATACATGTTCCGACTTTCAAAGTTAGGATTGTGGGAGACGAGAGCATTTCCCGGCTCCCACAGAGTTCATATGTTACACGATAGCGCTTACTATCTTGAGTACAGAGTAGCCGTACTTCTTAGTAACACACCAGAGTGCATTGGCGTAAACCT
>JAZLBS010000027.1:0-59576 GCA_045613805.1 Acutalibacteraceae bacterium
CCCTCGGTGACCGCCTTCGCAAGCTCGGCGGAGATTGGAAATTGATTTCTACTTTATGTGTGTTTTCATAATGTGCTTTCTGCCTTTGGTCTGCTAAGCCAACCCAACAGAAAACACTGTCTTTAAAATATCACTTTCACAAATACAAACCTTTTACACGCTCGAGCCGCTGGGGCTTTTACTTTGGCACAGACGAGCGCCAAAGTAAACAAAGCGCCCTTTTACCTCGGGAAACCTCCGTTCCCCTCGGTGACCGCCCTCGCAAGCTCGGCGGAAACGGAATTTGATTTATACTTTATGTGTGTTTTCATAATATACTTTCTGCCTTTGGTCTGATAAGCAAACCCAACAGAAAGCACTGTCTTTAAAATATCACTTTAACAAATACAAACCTTTTACACGCTCGAGCCGCTGGGGCTTTTACTTTGGCACAGACGAGCGCCAAAGTAAACAAAGCGCCCTTTTGCCGAGGGAAACCTCCGTTCCCCTCGGTGACCGCCTACGTAAACTCGGCGGAGATTGGAAATTGGTTTGTGCTTTATGTGTGTTTTCATAATGTGCTTTCTGCTTTTGGTCTGATAAGCAAACCCAACAGAAAGCACTGTCTTTAAAATATCACTTTCACAAATACAAACCTTTTACACGCTCGAGCCGCTGGGGCTTTTACTTTGGCACAGACGAGCGCAAAAGTAAACAAAACGCCCTTTTTCCTCGGGAAACTGTGTTCCCCTCGGTGACCGCCTTCGCAAACTCGGCGGAGAGATGCAATAAACCTGGCACTTTACAGGAAGATTCATCAAGGCTCAATGCCGCTGATTATATTCAGAAACAGCTTTTTGTGGGAAAGTTATCACTTCCCCATGTGCCGCCTTCGCAAGCTCGGCGGAGATATACAATAAACCTGGCACTTTACAGGAAGCTTCATCAAGGCTCAATACCGCTGATTATATTCAGAAACAGCCTTTTGTGGGAAGGTTTTATCTTTAATGAAAGTCTTGTATTCACCCATATTACTTTTATGTTGCCGGAAGCTCGAGTTACATCATCACTGAAACCTGTTTTACCGTGAATACTAATTGAATAAAGGCTTAACGGTATCACCGAAAAGCCTTTAATTTTATTCAATTGCCAAAAGCTCAGATAATGTCGCCCATCATACCGGGTGTGCATGATGCAGCATTGCTTTCGTCGGTATCAATATGCATAGCAAGTGCATAAGCGGGGTTAACTCTTACAATAACATCACCGAAAATGAGACTTCTGCCGTCACTGTCTGCCTTAACAGAAACAATCTGCTTGTCTACAAGGCCGTACTTTTCAGCATCCTCGGGAGTCATGTGAATGTGTCTCTTAGCGATGATAACACCGTCCTTGAGCTCAACCTCACCCTTGGGGCCGACGATTTTGCAGCCGCCGCTGCCTTCAAGGTCACCGCTTTCACGGATGGGAGCCTTTACGCCGATGCTTCTTGCATCACCTGCTGAAAGCTCAACCTGAGTTTCGGGACGAACGGGTCCGAGAATAGATACACCGGGGAAGCTGCCCTTGGGGCCGATAACCTGAATTCTTTCCTCACAAGCGTACTGGCCGGGCTGAGAAAGATCCTTTTTGTGTGTGAGCTCATAGCCTTCACCGAAAAGAATATCAAGAACTCTGCGGCTTACATGAGCGTGTCTTGCTGATGTTTCAATTAAAACAGGTCTGTTCATTTTAAAATTCCTCCATAAACTGAATGTTTTGTTTTACCTTCCTATTTTACAACATATTTTTATGAATTTCAACATTCACACTGTACTTTTTTTATTTTTATGTTAAAATAGATATATATAAGACCTTTACTGAGGAGGGACAGATATGTACTCTGCCGGATTTGAAAGTATAAAGGACGAATGTATGCTTTGCAAAAAATGCCCCTATTATGAGGAAAGACTGAATACTGTTTTCGGTTCGGGCAGTGAAAAGGCAGACATTCTTTTTGTCGGCGATATGCCGAGAGGCAAGGATGATCTTAAAGGAATACCCCTTTCGGGAAGAGACGGTGAATTTTTCGCAAAGTTTCTTACTCTGTGCAATCTTGACAGAGACGAGGATATTTTTATTACCAACATTTTAAAATGTCGTCCGTCCGACGAGGATTTACCGGACGACAGCCACTACGACGCCTGTATGGAGCATCTGAGAAGTCAGGTGCGCTTCATCAAGCCGAAAATAATTGTCTGTCTTGGCAAAACCGCAGCGAGGAAGATGATAGACCCCGCCTTCAATCTTGACATCCATCACGGTGAATTCATCAAAAAAGGGAAGCTTTTTTTCCTTGCTACCTATCACCCCTCGGAAATAACCGATGACGAAGAGAAAAGACTTATCTTCCTTTCTGATTTTCAGGCTCTTCGTGAAGGTGCTGAAAAGGGCGGAATTATATGAAATACAGAATTGACACTCTATCAAAGGAAAAGGCATACATTCAGCTTTATCGCCAGATAAGACAGGACATAACCGACGGAATTTACAAATACGGTGCAAAGCTCCCCTCAAAAAGACTCCTTGCCGAAGAAGCGGGAGTAAGTGTAATCACCGTCGAGCACAGCTATTCTCTTCTGTGTGACGAGGGTTACACGGAACCGAGAGAAAGAAAGGGATATTTTGTAATCTATAAGGAAAAGGATTTTCTTACACCCAGAGAAAAAAATTCCGGAATAAGCATAAGAGCAGATATACACCCTACCGCAAGTGAGTTCCCCTTTTCCGTTCTTTCAAAAACTATGCGTAAGGTTCTTTCTGTCTACGGTGAAGAAATTCTCATCAAATCACCCAATCTGGGCTGTGACAGACTGCGCAGAGCAATCTCTGACTATCTTTCAAGAAACACCGGTATAATCACAAAGCCGGAATGTATAATAATCGGCTCAGGTGCAGAATATCTTTACAGTCTCATTGTAATGCTTCTGGGCAGAGATAAAATCTTCGGTCTTGAAAATCCGTCCTACGAAAAAATCCGCAAGGTTTACTCTGCCTGTCAGGTTCCCTGCCGTATGCTCGGAATGGGAAGTGACGGCATCAAATCCGAAGAGCTTTCAAAAACCGACGCCAATGTACTTCATATAACCCCCTTCAGCAGTTATCCCAGCGGAATCACCGCCACGGCATCAAAAAGAATGGAATACCTTTCATGGGCAAAAGAAAGAAATGCGATCATCATTGAGGACAACTATGATTCGGAGCTTACTGTTTCCACCAAGCACGAGGACACGGTATTTTCCCTTGACAGGGAAGGGCGTGTAATTTATCTCAACACCTTTTCAAGGACAATTGCCCCTTCAATGCGTGTGGGATATATGATTCTTCCCGAAGGGATGGTTAAATCCTTTGAGGAGAAGCTCGGATTTTATTCCTGTACGGTGCCTGTTTTTGAACAGTATGTTCTTTCTGAGCTTATTGAAAACGGCGATTTTGAAAGGCATATAAACAGAGTGAGAAGAAGGAAAAGAAAGAGTAATACGTAAAAATTAAAACCATTGTAAAAGCAGAAAAATTTCAGCTGATACAATGGTTTTGTTCTTTTTATGGTTCTTTTTTACGGCAAGGGTTGGTGTGAAAGGACCTCTCCGCCGCAAGCGGTCCCCCTCTCCTTTCAGGAGAGGATTATGCGAGACAGGGCGGTGGATAGAATCCACCGCCCCATTAATCATTTTTGTCAATCAGAGAACCGTCCCCTGATTGATTTTAATCAAGTCCGAAATTATGAATAAGGCCTTCTCTGTTTCTCCAATCTTCCTTGACCTTTACCCAACATTGAAGATTTATTCTGCAGCCGAAGAATTTTTCCATATCCTGTCTTGCATAGGTGGAAATACGCTTGAGTGCAGCACCCTTTTTGCCGATTATGATTCCCTTGTGGCTTTCTCTTTCACAGTAGATAGTCGCTTCAATATCCATAAGATCGGTATCTGTTCTTTCTCTCATTTTTTCAATGGAGACAGCAACACCGTGGGGAATTTCCTTATCGAGGAGACGGAGCATTTTTTCTCTGATTATCTCCGAAGCAAGGACTCTTTCGGGCTGGTCAGTGAGAGTGTCCTCGGGGAAAAAGTGCTCTGAGGGGAAAGCAAGATTTTCAAGCTCCTTTTCAAGCTCGTCAATACCGTCATTCTTTACGGCAGAAACAGGAACAATTGCCTCAAAATTATATTCGGCGGTCATCTGAAGAATCTTCTTCATTATATCTTCCTTGTTTTCCACAGTATCAATTTTATTTATAGCAAGAACAACAGGCATTTTCTGCTGACGGAACTTGTCGAGAAGCTCCTTTTCGCTGTCCTTCAGCTCCTCTGTACATTCCACAACAAAAAGGCAGGCATCCACACCTGAAATACTGTCTCCGACAGCCTTTATCATTTTTTCGCCAAGCTTTGTTTTCGGGCGGTGAAAGCCGGGAGTATCCGTGAAAACAAGCTGAGTTTCACCTGTAGTGAGCACACCCATAATACGGGTACGGGTGGTCTGAGGTTTATCGGAAACAATTGCGATTTTCTGTCCGAGCATTTTGTTGAGTATAGAGGACTTGCCCACATTTGGTCTGCCTACTATAGCAATGAAAGCGGTTTTTGTCATAAAATGTTCTCCTTATCAGTATGCGCCCTCAGGGCTGTAAATAATGTAATCTGTATAGCCGGCTTTTCTCATCTTTCTTAAAAGGGCTGCGGAATATTCGGAAATATCTATAATATAAACGGACTTCTTCTCACCTACGGTGTTTTTCACAGAGGAGAAAAGAGAGAAAGCGGAAGCAAAATCTGTCTTTTTGTCAACGGTGATACCCTCAGGTCTTGCGAGGGTATCCGCCGCAAAGCCGTCAGCGTCACAAGTGAGCATAGAGCCTCCGTAAAGAGTATTGTTTGTTTCAAGAATATCACTTGCACCGTGTCCGACAAGCAAAATACAATCATCGGGAAGAAGCTTGTCAATATCCTTCACAAAATTTTTGAGCACCTTATTTCTGTCCGTTCCCTTCTTTTCACCGGGATAAGTTGCTGCGGAAATGTGCTCTCCTGTGGGGAAGGAAACCTCTTCCAGTAAAATTCCGTCGATTTTGAACTGCAGAACTTCCTTTACAATGCTGATGATATAGCTTCTTGCTTTTTTTGAAACGGGATTGAGACGGCTTCTTCCGCCGTCCTGTGTAACTGCATCAACCCAGTTGACATCCGTATCCATATACTTTACCGCAAGCTCAGGCACAGCCGAAGCAACAGTGTCGTCCATAAAGCAATAAATACGCGCAATTACCCTTATGCCGTCATTTTCAAAAAGGTCGAGAGCCTGTCTGACCGTATTGTTATCAAAAAGACTGCAACGGGCAGTAACGGCATTTTCATCAAGAGAGGTAAAAGAAAGCTTGCCGTCGCTGTTTTTAAAATCAATGACTGCACTGTTGCAATTCTTTCTCTTTATCTGCTTTATGAAGGCTTTGATGTAGGCTCTGTCGCCAAGCCTTTCCTCAGGCATATAAAGAGCTCTGACACTGTCTCCGTCAAAAGGCAGCAAAGGCTCCGGCGTTTCATTTTCATTTTCAGGCACCGTCACCTGCTCGGAATCTGTGCTTTCCTTTTCCGTGTAGGAAATGTCAAGCATAAGATTCACTGTAAAGAAAGAAAAAACTGAGAGAACGGCAAAGAGAAGACAAAGAAGAGCACCTTTCAGTATACGCTTTTTCCTGTGCTTGCGTCTTTTACCGCCAAGAGGCTGAATCTTAGAAGGAAATTCACGGGCAAAGGTATAATAGCTGTGTCTTATCCTTGTTTTACCGTTTTCGGGATAGGGAGATTTTTTCTTTGGAGTTTTTTTCTTTGACATAGTTTTTTATCCTTAAGAAATATTAAACGAAAAGAGACTGACCTGAAATACAGCTCATGGCAAGAGCTATAAGTGAAATATATACAAGCAGTGCGGGTGTACCTTTGAAAATTTCAGGTATATAACGGTTATTCTGTATATGCTTCATTCCTGTATTGATCAGAAGCATGGAAAGGGTGAAGGCAAGACCTGCACCGATACCCGTACCGATTGTTTCAAAGAGAGTATATCCCGCCTTGAAATCCACTACGGGCAAGGCGATGATAAGCGTGTTAAGGGCGCACATGCCCAAAGAATTCATAAATTTCTTGTCAGCCTTCAATACCTTGAGACAGATGAGCGCTGCCGCAAGATAGAGAGCAAGCAGAACAAGAGTATAAATTGCTATTCTGTATTTTATACCCAGAGCAAAAACAAAGGGTATTTTATTGAGAAAGAAGCATACAAGCGAAAGAGCAAGAGAAAAGAAGGTAACCGTACCGCCGTACATAAAGAAATGCTTCGGTCGCTTTGCCATTCTTATGCTTTCGCTCATACCGTAGCCCGTACTGAAAATAATATTCTGCACAAGCATTGCATAAAGGGCGGCAGTAAACATTGAAGTGAAGTGTGTCATCATTCGTTACCGCCTTTCCCACCGTCTTCATTGGAATATCTCGGACGGATTTTTTCGTCGTAATCACGCATAACCTTCGGTTTTTTACTCTGCTTATCCGTAAAAAGACCCGGGTCTTTTTTTTCAGGCTTTTCAAAAGCCCTGTTCATAGAGAAGGTGTCACGTACCTCGTCGGGGTAAAACTTAATGAGAAGCCATTTGTGTCCCGCAGCAAGAAAGGCAAGAATCACAAGAGCCGCAAAGGGCATCGCTGCCTGCGGAAAACGCGGCACAGTATCAAGAGAAGTGAAAACAGAGCCGTAGGTTATATATTCTCTTATTGCGCCCACAGCAACTGCAATCACACCGTAGCCGACTCCTGCGGCAACAGCATCGGTAACTGCATTTGCTACGCTTGTTTTACAGGCAAATTTTTCGCAACGGATAACCGCAAGAGCATTGACGCAAAGCAGATAGAAATAAATACCAAGTCCTGCACCGCTGTCGGAAGTGAGAGAAAAAATATATCTGTCACACAAAAGTACTACCGCAAGAGAGACCAGAGTATAAACAGCCATACGCAGCCAACGCGGCACTTTTTTAAGCATAAGACTTGTTGCTGCCTCTGTAGCAATGAGCACTGTCATAACTCCTAAAGCAATACACAGACCGTTTACGGTTGTCGTTGCAGCTCCTACAACAGGACAAATGCCGATTATCTGTGTCAGAACGGGATTGTGGACAAAGCTGCCCTTGAAAAGAGCTGTGGAAAGGCTCAGCACGGGAGCCGACGTTTTCTTTTTCATCAGGCACCCGCCTTTCTTTTGCTTTCCTGCTTTTTCTTCATAAGGGGCTTTTTGTATTTTTCAGCCGTCTTTTTGGAATTAACCGTTTCACCGGTAACTGCAGGCCACAAGGCATTTGTTATAAGGATGCTGAAGCAGGCAGCATCGGGAGTTTTTGAAAAATATCTCAGAAGCATACATATACTGCCGCCCATAAGACCGTATAAGAAGGCTCTGTCAGGTTTTCTCGGTGATGTGACAGGGTCTGTTATAAGAAGAAGAGAAGCGAAAATAAGACCGCCCGCACAAAGCTCAATCACAACAGAGGAAAGCCTTCCTGAGTTTACTCTCGGAAAAAGGAAAGCAAAAACAGCCGATGACAGAATATATCCCGAAGAAGCAAAAAGTCTTTTGGGATGTCTTATTGCCATATAGCCGAAGCCACCGGCAAGAACGAGCATGCTTGTAGTGCCCGTTGCGCCCGGGTAAGCACCCGAAAGAAGACTGACTCTTCCGAAAACATTAAGAGAAAGACTGTTTCCCTTTGAAAGCATATCAAAAAGGGTTTCGCCTTTTACAAAGCTTTCACTGCCGAAAAAGGCAAAATCACTTCCGTAGGCGGGATAAGTAAACACAGCATCAGTAAACATCATTGCCGCAAAGCAGAAGCCCGCCGCCGAGGGTAGAAAGGGAGTGTTTCTCACATCACCGAAGGGAAGCTTTGCAACAATTATTGCAAAAACGCATGCACTTACGCCAACATAAAACGGTGCCGAAGACGGGAGCATAAGTGCAATTATCATACCCGTAGTAAGGGCACTGAGATCTCCCACAGTATTCTTTTTTAAAATCAGCTTAAAGCCGATGTATTCACTTACAACCGCTGAAGCCGAGCAGAGAAGAATCTGCCACAGGGCATAAATCCCCCCGTGATACACTCCCACTGCCGACAAAGCGAGACATATTGCGAAAATATCGGCATTATATCTGAAAATCGGATTTCTGAAAGAAAGGATTTCTTTATTTTTCTGCATAGCAGATACCTCGAAAAGAATTATACTGGCTCATTAAAAATATTTAGCAGCTTTTTCACGAAGAGTTGTTATAGCTTCCTTGGGATCTTCAGCGCAGAAAATTGCCGAGCCTGCCACAAGGACATTTGCGCCCGCCTTTGCCGCTGTTTCAACTGTTGAGGGAGAAATGCCTCCGTCAACCTGGATGTCAAGATTTTCAATGCCTCTTCTTTTGCATTCCTCACGGAGCTTTTCGATTTTCGGCATCATATCAGCCATAAAGCTCTGTCCGCCGAAGCCGGGCTCAACGGTCATAACAAGCACCATGCCGAGCTTTTCAAGATAGGGATAAACAGCCTCGATTTCTGTTCCGGGCTTTACGGCAAGAGCGGCAATCTTACCCTTTTCTCTGATGAAGTCAATTGTCTCTTCAACGGGAGAATCAGCCTCAACGTGGAAGCAGATAACATCTGCACCGGCGCTTATGAAGTCGGGAATATACTTAAGAGGCTCGCTTATCATAAGATGGCAGTCAAAAACCAGATCGGAGCATTTTCTCAGGCACTTTACAAGAGGTGCACCGAGTGTGATGTTGGGCACGAAATGGCCGTCCATAACATCTATGTGGAGCCAGTCTGCACCCGAACGCTTCATATTTTCGAATTCTTCTCCCATTTTTGAATAGTCACAGGAAAGAATAGACGGTGAAATTTTTATCATAACATATATCTCCTTTGTATTAAATTTACTCTGATTATATATTATAACAATTAAGAAGGAAAAAATCAAGCAGAAATACATCCCCTTTATATGTGTGAAAATGCATACTCTTTTTGTTGACACCACCTGTCTTTTGTGATATACTACTATACTGTATAAAAATATAAATTTCACTTTTGTGATTACAAAGAAAAGGAGTTATCCTATAATGGCTATCAACGAAAATTTCAGAAGTATTCTTGACGGTATCGGTCAGGAGCTTACAAACCTCGGCTTCAGTGCATACAAAAGCGAGAGCGGCGAATTTATCACCGAAGCAGAAGAAAAAATCACTGCAAGATACACAGGTGAAAAGGGCAGTCTTGCCGTAAGCTATGAGGACGGTAAAATTATGCTTTTTGCCGGCGAAGACCCTGAAGCACCCGAAGAAACACCCAAAAAGCTTTCAACCTCTCTTCTTGACGAAAACGCAGACAGCAGAGATGTTAAATATGTAGTCAACGAATTCACAGATACTCTTCAAAGCAGATATTCCAAAAAGACCGTAGCACCTAAAAAGGCTGTTCAGCAGAAGGCTGCTCAGACCGTTTCAAAGGCTGCCGTAAAGCACGGTTCATTCTATGACCCCAACACTCTTGCAAGTAAGCTTTGCCTTGTTTTCCCCGAGCTTCGTCCTCTCTACAAGGAAAACCTTGCAACCTACGGCGAATTCCTTGCCGAAACCTTCTTTGACAACTACGGAACAAAAAAGGTTATTTCCGCTATCAAGGAAAACGATCCTCAGACAATGAAAAAGCTTTTCCAGATTCTCAACGAAATCTATGAGGACGGTACAAGTGAGGTACAGGACGTTATCGCCGTAACAATTCTCGGTGCTCTCGAAAATGACCAGATTCTCCTTGCTAACTGTGTTGATTATATGAGCACAACAATGGCACCTCCCGTAATTGAAGTAAACAAGCTTCTTGCACATTCAAAGAAATCAAGAAATCTTCTTGAAAATCCTCCCGCATACAAGCCCAAGAAGGAAAAGAAGCCCGGCATGTTTGCTCAGGCTATGGCTCAGGGCGGCGGTATGCCTCCTGCAATGTAATTGAATTAAAACGACCCGTATGGACACGGCTTGCCGTGTCCGCTAACATTTCCGACTGTATGTTTTATTCTTCACCGCAAAACAAAGAAAAACCGTAGGGGCACGGCATGCCGTGTCCGAAAAAAACATCCCGTCTTTAAAATATCACTTTCACAAATACAAACCTTTTACACGCTCGAGCCGCTGGGGCTTTTACTTTGGCACAAGCGAGCGCAATTGCATCAGCGATGGATGGGTCTTTCCACCGCAAAACAAAGGGAAACCGTAGGGGCACGGCGTGCCGTGTCCGCAAAAAAACAATTCCGTCTTTAAAAATTACCCTGTACAAAACGATTAGCTTTCCACGCTCGAGCCGCTGGGGCTTTAACTTTGGCACAAGCGAGCGCCAAAGTAAACAAAGCGCCCTTTTTCTTCGGCAAACCTCCGTTTCCCTCGGTGACCGCCTTCGCAAGCTCGGCGGAGATTGGAAAATGGTTTATGCTTTACAGGACGTTCCATCAAGGCTGAATACCGCTGATTATATTCGGAAACAGCCTTTTGCGGGAAAGTTATCACTTCCCCACAGGGACCGCCTTCGCAGGCTCGGCGGAGATTGAAATTTGCTTTGTACTTTATCTATGTTTTCATAATATACTTGTCTGCTTTTGGTATGATAAGCCAATCCTACAGAAAGACACTGTCTTTACAGCTTTTATGAAATATTAACCCCCCGAAAGGAGAAAATGACTATGTTTTTAGATCCTGTCCTCAAGCTTTTCTGGAAAAACACCGAAAGAATGGATAACAAGAGAATTGCAACCCTTCATTTCCCCGAAGGTGTTCATGAAAGCAACAATCACGAATATCTTCCCGACGGTCACAGATACCACAAGCTTGACGTATACTATCCCGAGGATGCCGAGGGTACGCTTCCCGTAATAATAGATATTCACGGCGGCGGATGGATGTACGGAGATAAGGAGCTGAACAAAAACTACTGTCTCACTCTGGCAAAAAGGGGTAATGTGGTTTTCAATATGAGCTACCGTCTCTATCCTGAGGTTACGGCTGTAGAGCAGCTCCGTGATGTGGCAGCGGCTCTTAAGTGGATAAACGAAAATCTCGACTCCTTCCCTTGCGACAGAAGCAGCATCTGTCTTACAGGCGACTCAGCAGGCGGTATGCTTGCCTCCTTTACGGCTATGCTTTCACAAAGCGAAAAAATGAGAGAGCTTTTTGACGTACCCGATTTCTCACTTAAGTTTAACGCGGTAGGTCTTACCTCTGCTATGGGCTATATGGACGACGGCTCTCTTGTTTCATACTATACAAAAATAATGCTCGGCAAAAATTATAAGAAGGAAAAATGGGCACCCTATGTGAACATTGATAAGGTTCTTGAGCTGGGTGAAATGATTCCTGCATTTATGGTTACTTCAACGGGCGACTCCCTTGCTCTCAAGCAAGTACTGCGTACCGCTGAGGATTTCAGAAAAAAAGGAATTGAAACAGAGCTTATGAACTTCGGAAAGCATCAGGGCAAGGCTCTTCCTCACGTTTTCTCTATCCTTTATCCTGAATCTGAACCTTCGGCAAAAAACATCGACGCAATGCTTGCCTTCTTTAAAAAGCACAGCACGAAAATGCAGAGTGCAGAATGCAGAACGCAGAATGGCGAATAAAAATTTAAAAAACAAGAAATGATATTCCGCCAAGTTAACGGTGGTTATGTAGGGCGGGATGACCCTATCCCGCCGCAATAATACCGTAAGGATACAAGGTGTATTCAGTAGGGGCACGGTGTGCCGTATCCGAAAAAACATTAATTTTTAAATTTTACTTTCTGCTGATAAAACCATGTTCACGCTCGAGCCACTTGGGCTTTTGCTTTGGCACAGACGAGCGCAATTGCCTCCCCTGAAAGTGAGAGTGGGGACCGCCCTCGTAAACTCGGCGGAGATTGGAATTCGGTTTGTACTTTATATGTGTTTTCATAATATACTTGTCTGCCTTTGGTATGATGGGCAAATTCACATCACACCATCCTCAGAATTCATGTATACTGCTCCGTTGCAAGACGGCAGAATCTGCATCCACACCATCAACTTCATAAACAACAGGGCTGTTATCAGCCTTTTTTTGATAATTTTTTGTGAAAGAAGGAAAAACATGAAGCTTCTTATTGATCTGTTTCTTATCTTCGCCCGTATCGGCGGCTTTACCTTCGGCGGCGGATACGCTATGCTTCCAATGCTTCAGAAGGAAGTTGTCGAAAACCGTGGCTGGGCCACCCAGGATGAGCTTATGGACTATTATGCCATCGGTCAGTGTACTCCCGGTATTATCGCAGTAAATGTTGCAACCTTTATCGGAACAAAGCTCAAGGGCTTTTGGGGAGCGCTTTTTGCAACCCTCGGTGTAATTACACCTTCCATAATTATAATAATGATTATCTCTGCTTTCATCAGCGGGTTTCAGGATATACAAGCAGTTATCCATGCCTTCAACGGAGTAAGAGCTGCCGTTGTGGCTCTTATCCTTTCTTCCGTAATCAAGCTTTCAAAAAAAAGTGTTCCCGATTTAATCACAAAGGTTATATTCCTTGTTGTGGCTCTTCTTGCTTTCTTTACGGATATTTCTCCCGTGTTTTTCATCCTTGCCGTAGCGATTTTCTCTCTCTTTTTTAATATGATAAAAGCAAAGAAAATGAAGAAAGGAGAAGAAAAATGATTTTTATTGAGCTCTTTTTCCGTTTCTTCTTTGTGGGAACCTTTTCTGTCGGCGGAGGTCTTGCAACACTCCCCTTCCTTGCAGATATGGCGGAAACAACCGGCTGGTTCACTCAGACGGACATTTCCAATATGATTGCAATTTCCGAATCAACACCTGGTCCCATAGGCATAAATATGGCAACCTATGTAGGCTTTCAGACAGGAAGCGCCTTCGGTATACCCGGCGGTATCCTCGGTGCTCTTGTTGCACCTCTCGGTCTTACGGCTCCTGCACTTATTGTAGTTCTTGTCATTTCAAAGGTTTTGATGAAGTTCCGTTCATCAAAATATGTTGAATGGGTTTTCTACGGCCTTCGTGCCGCCTCTCTCGGTCTTATTGCTTCTGCATGTCTGGGCGTGGCAAAAATTGCCTTTTTTTCTGCTGACGCCTTTTCACAGGGTGCAGATTTCTTTGCTGCCGTGGACTACAAAAGTATAATTCTGTCGGTTCTTATTTTTATCGGCATCACCCGGTTCAAAAAGATTCATCCTATTGTTTTCATCCTTTTTGCAGCCGTTGTCGGGATAATCTTCAGATTTTAAAAAGACCTTTCTTAATCTGTTTTTTGTGTTGTATTTTCGCCTTTTTTCTGCAAATGATATGTGTATCATTACAGTGAGGTGTTATTGATGAACAAAAAAGATTTATGGAATACTTTTATGAAAACAGGCAAGGTGTCAGACTATCTGCGCTACAAAAAGGCCGCAGACAATCCTATGAACACTCTTGACTCTATGAATGCAGAAACTGCCGAGGAGTTTTATATGGACGAACCGCAGGCAGAGGAGTTTAACTATGACGATTTTGACGGATGGAATAATTATTAACGAAAAGCCACTCAAAGACAAGGATAAAATCATTACCGTTCTCACCCGCGAAAAAGGTGTTATAAGCATCTTCGCAAACGGTGCCAAGGTTGGAAAGCACAGCAGTGCCACAAGTCTTCTGGCCTATTCCGATCTTTCCGTAGCCGCCACAAAAAGCGACTCCTACGTCCTTAAGGATGCCGTACCCAAGCAGATTTTTTTCCGTCTGCGTGAGGACCTTACGGTGCTTTCCCTTGCTCAGTATTTTGCTGAGCTTACATATGAGCTATGTCCCCGTGAAGACAAAGCTGACGAGGAGCTTTCACTGATTCTCAACGCTCTTCATCTTCTTTGCGACGGAAAAAAGGATATCTCTCTTGTAAAGAGTGTGACTGAGCTGAGACTTCTCACTCTTGCGGGCTATATGCCCGCCGTGGACTGCTGCTGTGAGTGCGGATGTGACCTTGAGGATGAAACGCTCTTTTTCGATGTGTTTACGGGAGAGTTTTTCTGCGAAAGATGCAAGGGCAGCCGAAAGCTTTATCCCTGCTCCGTCGGTGTCCTGTCGGCAATAAGATATATCTGCCTTGCACCGCCAAATAAAATCTTCAGCTTTTCTCTTTCCGAGGACGGACTTTCAGCTCTGTCGGACATTTCGGAAAGATATCTTAAAAGCATAACAAGAAAGAAATTCAGAACTCTGGACTTTTATAAAAAAATGATATGAGGTGAAAAAATGAATAAGCATCATATTTCACTGGAACTTAATAAGGTTCTCTCTCTGCTTACTGAATATACCTCCTGTGAGGATGCAAGATACCTTGCAGAGCATTTGGAGCCCGAAACAAATCTTGCTCTTGCCAATGCTCTCTTAGGTCAGACAGAGGATGCACACGCCCTTATGGCTAAATTCGGTGCGCCCTCTTTCGGCTCTCTTAAAAATGTAAACAACGCTCTCAGCCGTGCAAATGCAGGAAGCGTACTTAATATGCGTGAGCTTTTGGACATCGCAGAAGTGCTCCGTGTAATCCGTGCCCTGAGTGAGTGGAGAAGTAAAAACGCAGGTATCGTCACCCGCATAGATTCTCTCTTTTACTCTATGTCGCCCAACAAATTTCTCGAGGACAGAATCACAAACGCTATCATAAGCGAAGAAGAAATGAGCGACAACGCTTCTCCTGCCCTTTACGAAATAAGAAGAAAAATCCGTGCCGCCTCTTCAAAGGTGCGTGACCAGCTTGACAAGCTCACCCGTTCACAGCATTATCAGAAATTTCTCCGTGACTCCATCGTCACAATGAGAAACGGCAGATATGTTGTTCCCGTAAAAATCGAGCACAGGAACGAAATCAGCGGTCTTGTCCACGACACATCCTCAAGCGGCGCCACAGTCTTTGTCGAGCCCGCAGCAGTAGTTGAAGCAAACAACGAAATTAAAGTTCTTCAGGGCAAGGAAAGAGAAGAAATAGAGCGTATTCTCTATGAGCTTTCTGCCGAAGCAGGGGGATTTTATGAGGGCATAAAGGCAAGCTATGAATGTGCCGTTGAGCTTAATCTTATCTTCGCCAAAGCAAAATTGGCCTACGCCATGAAAGCAACTGTGCCCATACTCAACGACGAGGGAATCATAAATCTCAAACAGGCAAGACATCCCCTCATTGACCCGAAAAAGGTTGTACCGACAGATATTATGCTCGGCGAAAAATTCGACACTCTTATAATCACGGGCCCAAACACAGGCGGTAAAACCGTTTCCATCAAAACAATCGGTCTTATGTGCCTTATGGCAATGTGCGGTCTTATGCTCCCGGTAAAGGATCAGAGCCGTGTAAGTGTCTTCGACCACATTCTTGCCGACATCGGTGACGAGCAGAGCATTGAACAGAGCCTTTCAACCTTCTCCTCACATATGGTCAATATCATAAATATTCTTGACACCGCTGACGAAAAATCTCTTGTACTTATTGACGAGCTGGGTGCAGGTACTGACCCGATAGAAGGTGCTGCTCTCGCTATTTCCATTCTTGAAAGGCTCCACCATAAGGGAGCAAGAATCGCCGCCACAACTCACTATGCGGAGCTCAAAGCCTATGCCCTTCAGACACCGGGCATTGAAAACGGCTCATGCGAGTTCGATGTTTCATCCCTTAAGCCTACATACCGTCTTTTAATCGGTACACCCGGCCGTTCAAATGCTTTCGCCATCTCTATGCGCTTAGGCATGGAGGAGACAATTGTCGAAAGAGCAAAGGAGCTTGTCTCAAAAGAAAGCACTCAATTTGAAACAGTCATTGAAACCCTTGAAAAATCCCGCCAGGACTTCGAGGAGCAGGCCAAAGAGGCACAGTCTCTCAAGGAGCAGGCCGAAAAAGAAAAGGCCGAGGCTCAGAAATACAAGGACAGCATTGAGGAGATGCGCAGAAAAGAGCTGGAAAAAGCACAGAGTCAGGCTCTCAAAATTGTCGAGCAGGCAAAACGCAGTGCCTATGCTCTTACAGCTGAGCTTGAAAAGCTGAAAAAAGAAAGCGACAAAAATGCCGACAAGGCTGAAATGCTCAGAAAAGCAAAGCAGCTTATGAAAAAAGGTCTTGCCGACTTTGACGACATTACAAACCCGGTTGTTGCCGCCGTTATTGAGGATAAGAATTACGTTCTCCCCCGTCCTCTTAAGCTCGGTGATGAGGTATTCCTTGTTGACATGGGCAAAACTGCAACAGTAACCGCCCTTGAAGACAGAAAGGGAAATATCGAGGTTCTTGCAGGAATTATGAAAATGCGTACTCCCCTTTCAAATATCCGCCTTGCCGAAAAACAAAAGGCAAAGGCCGCAAAGAACCGCAGTGTTCCCAACAAAAAGGAACGTGTTTTCTCTCCCGGAAGCGAAGCGCAGACACGGTGTGATTTGAGAGGTATGAATATAGAAGAGGGTATTCTTGAGCTCGAACGCTACATTGACCAGGCATTACGCTTGGGACTTGGTGAAATCACCGTAATTCACGGCAAGGGAACAGGTGTGCTTCGTAAAGGCATACAGGAGCATCTTCGCAAGAGCAAATACGTCAAATCCTTCCGACTCGGTGTTTACGGCGAGGGTGAAACAGGGGTTACGATTGTAACGCTGAAATAAATGCAGAATAACAAACGAATAATTTTTTTCTGCTGTGATGCAGATGAAGCTAAAAGGCGTTTCCGTAAGGAGCGCCTTTTGTTTTTGTTTTTCTTTGTCTTTGTACATGTATTTGTATTTTATCTTTGATTTTGATTTTTATTTTGATTTATTATTTATATAGCGATTTTGCATTTTTTAATAAAGCCCGTCTCCTCCTTCACGTGCTTTTTTTATGCGGTGTCTTTCCGCTGCGGCCTCACGGCGCTCACAGGCTTCTTCATATTTCTTTTTATTTTTATCGATAAAATCCATAATTCTCAGATAGCTTGATTTCATCATTCTGTCCTCAAAATCGACCGCCTCATCGGCTATATCGTACTTGAATGCCGCCATAACAAGCTGACCTATTTCCTCATAAGAGTGCAGATAAAACATTTCCAGAAAATCGTGATGCAGAACCAAGGCTCTGTTTTTCATATTTTTACCTCCTTAATAATTAAGTCCGAAAAATAAAACAAGACAGGATAAACTGCCAACGGGAAGGCAGAAATATCTGTCATAATTTAAGTTTAGAGGAAAAAAACGCACTTGTCAAGACCTTTTTTCAGATAAAATTTATTTTGCAAAAAAAGAGGAATTTTTGCATAAAACACGCAAAAAAAGGCATTTTCCGCCGTATATATAAGGGGATGTTTTTTTGAGGGGTAAAAAAAACACCGCAGAGACGGTTAAATCTCTGCGGGTTGTGTGTGTAGATTTTGTAATGCCGGGTGTGAGAGCATCTCTCCTGCGGATTGCTCCTAACAGGCTTGATGTAACCCGACGGACGACCTATAGCCGCCCCTGCGGTGCACACATTTATTCAGCGGTGCATCGTTTTCTCGGGGTCCGGAATCTCACCCGCAATTCTGAATTGTCATTTAAGCATTCCGTGGTATCTGCCCATCCAATAAGGAAGTGTATAGGTTGTGGAGCCTTCCATTTCATTGGGATTGTGGTTGTTGTCCATTTCATAGGTTGAGCCGTTGTACTTATGCATTGATCTTTCGTCAGCGGGAGCAACTGCCCATTCAAGCTTACCTAAAGCAAGAACCATACCGATGAGCTTGAGAATATTGTTATCGGAGCTCCAGAACAGAGGAACCTTCTTTGTAAGATCAAATGAAAGCTCACTTGTTCCGCCGATGCCTACATCGTCAAGGTCAAGCTCAGCAATATCATCTCTGTTTGAGTTTGTTGCAAGGTAACGTCTTGTGTCAATGGGATGACGTGAAAGCACCCAGGATGCAGTTTCTGTGAGGCTGTTACCGTAAGCGTCGGTCATTTCACTACCGGGATATGCGAGCTGATAAATGTAGTACCAGAGAGCGTTTTCGCTGAAGCTCATGGAGTACCACCAATCAGCAAGGCCTTCTCTGTAGTAGCCGAGAAGCTCTTCATCGTCTTCCATCTGGAAAAGAAGATAATAGCCGAGCATAGCCATTTCTTCGTCGGAATAGTTAAGAATGATTCTTACAAGAGACTTGAACATATCTGTGCCCACGAGAGGACGGAGAATAAAGCCTAAAACGGGAGATACGCTGTTTGCAAATTCAAGAACGCACATTTCATATCTCTCTTTTTCCTGTGTCATAATCTTAGCATACTGATACTGCTCATCAAGAGCTGCCATTCTGTATTCGTCTTCCCACTTCTGCTTACCTGTGAGATAGTGTGCAAGCTTGAATATGTTGAGACAAACAAGTGTCTGAAGCGGAGCACCGCCCAATACCTGGCCGTTGTGAAGGTAGGTTCTTGAGAATTTACCCCAGGTTGTAGGCTGACCTGAGCCGTCAACAAGGCAGTAGCTGTTGTCTACAAGATGCTGTGCGAACTTGTCAACTGCGTTTACGATAAGCTCTTTAAGCTCGGGGTCTTCCTCGCCTAAAATGTCATAAGCGAGCTTGTAAAGGAAAAGATGTCCGATAATCTCGTCGGCACTTGTGTCGCCCTTGTAGAAGATATCCTCTACATCGTAGCCTGCACCGATAAGATCGTTCCACAATCTTTCGGGAATTTCCTTTGTTGCATCAACCTTAAGACCACGGTAGTTTTCATAGTGAAGAAGATAGTCGGAGCCGTCGGAGTTTTTCTTTGTGGAAATACCTGTGGCTGTTCCGTCACCGTTATGTGACCAGTAGGCATAGCCGTCGTAGTCGAATTTTTCATCCTTGAAGGAGTAGGTTCTTGCCCAGAAGCCTTCAAGAAGTCTTGTTCTCTTTGCGTAGTTCACATCTTCAGCTGCTGTTGTTGTGTCTACCCATGAAGCGCTGTCTTCTACGGCAAGGTTGCCCTCGTCATCCTGGATGTATGAGGGAATACCGTAAAGCGTATATTTGGCATTCATCTTGTCAAACATTGTTGCAGGGCTTTCAAAGGGCACATTCTGTCCGTAGTTACCGCCCACAACAAGAGCACCGGGAGTATAGTACTTACCCTTATCGTAATCTGTAACGCCACCGTTTCTCTGTGCTCTGACAAAGCTTTCGGTTGTGCCGTCACGCATTGAAATGTATGTAAGAAGAACCACTGCCTCTGTGGCAAGAGTTGCTGTCTTGCGTGCAGCTTCAATTTCTTCCTTTGTAGCCGTAGGATCATCACGGAGAACAGCGTATCTCATAAGCTCGCCTGCGCCGTACATAGATGTCCACAGACCGTCATTATCGCTTTCGTTTGGTACCCACTTTCCGTCGATAAGGAAGGCTTCGGAAACCATACCTCTTCTTGAAACATATTTCTGGGTATTTTCACTCATCATAGCGGCCTTCTCTGTGCCGTTAATTCCGAGCATTTCGATGTGAGTGTAGCCCTCTGCCATTACTGTCCAGATACCGTTTTTGCCGTCAGCGAAGATAGCAAGCACCTTGCCGTCGGTGGTGTCAGCAGAATAAAAATATCTGTCACCCATAAAACGCTGAAGCTTATCTCTTTCGTTAAGAGCATTTTCGTCGGTACGAAGAACGCCGTAGTTGGTAACTGTCCACACTGCTCCGTCAGCGGTAGTAGCGGTCTGAGCATCAGCATAAGTGTCTTTATCAGCTACCTCAACGGGAACATCCTTACTGCCGATTTCGTATCTTGTTACTATCTTCTGTAAGGTTTCATTTTCGGCTACAGCCTCACCCTGATAGTCAATCTTGGTCTTTTCAACGTCGCTCTTAGTAGCTTCGGAAACTACCTTAAGAGTAACACTCGACTCATAACCCTCAGCGTTTACAGCCTTGATAACTGCCTCGCCCTCTTTAAGAGCCGTAACTCTGCCGTAAACATCCACAGAAGCCACATCAGACGGCTCCGCTGTCCACTGTACATAATTGCTTGTGTTCTGTGCGGCACAGTCCACGCTTCTGCTGTCGCCTATTTCCATTTCCCAATTCTCAGGAACGATGAGACGGATGGATGCACTCTTATCGAAGAGGCCAGCCGATGCCGGCACACATGTACCGAAGGCAAGAACTGCCACAAGGATAAGAGCAATAATTTTCTTCATAAAAACATCTCCTTTGTTTTGTTTATTGCTTTACTGTAATATAATAGCACTTTAAAGAGCGGCCAGTCAAGATATTGAGAAAAAATGAAGCAGATATTAATAGAAAATTATAACTTGGCGGAGCATTCCCGTGACCTTGAGAACGCGGTCCCGATAGTGCTGCCGTAAGGTCACGGTGTTTTGCGGACACGGCAAACCGCAATTGAAGATTTATCTTCGGAATAACAAACACCACTGTACAGCCTGCAGGCTTTTACAATGGTGTTGCTTTTTTTACTTTATCAGTTTATTTTGTTTTAATTGTCTTCTTTGCAGACCAGGAAGAATAAATCTTCTTTCCGTCTACTGTCTTATATGCACGGACATAATGCTTTTCTCTTTTCAGAATATGAATATCTCTTCCTGTGACATTTTCTCAAACTCCATTCTCTCCCCCGTCACGGGATGAACAAAGGAAATATAACAGGACCACAAAGCAATGATTTTACTTTCTCTTTTACTTCCGTAGCGTCGGTCACCGACTATCGGCATTTTACGGGAAGCAAGCTGAACTCTTATCTGATGAGTTCTGCCCGTGTGAAGCCTTACTCTCACAAGGGAAAGACCGTCCTTTTCAGATAAAACCTTATAGCTGAGACTTGCCTTTTTAACTCCCCGTCTTTCTTTTTTTACGGTAAAGGATTTGTTCTTGCTTCGATCGAAAAAAAGTAAATCCTCCATAATCCCCTCTTTCTCTTCGGTGGTTCCCTCTGCCACGGTTATGTATTCCTTTTCCATGGTACGGTCGGTTACCTGAGACGAAAGGTCAGCGGCGGCCTTTTTTGTTTTTGCAAAGACCATTACACCGCCCACCTCTTTGTCGAGACGGTGTACGGGGTAGATTTCTCCGCCCGTATGAGCAGAAAGCAAGGACAGCATAGTTAGCTCACCCTCTTTGCCCTCCTGGGACAGAAGCCCCCTTTCCTTGAGGCATACTATAACAGACTTATCTTCAAAAAGTATTTCCATTTTTTCACCTGCCAAAGTAAAAAGGAGCTGCAAAAAAATTGCAACTCCTGTTTTTTTATTTTGCGTAATCTACTGCTCTTGTTTCACGGATCATATTTACTCTGATCTGACCGGGATATTCAAGCTCCTGTTCGATCTTTTCAACGATATTGTGAGCAAGAAGCACCATTTCTTCATCGGAAACAGCTTCGGGCTTGACGAGAATACGAACCTCACGGCCTGCCTGAATTGCAAAGGCACTGTCTACACCGCTGAATGACTTGGAAATGTTTTCAAGAGTTTCAAGACGCTTGATGTAGTTCTGAAGATTCTCTCTTCTTGCGCCGGGTCTTGCCGCTGAAATTGCATCGGCAGCCTGAACAAGACAAGCGATGATACTGTTGGGCTCAACATCACCGTGGTGAGCGTGAATTGCATTTATAACAATATCGTTTTCCTTGTACTTCTTGGCAGCCTCAACACCGAGCTCAATATGTGAGCCCTCCTGCTGATGGTCAATTGCCTTACCGATATCGTGGAGAAGACCTGCACGCTTTGCAAGCTTGACATCCACTCCGAGCTCAGCAGCCATAAGGCCTGCAATATAAGAAACCTCAAGTGAATGATTGAGTACATTCTGACCGTAGCTGGTACGGTACTTAAGACGTCCGAGCAGCTTTACAAGCTCATTATGGACACCGTTTACGCCGGCATCAATAACAGCTCTTTCACCTGTCTGCTTACAGGTCTGTTCAACCTCACGCTTTGCCTTCTCGTGAATTTTTTCGATAAGAGCGGGATGAATACGTCCGTCGCTGATAAGTCTTTCAAGAGTAATTCTTGCAACCTCTCTGCGTACGGGGTCAAAGGATGAAAGAGTAATTGCTTCCGGTGTGTCATCAATGATAAGATCAACACCCGTAATGGTTTCGAGGGTGCGGATATTTCTGCCTTCACGGCCGATAATTCTGCCCTTCATTTCATCGTTGGGAAGAGCAACAACAGAAACAGTAGCTTCTGATGCGTGGTCAGCTGCACAGCGCTGAATAGCGGTGGTTATGATTTCACGTGCAAGATTTTCGCTTTCCTCACGAACCATCTGCTCGTATTCCATAACCTTGACAGCCTTTTCTCTTTTGAGAGATTCTTCGATTGTTTTAATTAAATCAATCTTAGCCTGCTCTTTTGTATAGCCCGATATTTTTTCAAGCATTTCTAACTGACTTCTTTTGATGCTTTCTGCTTCGGAAAGTTGGTTTTCAGCCTGTTTGATTTTCTCTTCAAGCTGTTCTTCCTTTTTTTCAAGGTTTTCAGTTCTTTTATCAAGACTTTCTTCCTTCTGGGTTATTCTTCTTTCCTGACGCTGAACTTCATTTCTTCTTTCACGAAGTTCCTTGTCGGTTTCATTTCTGAATTTATGAATTTCATCCTTGGCTTCAAGAATAGCCTCTTTCTTCTTTGTCTCAGCCTCTGCAACTGCCTGGTTGACAATGCGGATAGCTTCTTCATTAGCAGAGCCGATAAGTGCTTCAGCAGTCTTTTTTCTGTGTGACTGACCGGCAACAAATCCGATCACACCGAAAACTGCGGCACATACGACGCCTATTACAATATATAACCAATCCAAAGTAGCAGCACCTCCTTCTTTTGTTTTTTTAATTGGCTTTAACGCCCTCAGTAATACATATCAGGGAATATCTGCAAACCGAATGACAGAAGATGACGGGTACCATCCTCATAAAATACGGTTTTCGGATAATCAGACATATCACTGTCTGCTTCATCAAAAGAATTACAGTAACATTACTCGAATGACAGCTTACACTATCTTATTCATTTTAAAACAATTTACACAATATGTCAAGTATGAACGACTTAATTTTGATTAAAAATTTATATATTTTGTATGATTACTGAAAAATTAAGGACGGCTGCATTTTTTTGCAGCCGTCCCTGATGTTCATTTATGTTTACATATTAATTTATTTATTTCCGAAAAGATTACTTACAAGATCTGCAAGCTTTTTTAAGGGGCCTGTAATAAAATTCAAAATCATTCTGAAGAAATCCTGAAAAGCCGTTGTTTCTTCGGGATATTCTTCCTGAAGAAGAGGTATGAGCTTTTCTGCATCTTCATCAGACACCTGCATAAACTGAGGAATATTTTCATCTGTGAACACATCAAGATCTCTGTATATTATTTCATCAATCAGCTTCCAATATGCCTCATTCTTTTGTCCGTGTCCGAGACCCTTGAGCACCCATGTATTAAAGGGAAGAAGACAGGTTGAAGCGTCAATATTTCTGTTGACGGAAATGAAATTCTTTTCGGGATAAAGTGCCTGGGTATAATCGGCCGGGAGCTGTTTTCCGTATCTTGCACAGGTTGCACCGAAGGATGTAATTTCAAGAGGCGCAAGTCCGTCATCCATAAGGTCACCATTTTTACTCAGAGGAATTGCGGGAGCACCGTATTTACATATAACCGAAACATGCTTACCCATATCCTGAACATCCTTGATAATCTTTTCAGCATTAAGCTTTATAGTATTGTGATAGTATGTCATCTTGCTGATGGTAACAGCATACTCATGGTTCGGATCGGTATAATTTTCACCGAACATTGTTTTCATAACCGGCACAAAATACTTATCAGGAATTGTTGTCCAGATTGCAGGGATGGGTGCCATAAAATCACGGCATGCATCAAGAAGCCCCTTATATATTGCTTCCCTTAAAACAGGCACGAGAACAGCCTTCAGAAGAAGGTCAAGCTGTCCGGATTTATTCATAAAATTGAGAATATCGGATACATTTTCAGATTTAATAAGCCAGCTGATAAAATCTTCAAAAGCATCTGTATCAACATTGAACTGTCCGCTTAAAAGCTCTCCGAAAAAGTCAATACCGAGAACTGAGGGAACGCACAGAAGGACGGAATCAACACGGTCAAGCTTATCCTTGTATTCGTGAAGATATGCGGTAACAACACTTGCACCGTAACTGGATCCAACAAGCTCAATTTTGTCACTTCCGCTATCCTCGATAACCCGGTCAATATATTCGTCAAGCTTATGGCTGATATCCACAGGACTCAAACGGCTGTCATAATAAAAGGTATACTTACCATAACCCTCATACGCAATAACCGTAGGCTCAACGGCAACTCCGGGCATTGAGGAAACACCGTCAGGCATAATTTCAAGCATACCGAAGCTGTCATTTACAAAAGAGCGTACAACGGTATAAAGAAGGTCAGGCTCCTTGTTTTTTACAGATTGAACAAGATAATCGTCGATATTTTTAAGATTGCCTAAAATTCTGTTCGTATCAATAGGCGCAAATAAGGGCTTCTTTTCAGGATCATTTTCAAAATAAATGTTCGAAGACTGAAAGCCTGTAACATAAATCTGCGGCAGATGATCGTATTTGTCGCCCTTTCCCGAAGGCATCGTCGGCTTATCAGTTCCGTTTGCCGCAAATGCTACGGGCATCACAGAGAAAGCCATTAAGCAGGCAAGAACCAGTGCAAAAAACTTTTTTGCAGTATTTTTCATTTCAGCATCATCTCTTTTATAATTTTTTTTAATTTTACGCCTGAAAAATGTTAATCTTTTTTTATAAATATTAAGAAACTATTAATTTTGAGTTTATAGGCTGAAAAGCCAAACAAAAAAAACAGGCCACTTAATAAAGCCACTGAGTGATAAGGAAGTTTTTGTTTCTCGAACAAAATCACCGATAATGCTGACGCATATCGGTGATTTTTTACGAATTATTATGTGCTTAGTTCACATTTTAAAGAAATATGTCCTTATCACTCAGTGACGAAAGCGACCTGTTATACTCTTTCAAGCTATCAGATAAGGCCCTGTGCCATCATAGCATCGGCAACCTTAAGGAAGCCTGCGATATTTGCACCTGCAACAAGGTTATAGCCAAGACCGTATTCTTCGGCAGCTTTAGCAGAAGAGTCATGAATGTTTTTCATAATCTTCTTAAGCTTTACATCAACCTCTTCCTCTGTCCAGCTGAAGCGCATAGCATTCTGACTCATTTCAAGAGATGAGCATGCAACACCGCCGGCATTTACTGCCTTAGAGGGAGCAACAGCCTTACAGTTTTCCATAAGATAAGCCATAGCCTCATTTGTGGTGGGCATGTTTGCAACCTCTACATAATAGGGAACACCGTTAGCAACCATCTGCTGTGCTTCCTTCATGCCGATTTCATTCTGTGTTGCGCAGGGCATAGCAATGTCAACCTTAACGCCCCAGGGCTTTTCTCCCGCATGGAACTCTACGCCGAATTTGTCAGCGTAATCCTGTACCTTATCTCTGCCTGATGCTCTCATTTCGAGCATATAGTTAATCTTTTCTTCTGTTACAATACCGTCGGGATCATAAATGTATCCGTCGGGACCTGAAAGGGTTACTACCTTTCCGCCGAGCTCTGCTACCTTCTTTGCTGTACCCCAGGCAACATTACCGAAGCCTGAAACTGCTACTGTTTTACCCTTGATTTCTTCGCCGAAGTGCTTGAGCATTTCAACAACATAATATGTAGCACCGTAGCCTGTTGCCTCGGGACGGATAAGAGAGCCACCATAGGAAAGACCCTTACCTGTAAGAACACCGTTTTCAAAGTTACCCTTGATTCTTCTGTACTGACCGAAAAGGTAGCCGATTTCTCTGCCGCCTACACCGATGTCACCTGCGGGAACGTCGATATCAGCTCCTATGTGTCTTTGAAGCTCTGTCATAAATGCCTGGCAGAAACGGAGAACCTCTCCGTCGCTCTTTCCTCTTGGGTCAAAATCACTGCCGCCCTTGGCACCGCCCATGGGAAGAGTGGTAAGGCTGTTTTTGAAGGTCTGCTCAAAAGCAAGGAACTTCATAATACCTGTGTAAACAGAGGGGTGGAAGCGCAAACCGCCCTTATAGGGACCGATAGCGCCGTTGAACTGAACTCTGTAGCCGGTGTTAACCTGAACCTTACCCTCGTCGTCTACCCATGTGACACGGAAGGATACTGATCTTTCAGGCTCAACCATTCTTTCAAGAAGAGCAGCCTTTTCATATTCGGGGTGCTTTTCAACTACAGGCTCAAGAGAGGTAAGAACCTCTGTTACTGTCTGCACAAACTCAGGCTCGTGGGGATACTTTTTTGCAACCGAATCGATTACATTCTGTACATAACTCATTTAATTCCAAACTCCTTTAATCCTCTTTAAGAGGTGAATAATCACTAAAATTTATTAACGCTTTAATGTGTGATGAAAAATATTTTATACCCATAATGTCGAAATTGCAAGAAAAAAATAAATCCTTTTTCAATTTTGTAAATACTACAAAAAGTTTTTATACATCAATCATTTTTTTATGTTAATTCAACAAAAACAAGCCACATATTTCGTAGACAGATGTATATTAACGCTCATGCACTTGTAATAGCCTCAGATTTCTGGTAAAATGAACAGTATAACAGACAAAGGAGAATCATTATGTCACATCTTTCAACAGCCAGAGAAAATCAGGCAAAATCAATTATAGCTGCCCTTGAAAAAAGAAATATGAACGGCTACTTCTGCAACAGCAAGGAGGAATGTCTTTCTCTCGTTCTTTCCCTTATGCCTGAAGGCAGTACAATTGCCTGGGGCGGAAGCGAAAGCATAAAGGAATGCGGAATCCCTTCTGCGCTTAAAGAAGACAGCAGATACACTGTTTATGACAGAAGTCTTTATGTAACACCCGAGGAACAGAAAAAATTCTATGCCCTCGCCTTTCAGAGCAACTACTTTTTTATGAGCACCAACGCCATCACCCTTGACGGTGAGCTTGTAAATATCGACGGCGCAGGCAACAGACTTTCTTCCCTTATTTTCGGACCTGACCATGTTATCATTGTGGCGGGTATGAATAAGGTCGTCAGCACAGTTGAAGAAGGCTTTAACAGAACAAGAAATATCGCTTCTCCCCCGAACACCGTACGTCTGGGCAAAAATACCCCCTGTGCAGTAACAGGCAAATGCGGAGACTGTCTCTCTCCCGACTGTATCTGCAGTCAGATTGTCGTTACACGCAGAAGCAGAGACAAGGACAGAATTCATGTAATTCTCGTCAACGACAACTTAGGATTTTAATTATTTATATTATTTTTTCTCTCTTCTTATGCAACATAACACTCCCTTTATACATCATATATAATGAAAGGGGCTGAATTTATGAAGAAAAGAATACGGATTTTTCTTGCCGTAGCAATCTCAGCTGTGGCTGTCGTGCTCACCGTAATTGCAATCGGACAAATAAAAATAAAGCTGATGGAAAGCAAACTTCATCCCGTCACTGAACCTTTTTCGTCGATGGAGGTCGTTCCTATGTGTGTTGACTATATCTTTCCGCTGAACGACACTGAAAAAAGCATCGGTTGGTCAGACTATACCTTTATCGGAACGGTCGAAGAGATTATCGGCACGGAATATACCGATCTGGAATATGTCTTTAACGGAAACTGGTTCGGTCTTTACGACCATGACCCCGTTACCCACTACCGCATAAAGGTAAAGCATAATATAAAGGGTACTGCGCCCGAGGAATTCACTATGCTGTGTTGGGGCGGTCAGCAGCCTAACGGTATGCTTTCGGATATGAACAGAGGTATGCCCGAAAAGGACACTACCTATGTTTTTATGTGTACTGATTCGGGAGAAAATGACGGTAAAATACACTATCATAACAGCACTTATCTCGGTGACAAGAATTGGTTTGAGAATGCCGACGGTGTAAACGAGCTTATCAGACAGTATGAGAAAGCATTTGAGAACCAGGATTTAAGTGTAAGAATAGACTGAAAAAATCTCTCCCGATAGCCGAGTGTTCGTAAGGACACTCGGCAGTTTTATTCGCTTAAGGCGAGTGATATTGCTACGCAGTTTTATTGTGCTTTGCACAGTGTTATTGTCCTTCGGACAGATTTAGCGAATAAAATAACACTGAAGCCTCAAGGCTTCAATAGCACTTTTGATTTATCAAAAATATCACTGCTAATTTTAATTTGCAATATCACTTATACATACCGAAGAGAACCTGTTTTAGAACGACATTGTCGTGATTTTTTGTATTTGTTAGTATTTTTTTGTTATTTGATTAATTGCTATTTGTTGAAAAATTAAACAGATTGTGATAATATAAAAATGAAAGGGTGGTTATATGAATGAGATAAAAACTATTTATGAGCAAGCGCCTGATGTTGAAGTTTTGTTTGAGTTTAATGGTACAAGAAAAACTCCTGCAGCTGATGGCTATCGACCTCATCATTTGATAACTGATAATTATCTGACTACAGGAGTCCATCATTATTATGAGGTTGCAACGGTTTTGCCTGACGGTACAGCAAAAGGCACAATCACATTTATCACCCCTGAAGCATATCCGAATTGCTTGTGGATAGGTAAAAGGATTAATATTCAGGAAGGCAAAAAGATCGTTGGATATGCAACTATTTTAAAAATTTATAATTCTCTTTTAGCGATGGAATAATTATAACAACAACTGCCACCTTATCCAAGCACACCATAATTGTTCTCAAAGTATATAACCCACTATGACACTTTCAAGCTGAAAGTGTCTGTTTTCTTGTGAAAAAATCGGGAAGCACTTTTTGAAGCACTTCCCGATAGTATTCTTTTTTCTGTCCTTAGCAACCCCGTGCTATAAAAAGGAGAGATTTTTTGGTTTTCACAAAATCAAAGGCGAGCATTGCACTATGAAATTGCCCATAAACAACAGACCTGTTTCCTCTCTCCGCCGAGCTTGCGAAGGCGGTCACCGAGGGGAACGGAGTTTCCCGAGGCAAAAGGGCGCTTTGTTTACTTTGGCGCTCGTCTGTGCCAAAGTAAAAGCCCCAGCGGCTCGAGCGTGGAAAAGGTTTGTATTTGTGAAAGTGATATTTTAAAGACGGGATGTTTTTTTCGGACACGTCACGCCGTGCCCCTACGAGTTGCCGTTTTCAGAAGAGGCAATAATTACCTCCGCTGTCAGCATTTACAATATAAAATAAGCTCTCCCTGTTGCATTGCACAGAGAGAGCTTTGCTTTTTTATTCTTCTTCCTTCACAATGCCGATTCCGAGCATTTCGAGCTGGTCAGCGTCAACGATTGAAGGACATTCTGTCATAGGCTCGCTTGCATTCTGAAGCTTCGGGAAGGCTACAACATCACGCAGGGTGTCGAGCTTTAACATCTGCATAACGAGTCTGTCAAGGCCGAGACCGATACCGCCGTGAGGAGGTGCGCCATACTTGAATGCGTCGGTGAGGAAGCCGAATTTTTCGTGTGCTTCTTCATCGGAAAGACCGAGAAGAGTAAAAATTCTCTTCTGAAGGTCGGGGTTGGTGATACGGATAGAGCCTGATGCAAGCTCGATTCCGTTGAGAACAAGGTCGTAAGCGTTTGCTCTTACCTTTGCCTTGTCGGTTTCAAGATATTCCATACATTCGTCAAGAGGCGCAGTGAACGGATGATGCATAGCAACATACTCGCCTGCCTCCTCGTCCCAATCGAAGAAGGGGAACTCAACAACCCAGAGAAGATTGTACTTGTCTGTGGGAATAATGTCGAGCTTCTTTGCTACAATCTGACGGAGTGCACCGAGAACGGAAAGAGTTGTGCTTGCCTTGTCAGCGATAATAAGGATAACATCGCCGTTTTCAGCACCGCACTTATCCATAATGGCTTTCATTTCGTCCTCTGTCATAAACTTGGCGAAGGAAGAAGCAATTGTGCCGTCATCACCGATTCTTGCCCATGCAAGACCCTTTGCGCCGATACCTCTTACGGTTTCTGTAAGCTTGTCAACTTCCTTACGGGTAAGAACTGAGAAGGCTTTTTTAGCTGTGATAGCAGCTACCTTACCGCCGTTTTCAATAGCAGATGTGAACACGCCGAAGCCGCAATTTTTAACCTCGTCGCAGATGTCGGTGATTTCCATAGCATATCTTGTGTCAGGCTTATCGGAGCCGTAGCGCTCCATAGCTTCCTTATAGGTAAGACGGGGAAGGGGTATTTCGATGTCAACACCGATTGCTTCCTTGAACACTCTCTTCATAAAGCCTTCGATAAGACCGAGAATATCCTCCATATCAATAAAGCTCATTTCCACGTCAATCTGTGTAAATTCGGGCTGACGGTCTGCACGAAGGTCCTCGTCACGGAAGCAACGTGCAATCTGCATATAACGGTCAAAGCCTGCCACCATTGAAAGCTGTTTGTAAAGCTGAGGTGACTGAGGAAGAGCGTAGAAGCTGCCCTTGTGAATTCTTGAGGGAACGAGGAAGTCACGTGCACCCTCGGGAGTAGATTTAACAAGAATGGGAGTTTCGATTTCGATAAAGCCGTTATCGTCAAAATAGTCACGGATAATCTTTGTAATCTTGTGACGCATAATAATGTTTTTCTGTAAGTCGGGACGGCGAAGGTCGAGATAACGGTATTTAAGACGGGTGTTTTCCGCTGTCTGGCAGTTTTCCACGATTTCGAAGGGAGGAGTTTCACTCTTGCCGAGAATACGAAGGTCAGTAACGAAAATTTCAATTTCACCCGTAGGAATGTCCATATTCTTTGAGGAACGCTCTCTGACCTCACCCTTAGCCATAAGAACATATTCGCTTCTTACGGTGAATGCCTTATCAAAGATTTCCTTCTGTGTGTTGTCGTCAAAGGCAAGCTGAACAATACCTGTTCTGTCACGAAGATCCACGAAGATAAGAGCTCCGAGGTCTCTCTGTCTCTGTACCCAGCCTGCAACAACTACCTCTCTGCCGCAGTCCTTGGCAGTAAAGGTACCGCAGTAATCTGTTCTTTTAAGTCCTGTCATAAAATCCATTTGTTTCAGTCCTCCTTAAAATAAGTTTCCGTTTAATATGGAATTGATGTCTATATTGCTTTCATAGCCGAAATCCTCAAGCTCCTTAAGGCTTTCATTGATAGAAATACGCATAAAGATATCCTCAAAGCCCTCAAGGGGGATTTCTGTTTCTTCACCCGTGGCCATATTTTTAAGCTTAGCTTTACCCTCTTCAAGCTCACTGTCACCTAAAACAACAGTGTAAGCAGCACCGATTTTGTTGGCAAACTTCATCTGTGCCTTAACGCTTCTGCCGACAACATCGAACTGAGCGTGAATGCCCTCGCCTCTTAAATCGGAGGCTATCTGAGCAGCCTTGATTGTGGCGTTTTCGCCCATTGAAGCGATGTAGATATCACACTTTGCTTCCTCAGGGAAGGGAGTGTTCTGTGCTGCCATAAGAAGGAGCAGTCTTTCGATACCGATAGCGAAACCGAGTGCCGGAGTGTCGGGACCGCCAACCTCCTTGACAAGTCCGTCATAACGACCGCCGCCGCAGACAGTACCCTGAGCACCGATCTGGTTGGAAACGAACTCAAAAACGGTTTTGGTGTAATAGTCGAGACCTCTTACGATAGAGGGATTAACCTTATACTGAATACCCATAGCGTCAAGATATTTCTGCACGGAAGCAAAATGGCTTTCACATTCGTCACAGAGATAATCAGTAACCTTGGGAGCATCCTTTGCTATTTCGGAGCAAACGGGGCTCTTGCAGTCTAAGATTCTCATGGGGTTTCTTTCGAGTCTGTCAAGACAGGTGCCGCAAAGCTCACCCTTTTTACTTTCGAAATAATCGTGAAGAGCCTTGTGGTAATTCTTTCTGCATTCGGGACAGCCGATGGAGTTAATCTCGAGAGAAATATCCTTAACATTAAGGAAGGTAAAAATGTCACTTACGAGAGAGATAACCTCTGCATCGGCGGCAGGTGAAGCGGTACCGAGACATTCACATCCGAACTGATGGAATTCACGGAGTCTGCCTGCCTGAGGCTTTTCGTAGCGGTAGCATGAGGTGAGATAGCACATTTTCATGGGCTGAGGCTCATTGAAAAGTCCGTGCTCTAAATAAGAACGAACCACACCTGCAGTACCCTCGGGACGAAGAGTTATACTTCTGCCGCCCTTATCCTCGAAGGTATACATTTCCTTCTGTACCACGTCGGTGGTGTCACCTACACCTCTCTGGAAAAGCTCTGTATGCTCGAAAACGGGCACTCTGATTTCTTTATAGCCGTAATTTTTCGCAGTCTCTAAAACTGTCTGCTCTAAAAACTGCACCTTATAGCTTTCATTTGGCAGGGTATCCTGTGTACCCTTGATTGATTTTGTTACTAATGCCATAATTTATCCTCCATAGTATTTCTATGTTTATTAATTAAATTTCTGACGGTTAAAATCCGCCCCTACCGATTAAAGTAGGTTTGATATAACTTGACTGACGAGCGATGCTCGCCCCTACGGTTTTGTTATGAAGTTTGCGGTTATTTTTGACACGGCACGCCGTGTCACTACGACAAAATCCCTAAAAGCGGCGGAATGCCCTTCGCCTTTTTCCGAAACCTTCACCGCCAATTTTGCACTTTGCATTTTGCATTCTGCATTCTGCGTTCTGCGTTCTGCATTCTGCATTCTGCATTAAAAAAAACTCCATCTCCAACGCAAAATAACTCTGCATTGGGGATGAAGCATAAACTCCACGGTACCACCCCGATTGAACAGACAGGCTGTTCCTCTCTTGGCCTTAACGCGGCAAACGGTCAGCTCGGGAATGTCTTGGCAGATTTCCTTACGTAAGATGCTTTCAGCACGAGACATCTCTCTCTGAACGTGGGCGTCTGTTACTCTTTTCCGTCACAGCTGTTATGTTATATTAAATTAATCAGTTTTTCGGGTTGATAATGTCTCGCCAATCAAGGTCTCCTCTTTCCAGAGCCATTATAAGCGCTTCTGCTGTAGCGATGTTTGTAGCTACAGGGATGTTATGAACGTCACAAAGTCTCAGAAGGTTTGCTTCGTTGGGTTCGTTAGGCTTTGCTGTGAGGGGGTCACGGAAAAGCAGAAGAAGGTCGATTTCGTTGCAGGCTATACGGGCTGAAATCTGTTCCTCACCGCCCTGGTAACCGCAAAGGAATTTCGTAATCTCAAGTCCTGTTGCTTCACTTACCATTTTACCGGTCGTACCTGTTGCACAAAGTGAGTGTTTGCTGAGTGTACCGCAGTAAGCGATACAGAATTGTGTCATAAGTTCCTTTTTTGCATCGTGTGCAATCAAAGCAATATTCATCTACTCATTCCTTTCAAATCTTTGTCAAAGTATATACTAACAAAAAAATTGTCAAAAATCAATAGATTTATAAAAAATTCGTGCGATTTTTTGTTGTTGTGGGAGAGAATTACAAGTCTAAGGGTACATACTCCCCTGTTATTCTTGCCGCAATATTATTAAGCGAATCAAAGGAAAGCTGATTTTCCTTATAAATATTCATACCCATAGCACCGAAACGGATTTTTCCGTCCTCGGGCACTACACCGATAAGCTGCACCTCTACCCCGTCGATTACCGAGTCGATGTTGAGAAGTCTGCCTCTGATAACATCTCTGCGTGCCACACGGTTGATGATAAGTCTTACATCGTCTATGCCGAGATTACCTATCTTTCTTGCGGCAATACAGGCACTTCTGACGCAGACAAGATCAGGTGTAGAGACTACGATTGCTCTGTCAGCGGCAGCAGCAGAGAGTGTCAGACCTCTGTCCACACCTGCAGGCGCATCTATAAGAATATAATTAAAGTCGGCATCATACTTGTCGAGAAGCTTTTTCATATCTCTTTCGGTAATGTCGCCGTAATCCTCGGGACAGGTGAGTACACTCACATCCCCTGCATCATAAAGAGCATCCTCGCTGTCGGCACCCTTTATAACATCGCCCCAATCATAGACAATCTTTTCCGTAACACCAACAAGAAGATCGATGCTTCTCAGACAGTCGCAGTCAATAAGAAGAACCCTGTTCCCCATAGCCGCAAGAGCCTTGCCGATACCTACGGTAAGAGAGGTTTTACCTACACCGCCCTTTCCCGAGGCAATAAGAATTTTTTCTGCCATATTTATCACCTTTTGTCAAATCCGTTTATCCCGGATGTTACCCGAGTAATGTGTTTTCGTTCTGCTGACTTTCAGCCGTATCCTTTTCGGCAAAATAATGCTCCATTATTGCCGATGCAATAGGTGCTGTAGATCCACCGCTTCCCGCACCCTCAACAACAACCGCAACTGCGATTTCAGGGTCGTTATAGGGCGCAAAGGTAAGGATAAGACCGTTATAAGTTTCTATCTTTCTGCCGTTTACAGTCTTTTCAATAGTGGTCGTACCTGTCTTTGCAGCTACCTTCACGGGAACATTTCTGAAGTTTGCATAGCTTTCCGTACCTACAAGAAGCATACCTTTGTGAACCAGATCCCAGTTAGCATTCGCAAAATCTGCCTGAGAAAGAATCTGCGGCTTACTTTCCATAACCGTTTCGGAAAGGTCAGCGGTTTTTACGCTTTTGATGATGCTTGCCTTATATCTTGTTCCTCTGTTTGCAATGGTTGAAACATAGGAGCAAAGCTGAATGGGTGTAAACTGATTGTTACCGTGACCGATGCCCGCCTGAATGGTAAGACCGGGAGTCCACAGCTCACCCATTCCCTTACGCAAAGCAACCGAGTCAACAGTACCCGTGGACTCGTAAAGCTCCACACCTGTCTCCTCACCGAGACCGAACATAGCAAAATAGCTGTTAAGCTTCTCTATACCTAAAAGACGGGAGGTTTCATAAAAGAAAATATTACAGGAATTAAAAAGAGCGTTGATAACATTCTGATTTCCGTGACGTCCCGTACATCCCGGCTGATAGTCCTGATAATAAGTGTAAATACCGAGACACTTTATAAGTGAGGAAGCGGAAATAACCTTCTCCTGAAGTCCCGCCATCGCCACCGCAGGCTTGATGGTCGAACCGGGAGTGTATGTGCTTCGCAGTGCCCTGTTCCACAGCGGCTTACTCTGATCGGTATTGAGCTTGTCTGAGTTTTCGTTATAGGTGGAGTTGTCATAGGTGGGGTATGAAGCCATTGCAAGAACCTCATTGTTCTTTGTGTTCATTACAACTACTGCACCCGACATAGGATAGATTCTTTCAAGGCTTGTCTGCAGACTCTTAACGCCCTCAGCCAAAGCCTCCTGAGCTACCTTCTGAAGCTCGTAATCCATGGTAAGAATAACCGTATCACCTGTCTGAGGAAGGAGGGTATATTCCTCGCTCTTATTTCCGGATGCGTCGGTATTAATTGTCTTGACGCCCTTTGCACCCTTGAGATACTCTTCCATAGCAGACTCTACACCGCTTTTTCCGATAACATCATTAAGAGTATAGCCCTTGTCTTTTCTGCTTTCGTATTCCTCATTGGTGATGGGACCGACCATTCCCAGAAGATGGGGAGCAACCGTTCCGTCGGTGTACTGTCTCTGTGATGAAACCTGAACATCTACACCGGGAAAATGGTCACTCTTTTCCTTGACAACAGAAACAAGAGCACTTGAAACCTCCGTAGCAAATTCGTAATTACGGCCTGCGTTAAAGCCGTCCTTTACCATAGAGTAATACACAGAGGCTATATCTCTTTGCTGAGAAAGTGAATATGAGGAAAGATTGTATTTTTCCACAAGAGCATTGAAGCAGTCCTCAACATCTGCATAATAGTTAAGATCGAGAAAGGCCTCGCTTTTAAGATAGGCAACCTCATTATCCCTGTCCTTTGCAAAACGCAGCTTACCCTTTTTCAGCTCGATGGGAAGATTATCCTTCCACTCAACCTTATTTTTATCAAAAAGCCTTATAAGCTCAAGAATAATAGGATTTCTTTCGCTGTAATCCTTAGGAAAGGCAAGATAGTTGAAAACTATTTTATTGACCTGCTTGTTTGTTACAAGGGGATATCCGTTTCTGTCAAGGATATTTCCTCTGATAGCATCAACGCTTACCTCAACAGAGGAAACAACCGTATCCTCGTTCTGCTTTGTATTGATAATCTGGATATTGAAAAGATACGTAAGAAAGCCTGCAAAAAGCAGCATAAACATTGCTATAATAATGGCGTATCTTTTTTTACCGGCTTTATTCTGCATCCTGTCACATCCTTTCTGTTAAATGCGAAATTATAAGTCACCTTTCCTTTTCCTCTGCCGCTTTAAAAATAACATTTACAATGTAATAATAAACGAAAACAAATACCATCGAATAAAGCACCGAGGGAAGATATCTTGAAAAGAGCACATCAAATGCACCCTCATAGCCCTTGTGGAATATAAACACGAACCAATAGGACAGATTGCATACCGTCAGCGCTCCGAAAGAAAGAATCAGTGCTGCACGGATGTTATTTCTGAAAATAAAGGTCACAAGAGCACCCGATATAAATCCAACCGCCGTAAGCATAACAGAAAAGAAGCCGTCACCGCCGGGAGTGGCAAAGTCCCACAAAAGGCCCGAGAGCACACCGAACCACATTCCCGGTATGCTTCTTTCATACATGGCAATACATACAGTAAGAGGAACAAGCAGCATTGCAGGTGCACCGAAAAGCGGGGGAATAAAGCCCGAATGCTGAAAAAGAGCAGTAAGAAAAACGAGAAGTGCTGTCAGCGCTCTTCTTATATAGATATTGCGAGAAGAAGCAAATCTCATTTTCAATCACCGTCCTTTATCTTTTAATCAACCTTTTCCTCAATACCCTGACCTTCGAAGTCAGTAATAACAAACAAGTCTTCTATCTCCCGTACATCCACGCCGGGTTCAATAACCGCGTAATCGGAAAGGTCATATTTGCTTTCCGCAACCTCACTTACGGTACCGATAATTATACCCTTGGGGTATGTACCGCCTATACCCGAGGTTATAACTATTCCACCGGGAGTAACAGCAGTTGTTCTTTCAAGTCCCGACATCATACACGCACCGTTAGCCGAAAGCTCCGTGCTGGTGGTGACATAAGCCGTTTCTCTTGTTTTGCTTTCAAGAGCACTGATGTTGAGACCGGGACTGAGAATAGTTTCAACAACGCAGTAAGAGGGATGAACCTTGCTTACAATACCTACTAAATAGTTTCCGCTGATTACCGGGTCGTTGACACTGATATCGTCGTTACTACCCTTATCAATAATAAGAGAAGAGAACATATCTGCACTGTCCGTACCGATAACATCCGCTCTTTGCAAAACAAAGTCACGGTTTTTCTCTTTGACACCAAGCATCTTTTCATAGGAAGCGACCTTCTGCTCCATAGCATTATAGTCAACTATTTTATTTTCATATTCAGCAATTTTCTGTCTGAGTCTTTCTATTTCCTGCATATAAGCCCCTGAGCCTCTGAAGGAATCGGAGAACCAATCCACCTTTTCGGCTACAAGAGAAGACAGCTTCTGTACGGGACTGAAAATCACTCCGATTGCACCCGTAAAGGGAGAGGAAGAGCTTCTCACAGCCACTGCAAGAATTGCGCCCACCAAAAGAGCACAGACAGTCAGAAGAAAAGCATTGAATTTTCTGCTTTTAATAAACTGAAGCATTTTAAACACCTTTTATTTTAAAATCTTTTTCCGTTAGCACCGAGCACGTCCGATTCAAGATAAATTCCCGTACCGTCCACAACACAGTCGAGAGGATTATCCGAAACATTTACAGGCATTCCTGTCTGCTGTGAAATAAGGTTATCTATACCGCGAAGGAGTGCGCCACCGCCCGTAAGGGTAATGCCGTGCTCCATAATATCAGCCGAAAGCTCAGGGGGAGTTTTTTCAAGAGTAGACTTTACCGCATCGAGAATCTGGTCAACGGAGTCCTTAAGTGCCTCTCTCACCTCTTCGCTGGTGATTGTTATGCTCTTAGGCAAACCGTCAAGAAGATTTCTTCCCTTGACCTCCATCTTGCCCTCGCCCTCATATTCGGTAGCAGAGCCGATTTTGATTTTGATTTCCTCGGCTGTTCTTTCACCGACGAGAAGATTGTACTTTTTCTTGATGTAAAGGCTGATAGCATTATCGAAGCTGTCACCGGCTATTCTTACCGAGCGTGAGCATACGATATCACCCAGAGAAATTACGGCAACCTCAGCAGTACCGCCGCCGATGTCTACAACCATACTTCCCATAGCCTGTCCCACAGGAAGACCGGCACCGATAGCTGCTGCCATCGGCTCCTCAATAAGGCTTACATACTTTGCGCCCGCTTCAATTGCTACATCGTGAACGTTTCGTCTTTCAACCTCTGTAACACCCGAGGGTATACAGATAACGACCCTTGCCTTGGCAAGGTAAGAACCGCCCATAGCCTTATGAATAAACTTTTTGAGCATTTCACAGGTGATATCAAAGTCAGCAATAACACCGTCCTTTAAAGGACGCATAGCCGTAATTGACCCGGGAGTTCTGCCTATCATTTCCTTTGCCTCAGTGCCGACAGCAACCACCTTTGCAGGTCTTGTTGCCACATTGATTGCAACAACCGACGGCTCACGGATTACGATGCCCTTACCCTTGACAAACACAAGTGTATTGGCTGTACCTAAATCTATACCTATATCCTGAGAAAATAACATATTGTTTTCTCCTTTCTAATATGAGGACATAATAACTCTATTATAATAATTTATTATATAATAAATTTTGCCCATTAACAATAGAATTAAGAAAAATTTATAAGTTTTTTTGATTTAAAATAAAAAGCCCCACCTCTCCTTTCAGGAGAGGCAAGTGCACACCCTCGTCACTCCGTGACACTCCCTCTAACAGAGGGAATTGCCTTTCAGGAGAGGCTATGTGCCCCCCCAAAAAAAGAAAAAGCCTCTCCTGAAAGGAGAGGTGTCACGGAGTGACGGAGAGGTTCCGCATCCGAATTATTTCTTGTGGTATCTCAGATGACAGATATCATCACCGTTAGCGATAGTCTTGGGTAAATCGAGCTCTGCACCGTAGCGCTCACCGATACCTCTGTCGCCGCACATAGCGATGTCACAAAGCATTGCGATTTCTTCGTCACTGCAGCCTGCCTTCTGCCATGCCTTTACAAGTGGGCAGTAGTGGAAGTGAATTTCGAGCTCATCATCTGTGCAGTTTTTGATATCCATTTCGAAAACCCACTGTGCGGGCTTTGTGAAAAGAGTTTTACGAAGACCCTTAAGCGAGTCTGTCTTACCCTTTTCCACGAGACCTGCGCCCTGCATAAGACCGCAACGCTTAACGGCAGCTGAGCCGAAATCCTTGGGGTCGAGACCTCTTTTGCTTGCTTCATCGCAAAGAAGATAAAGCCAGGTTGCTCTGTGCTCTAACTGCTCACGGACAGCTACGATAAGAGGATTTTTGATTTTTGCTTCGTTTTTTACCTTACTCATTTTTACTTTCCTTTCAGATATACGATTTTTATTTTTTTGCCGATTAATACCAGGCTTCCAGCCTGTAAATAGGCTGACCCAGATCAGAAAATCTCTTTTCATATTCAGTGACGATATTCCCCTCAAAATCACTGTTATGAAGGTCAAGAGAAACATTCTTTATCTTCCATCCGCTCTGTGAAAATTCACCGATAGAGAACTCAAAGAAGTGCATATTGTCTGTTTTCTGATGAATCTCTGCACCGTCCTTAAGTAAATCACGGTAGATATCAAGGAAAAAGCGGTGTGTCAGTCTGTGTCTTGCATATCTTGCCTTAGGATAAGGGCAGGAAAAATTCAGATAAAGCAGCTCGATGCTCTTTTCGGGAATGAACTTCGGAAGATATTCCGCAGAGCCGCAGATAAACTTTATGTTTGTAAGACCTTCCTTTTTAGCCTTTTCGCAGGCAAGAACGATAACATTAAGCACCTTTTCAACGGCAATGAAGTTCACATCGGGATGTCTTTTTGCTATCTCCATGGCGAACTGACCTCGGCCGCAGCCGATTTCCATTCTCACAGGGTTATCGTTGCCGAAAATCTCTTTATAGTCGATAAGGCTCTTTTCCTCGATCGCTTTATTGAAATCTCTCTCGTCGCCTAAAGGCAGGTCGAGTATATAATCTCTGACATTTTCAAGTCTTGTGTCAAGATTTTTCTTTTTTCTCATTCTCATAATTTTACAGCTCCATTATCTTTTCTATAAGGAAATCCACATCTCTTTCAGGCGTTGCCCAGCTGGTGCAGAAGCGTACGGCAGTTTTGTCTCCCAGCTTTGCCCAGAAGGATGAAACGAAATGCTCATTGAGCTTTCCGAGCTGTTCATCGGTGAGGATGGGGAACTGCTGATTTGTGTAGGAATCGTAGTAAAGCTCTATACCCTTTGAAAGGAAGGCTTCACGGATTTTTATTGCAAGAGAGGCAGCGTGACGGGAGATTTTATGGTAAAGTCCGTCAGTGAAAAGCACATCGAACTGCAAGCCTAAAAGTCTGCCCTTGGCAAGCATTGCGCCCTTTTGCTTTTCTATGTAGCGGAAATCCTTTTTACAGCTTTCCTTTGTGATAACAAGAGCCTCACCGAAAAGTGCGCCCACCTTGGTTCCGCCGATGTAGAAAGCATCGCTTAACGCGGCTATATCCTTTAATGTGAGGTCGTTTTTCTCGCTTGCAAGACCGTAGCCCATTCTTGCTCCGTCGATGAAAAGAATAAGATCATTTTCTTTGCAGACGGTGTAAATATCCGTAAGCTCTTTTTTTGAATAGATTGTGCCGTTTTCAGTCGGAAATGAAATATAAACCATTTTAGGCTGAACAGTATGCTCAAAGGTGGGATCAGCATAATGATCCTTGACCGTCTTTTCAATCTGACAGGCAGTAATCTTTCCGTCCTCGGAGGGAAGACCGATAACCTTGTGTCCCACAGCTTCAACAGAGCCGCTTTCGTGAACATTGATGTGTCCCGTACAGGCAGAAATTACTCCCTGATGAGGGCGAAGAGCACTTGCGATAAAAATATAGTTTGTCTGTGTGCCGCCTACAAGGAAATGAACATCTGCATTTTCGTTGCCGATTTCCTTTTTTATCTTTTCAGCGGCAGACATACAGTATTTATCCGTGCCGTAGCCTGGAGTCTGCTCCAGATTTGTCTCAACCAATTTTTCAATTATTTCGGGTACTGCACCCTGGGTGTAGTCGCTTTCAAATCTTATCATCTTTTATACCTCATTTATAAATCTTTTTAGCTCTCGGAGAGAAGGTGCACAGCGCTTCGTAAGCAAAAGAGCCGTACATTTTTCCGTAATCGTTGGCGGAAATTTCTCTGTCTCCGCTTTTTCCGATAATTACCGCTTCATCACCGACTTTTACATCCTTTATGTCAGTTACATCCACCATAACAAGGTCCATACAAACCTTACCGGTAACATAAGCCTTTTCCCCTCTTATGAGAACATGACCCTTATTGGAAAGAACTCGTCTGAAGCCGTCGGCATAACCTACGGAAAGAGTAGCTATCCTTCTTTTTTCCTTTGCCACGTAGGTGTGACCGTAGCTGATACCCTCGCCCTCATCTACCTCGTGAAGATGAATAACGTGAGTCTTTACCTCCATGGCAGGAATAAGCCCCTCATCCTTTGTAGGGTAATCCATCGGATTGATGCCGTAAATTGCAATACCCATTCTTACCATGGGATATTTCTTTTCAAAACGGAAAACACCGGCAGTATTGTAAAGATGCGGAAGAGGAATATCCACACCCATACCTTTAAGCCTTGAAAGGAAAGCGTCGAAAAGCTTTATCTGCTCATCGGAATAGCTGTCCCTCTCCATGTCAGCCTTGGCAAAATGGCTGAAGATTCCCTCTGTTTCAATAAAGGGAAGGTCTGTTATCTGCTTTATGATTTCTGCTGAAGAGTCTGAAAGCGGAAAGCCGATTCTGTTCATACCTGTGTCAAGAGCAATATGCACCTTTGCTTTTTTACCCTTTTCCTCTGCCGCCTTATCGAGCATAAGTGCATCATCAAGGGTGTAAACGGTGGCTGTAATGTCATTTTCGACCGTCTGACCGAAATAATCGGGACAGATGTAAGACAGAACAAGCACGGGCAGGGTTATACCCGCCTGTCTCAGCTCCATCGCCTCATCAAAGCATGCCACGGCAAAATAATCCGCCTTATCTTCAAGAGCCTTTGCCACAGGCACAGCTCCGTGTCCGTAGGCATCAGCCTTTATAACGGCACATTTTTTCACTCCGTCTGCCACTTTCTGCGACAGAAGATCAAAATTATGTGCAATTGCGTTTAAATCGATTTCTCTGTAAGTTCTGTTATACATAATTACCTCATACTGTAAAAATGTTTGTTTTCATTTAATCGGGCGGATACTATCCGCCCCTACCCGAAGGTAGGATTGATGTTAATTGGCGGACAATCAACGGTCGCCCCTACGGTTATTTTCTCTGAAGCTTATTATTGCATTTAACGAAGCTCCGCCTTATTCCTCAAGCCCCAGAATCTCTGCTCCCTCGGAAGCATCAATTGTTTCCACTGTACGCAGCTTTTTCTGAATTATGTCGTTTCTGCTCTTTGCATCATCAAGGCTCTTACCTGCCTCTTCGATTTTCTTCTTTGCCTTTTCAAGAACTGTGCCGAATTTTTCATACTGCACCTTTGCTGCAGCAAGAACTGTACGCACTTCCTTTGCCTTTTCGTTGATTGCCATTGCACGGAAGCCTATTGAAAGAGAGTTGAGAAGAGCTGTTATGGTGCTCGGTCCGGCAATCATGATATTAAACTCGTTCTGACATCTTTCTGCGATGCCGTTTTTTGAAGAAATTATTTCGCTGTAAAGTCCCTCCGTTGCAAGATAGAGTATAGCAAAGGGGGTAGTTGCAGGCTCATTGATATATTTTTTTACTTCCTTAGCCTGGGTGAGAACTGTGGTTTCAAGCATCTTTCTGTTTGCCTCAACCTGTGCCGCATCTCCTCTGTCTGCTGCTTCGCAAAGACGGATATATGCCTCTACGGGGAACTTTGAGTCAATGGGAAGCCAGGTTATAACATTTTTGTCGTCGCCCGAAGGAATCTTAACCGCAAACTCAACGATATTTCTTGAAGCAGGGTTTGTCATAACATTCCTGTCATACATTCCCGGTATAGTCTGGTCAAGAAGACCCTCAAGCTGAACCTCTGCCCAGGTGCCTCTTGCCTTTACATTGGTAAGAATTCTGTTGAGAGAGGTTACATTTTCCGTTACACCGCTTGAAAGCACCTTCATTTCACCGAGAGATTTATAAACATTTTCAAGCTGCTCACTTACTGTTCTGAAGGATGAATCAAGACGCTTTGTAAGAGTTTCATTAAGCTTTTCGTCAACGGTAAGACGCATCTGTTCAAGCTTTTCCTCATTGCCCTTACGCATTTCAAGAAGCTTTTGTGAAATGGTTTCGCTCATTTTCAGATTATGCTCATAATTATCATTTGTCATTTTTCTGAGAATAACATTCATATCAGCAAAGGCGGCGGTAAGCTCTTTTCTCTGCTGACTGGACGAAGCGGCATTTTCCATACGGCTTTTGCTGAATTCATCACGGACACTGCCCTCAACAGAGGCGACCACCTTATCTATTTTATCCCAGGTTTTTTCATTTTGCTCAAAAAGTCTGTCAGTTTCTCCGTTATTTTTCTTTTTTAGCAACAAAACCAAAAGAACAACGCATATAATAAGTAGTATCAGTATCGCATATATAATTATGCTCGGTACACCGTTCATTTTTTACTCTCCCCTAAGTTTATTTTTAATACCTTTTATTATAACAGTAAAGAATGAAAGTTTATTTCGATTTCAGAATAATGATTATTTTAATATATTAAGGAATGAAAAAAATGCTCAAAAAACTTCTTAGTTTATCTCTCGTATTTATTATACTGCTGTCCTTCTGCTCCTGCGCAGGAAACAAGGGCGCCGATGCACAGCTCGTTTATCCCATCGACAAGGACCCCCGCTTCCTTGACCCACAGATAATTTATGACATCGGTGCAAAAAATATTATTGCAAACTGCTTTGAAGGTCTTGTTACTCTGGACAAAGACGGCAACATCATCCCCGCTGCAGCCGAAAAATGGAAAACCAACGCCGACGCTACCGTTTATACCTTCCATCTCCGACAGGATATGAAATGGAAGATAACCTCAGCGGCCGGAAAGGTTATCGGTGAAGATTATAAGGAAAGCTTTGACAGCCGTGTAACGGCACATGATTTTGTCTTTGGGCTTACACGTGCTCTTCTGCCCGAAACAAGATGTCCCGGTGCGAACAGTCTTTTTTCAATCAAAAACGCAAAGAAGGTCTATAAAGGCTCTCTCAAGCCCTCGGCACTCGGCATAAAGGCCATTGACGACTACACTCTTAAGATTACCCTTTCCGATGCGGACCCCGATTTTCTTTACACTCTTCTTGAAAGCTACTGTATGCCCTGTAATGAAGAGTTTTTCGAAAAAACAGGCGGAAGGTACGGACTTGCCACAAGATATCTCATTTACAACGGACCCTTCTATATAAACAACTGGGCTGACGATGTTTCCGTTTCTGTCAGAAAAAGCGACACCTACCACAGCGCTGACTCGGTTATGCCCGCTTCAGTTTATTTTTCAATAAACAACGAACAGCCCACCCGCCTTAAAAAGCTTACCGACAGCACCTACTCCGTAACACCTCTTACACAAGACCAGGCAGAAGAGCTTTCGAAAAAGAAAAAGTACTCCGTCAACGCCTTCCCTTCCTCAGTTATGGCTCTTGTTTTTAACTGCGGAGACGAAAATCTCAAAAACGAAAATATCCGTAAGGGAATCGTTTCTTCCTTTGACTATAAAACCTTAGAGGCAGTTATGGGTGAATGCAACGCAAAGGGCATAATTCCCGACTCCTTCCTTACAGGCTCTCTCAAATTCAGCAGCTACAGAGCAAATACCGACAGATATTACAACGCAAGTCCTCTGACCGTGTTCAAAAAAGGACTTTCTCAGCTTGATAAATCCGGCATTGAGATAACCGTTCTCTGCTCTGAAGAAAACGAAAACACCGTAAGAGCTCTTATGCAGTCCTGGCAGTCAATTTTAGGTGTCTCCTTCACCGTATACGCCGAGGCAACCGATGAGGTCACCCTCAAGGAGCGGGTGAAGAACGGTGATTTTCAGCTTGCTCTGACCGACCTTGATTTCACAGGCAACAGAGCTCATCACATTTTAAGCACCTTCAGCTCCTCAAGCAAGGAAAGCTTCGTTATGCTGAAGGACAAGAAATACGATTCACTGCTTTCGAAAATAAAGAAATCCGACGGAATCGCCGCCCTTTCAACCCTTACAAAGGATGCGGAGCAGCATCTCATTTCCACTTGTACCATACTTCCTCTTTATGAAAAAACCAACTACTACGGTCTGGGCAAAAAGGTAAGCGGAGTCATACACAATGTAAGCGGTGAAATCATCTATTTCAGAGAGACAGTAAAAGAATAAAGACTCAAAGTAAATATCTGAAAACGTTACAAAAGCCTGAAGCAAAGCTTTTGTAACGTTTTTTTGTTAATCAGACCAAGGTGAGCAGACGGAGGTTTCGGCACGTTATCCTCCCCTACGTCACACATACTGTCATTTTGAACGTGGCAAAAAAACACAAATACAGTAAAGTTCTACGGTAACACCTTATCTCCGCCGAGTTTACGTAGGCGGCACGTGGGGAAGTGATAACTTTCCCACAAAAAGCTGTTTCTGAATATAATCAGCGGCATTGAGCCTTGATAAAGTTTCCCGAGGCAAAAGGGCGCTTTGTTTACTTTTGCGCTCGCTTGTGCAAAAGTAAAAGCCCCATTGGCTCGAACGTGAACATGGTTTTATCAGCAGAAAGTATAATTTAAAGACGGGATGTTTTTCGGACACAGCACGCCGTGTCCCTACAGATTGCCGTGGCCGCAAAAGATGTCGTTAGCTATCTGCACCTACTGTGCAACATAAACAAAAACGCCTTGGAATATACATACAATTTAAACAACAAATTTTCGCTATGCTATGGAAATAAATATCCAAAAGTGTTATAATAAGCCCAGACTTTTAAAATCACGGAGGTTAAAATGAACAGAGAAAACAAAATGGGCGTTATGTCCGTAAAAAAGCTTGTTATAACTATGTCACTGCCCATGATGGTGTCCATGCTTGTCCAGGCACTCTACAACGTAGTTGACAGCATCTTCGTTTCACAGGTATGCGAGGACGCACTCACTGCCGTCTCTCTTGCCTTCCCCGCACAGAATCTTATGATTGGCGTGGCAACAGGTACCGGTGTCGGCGTTAACGCTCTTCTTTCAAGAAGTCTTGGTGAAAAGAATTTCGAAAAGGCAAACAAAATTGCTGCACAGGGCGTTCTGCTTGCCATGCTCAGCGCTGTTCTTTTTGCTCTTTTCGGCATTTTCGGCACAAAAATTTTCTTTGCCGCACAGGTAGAAAAGGGAAGCACCATCTACAATTACGGTACAGACTATCTTTCTGTTGTATGCATCGCCTCCGTAGGCCTTTTCGGCCAGGTAATCATGGAAAGACTTATGCAGGCAACAGGCAAGACCACCCTTTCGATGGTAACACAGCTTGCCGGCGCAATCACAAACATCATCCTTGACCCTTTGTTCATTTTAGGTATAGGACCCTTCCCACGTATGGAGGCTGAGGGTGCTGCAATTGCAACGGTCATAGGTCAGACTGTAGCCTTTGCCGTAGGCATCATCCTCAACGAAAAAGCCAACAGAGAAATCAATCTCCGCTTCAGCAATCTTCGTCCCGACTTTAAAATCATCGGTGATATTTATAAAATAGGCATTCCCTCGGTGCTTATGGTAGGTATAGGCTCACTTATGACCTTCCTTCTCAACAAGATTCTCCTTAGCTTTACCACAACAGCCGCTGCTGTTTTCGGTGTTTACTTCAAGCTTCAATCATTTATCTTTATGCCTATATTCGGTCTTAACAACGGTGTCATTCCCATCATTGCCTACAACTACGGAGCAAAAAGAAAAGAAAGAATCACGGAATGTCTCCGTTTCAGCTGTACCATTGCCGTTGCAATTATGGCAGTCGGTATGCTTCTTATGTGGCTTATCCCTGAACAGATGCTCCGCCTCTTTGATGCAAAGGACGAAATGATGGAAATCGGTGTCCCCGCTCTCAGAACTATCAGCACAAGCTTCATTCTTGCCGGTGTATGCATCAATCTCGGCTCTGCATTCCAGGCTCTCGGCAAAAGCTATTTTTCAATGATTACCTCCTTCTGCCGCCAGATTGTCGTTCTTCTTCCTGCCGCATATCTGCTTTCGAAAACAGGTGTGCTCAACAACGTCTGGTTAGCCTTCCCCATAGCAGAAGTTATGTCACTTACGGTAACTCTCATCTGCTTCTCTTACGTGTATAAAAAAATAATAAAGCCCATACCGTCAGAAGCAAAGTAAATCAGACATTATCTTCCCCTACCGCAAGGCAGGGGAATTTTTTTCATATGATGAATGTTTCTGCCGAAAAAGCCAAAGATAAACATATATTTTTTTAAAGAGGTGTAAATATGTCTTCTTTGTGGCACGAAACAGCTGTCCTTCCCTCTTTTCCCGTTCTTAAAGAAAATATAAAAGCAGATGTTCTTATCATCGGCGGCGGTATGGCAGGTCTTCTGACGGCTTATCTGCTGAAAGAAAAGGGAATAAGCTCCGTTGTACTCGAAAGCGGTAAAATCTGCAGCGGAGCAACAGGAAGCACTACAGCAAAAATTACACATCAGCACGGCCTTATCTACTCTGAGCTTATAAAAAAGAGTACGGAAACTGCCAAGGCATACTACGAAGCAAACCGTTCAGCTCTCGAAAAATTCCGTAGTCTGTGCAAAGACATAAAATGTGATTTTGAAACAAAAGATAACTATATTTATTCCACAGACAGCCGACAGAAAATTGAAGCTGAGCTTGATGCTATCCGAAAAATCGGAGCAGAGGGTAAATTTACCGACAAACTTTCTCTTCCGTTCTCTGTTGTAGGCGCCGTAAAAACAGAAAATCAGGCACAGTTTCACCCGCTTCTCTTCGTAGCGGAAATTTCGAAAAATCTTTCTGTATACGAAAACAGCCGTGTTACAGAGATGAAGGGCAACACGGCCATTACTGAAGCAGGCTCGGTTAATGCTGATACTGTCATTGTTGCAACTCATTTTCCTTTTATCAACAAGCACGGACTTTATTCCCTGAAGCTTTATCAGCACCGCTCCTATGTAATCGCCCTTGAAAATGCGGCAGAGCTCAACGGTATGTATCTTGATGAAAAGGAAAACGGCCTATCCTTCCGAAGCTACAGAAGCCTTCTGCTTTTAGGCGGAGGTGATCACCGTACAGGCAAAAAAGGCGGAAGCTACGCTGAGATACGGCAGAAGGCAAAAGAATTCTATCCTAAAGCACATGAAAAATTTCATTGGGCAGCACAGGACTGTATGAGCCTTGATTCCATGCCATACATCGGTGCTTACTCCAAAAGTACACACAATCTTTACACTCTGACCGGCTTTAATAAATGGGGTATGACCGGTGCTATGACGGGAGCAATGGTTCTTTCCGACCTTCTTTCGGGCAGTACAAGTCCTTATACCGAAATTTTTTCACCCTCACGCAGTATGCTTACCCCGCAGATTTTCACAAACGGCACAGAGACTCTTATCGGCTACCTTTACCCTACACTGAAGCGTTGTCCCCATCTGGGCTGTGCTCTGCGGTATAACAAGGCGGAACACAGCTGGGACTGTCCCTGTCACGGCTCAAGATTCACAAGAAAAGGAAGAGTGATTGACGGCCCCGCTAACGGAAATATAAAAAAATAAGAGCGGCACTCCTGAAATGAAGTGTCGCTCTTTTGATTCTTATGTTTTTTATCAGTCCTCGTCGTAGCCCTTTGCAGTAGCAGTTTCGAAGATTTTAATAACCTCTTCACCGGGAGCCTTATCAATAAGACTTACAACCACACAGGCAATAAGACCAACGATAAAGCCGGGAAGAATTTCATAAATTCCTGTTGATTTTGTCAGGAAAATAAGCCAAAGCACGTCTGTTACCGCACCGCAGACAACACCTGCAATTGCACCCTTGTAGGAGGTTCTTTTCCAGAAGAGTGAGAGAATAATAACGGGACCGAAGGCTGCGCCGAAGCCGCCCCAGGCATTTTCAACCATGCTCATAATAGCCTGTGCGCCGCTGCCCTTGCTTGAAGCGATGAAATAAGCCACAACGGAAACGAGAATAACAACCAGTCTGCCCATCCAGAGAATTTCCTTGTCGGAAGCGTTCTTTCTGAAAACAGGCTTATAAATATCACTTGTGAAGGATGACGAGGCAACAAGAAGCTGTGAGTCAGCCGTACTCATAGCGGCGGCAACGATAGCCGACAGAAGCAGACCCGCAATAAAGCCGGGGAAAAGGTCACCGACAAGCACAATGAAAATATTTGCCTGCTTGCCCTGTGCCACAAGCTCTGCGCCTACAAGCATTCTGCCCATAATCGCAATTGCAATAGCTGCACCGAGAGAAAGAATAACCCATATGATAGCAACAGTTGAAGAGGTTTTGATCATCGAAGCCTTTCTGATGGACATAAATCTTACGAGAATGTGAGGCATACCGAAATAGCCGAGACCCCATGCAAGACCTGAAATAATATCCTGAGGAGCTGCGTCAAAGGGATTTGTACCGAAGGTATTCATCACACCGTCTGTACCGATGAAATTAAGTGCTTCCGCATTGAGCTCCTTAGTCATAAGAATAACGATAGGAACTGCCATAAGAGCTACAAGCATCATAAGACCCTGGAAAAAGTCTGTCCAGCAAACCGCCTTGAAGCCGCCCGAAAAGGTGTAAGCGATGATAATAAGTGCGAAAACAAGAAGTGCAAGACTTTCCTTACCCTCAAACTGAGGAACAACGCTTGTAAGAACTGTAGCGCCTGCAACAAAGCTTGAAGCAACGTAAACAGTGAAGAACACTAGAAAAACAATCGCACAGATAATCTGAAGCACGGGGCTTGTTGCGGCAAAACGGTTTGTAAGATACTGAGGGAGAGTGATGGAATCGTTTGCGGCTTTAGAGAAATTACGAAGTCTCTTTGCCACAAAAATCCAGTTCGCTATTGTACCGAGAGCAAGACCTATACCTATCCAGACCTGTCCCATACCGAAGGCGAGAATGCTTCCGGGGAAGCCCATAAGAAGCCAGCCGCTCATATCCGATGCCTGGGCGCTCATTGCCGTTACCCAGGGACCCATAGAACGTCCTCCGAGGAAATATTCTTCTTCACCTGCGCCCTTGCTGCGTAACATAAAGAACACACCAATGCCCAGGACAACAACGAAATAAAGAATAAATGCTAATAATTGTGATGTCATTTTTTCATCTTCCTTTCTTTATCGTAGTAAAGCGATGAAACAATAATAACATAAAAAGTCTTTGGATGTCAACCTGAAATCAAAAAACAGTTTTCTGTAAATATGTATCAAAAATTATCAACATTTACGTTTTTTTAGTTGAAAACTAATAGTTTTCCGAATTTTCCGCAGAGTTTTCCGCAAAACGCACGTCAAATCAGACGGAAAAATGCCTTTCAAGGTCAAATCTGTTTTTAAAATCAAAGCTTTTTTCAAGCAATAAAGTAAATCTGCCTATAAGGAATCCGTTTATAAAAGCACAAATTACCGTTCCGAGCTTAACACCCTCAAAAACACCGAAGCCGAAAAAGGCAAAGGACATCAAAATGCCTAAAACAGTGCTTGCGCAGTCGTAGAAGGTCTTGACCCTGTTTATGTTATAATTAAATTTTACAGAGAGCTCCTTGACAATAAGCTCATAAGCTTCCGGTGAGATATAGGTGTGAAAAAAGAGTGAAACGGCAAGAGAGCAGAAAACCGTTCCGATTATATACCACAGAACACGTACGGCAAAGACTTCGTCAGGCAAGGGTGAAATAATATTCATTGCCATATCAAGAAGAGTTCCGTAAAGCACAGCCGTTACAAAAGAAAACAGATAGGATTTTTTAAACCTTTTCATCACGATAGCCGTCAGAAGAACAAGTATTCCCTGAAAAATATATTCAGCTACACCGAAGGTAAACCAAGGAAAAAATTCCGACATCTTAAGATGCAGAATGTAAGCAGGTGCCACCACCATTGACATTCCGAAATCAGCCTTTTCGGTAAAGGCAGCAGCAAAAGCCATAATTACAAGACCGAGAACATAAGCCCATTCCGTGTAAAAGATTTTCTTTTTCATTTTTATTCCTCCAAAAAAAGAGCCTTCGGTGTTTGATATAGAAACACCAAAAGCTCTGTCTGTGAAAAGAGTATAGCATATTGTTTATGAAAATGCAAGATAATCAGTTTACTTAATGAAAAAATGAGAGGCGGATAATATCCGCCCCTACCTGAATTATTTGACTTTGATACTTTTTACTGAACTGTAAGCACCATAATAAGTATTTTCGCCTATTGTCTTATATGCTCTAATTTTCACATAATATTTTTTGCCTTTTGTGAGCTTTTTGATTGTTTTATTTTTGGTCTTTGAATTTTTTACCGTAATGGTCTTTGTTGTTTTCTTTGTGAAATCCTTTGATGTAGAGTAAACCACATCATATCCAGTGACACTGCTTACAGTTTTCCACGTAACTGCAAGCTGCTTTTTGCCTGCTGTAAGTTTAGAGAGAGTTACTTTAGCAGGAACGATTTCGTAGGTAATCTTTTTCGTACCGCTGTACTTACCTTTAAATGTAACTTTTACTGTATATTTGCCAATAGACTTTCTCTTTTTCGGATAAGTCACTGTGTAATCCGTGTCCTTCTTAAGAGTGTTACCCTTGCTGTCCTTAACTGTAACAGCGGGTGTTTTGTTCTTACCGTCGTATGTGTACTTTTTATTCGAGAGAGTAATTTTATCAGGTCTAAAAATAACCGTATCACTCACTACTTTGGCACAATCTTTGCATACATTTGATTTTTTACCGTTTTCAGATATAGTTGCCTTCGTTGTTTTTGTAATAATATAATGCCACTCTGAAGCGATAAAGTTAAGGTTTCCATCCGCAATTTTAGGTAAGTCTTTGGTAAACAGATAAACATCCTCCAAATTTTTGCAACCGAAAAAAGCATCTTCACCAATTTTTTTTACATTTTTTCCTATACTTATTGATTTAAGATTACTGCAGTTATAAAAAGTCTCTTTACTTATACTACTGACTTTATTGGGAATAACAATCTCTTGCAAGCTCTCACAATACATAAAAGCCTGAACACCAATTTTTGTTACACTATCAGGAATTACAATTTTTTCCAAGCTTTCGCAAAAAGCAAATGCATCCACACCTATTGTTTTTAATTTGTCAGGAAGCACCACCTTTTCAAGATTATCGCAATTATCAAACACACCGGTACATATATCTGTTACCTTTTTAGGTATTGTAATACTTTCCAAACTATTGCAATAGGAAAAAGTACTTTCCCCTATATAAACTAAATTTTTGGACAGTTTTATACGTTCCAAATTATAACATCCACTAAATGCAAACTTATTAATATGTGTTATAGTGTCAGGCATACTAATTTCTGTTAACAATTCACTACTTGAAAACGCAAAAGCTCCTATTTCAGTAACCGGTAAGCCCTTATACTTTGACGGAATCACCAATTTTCCTGTTGCTGTTTCTTCACACCAATCAACAACATAAGAACGACCATCATCACTAAGTTCAAAGGTTAAATCATTTTTATCTGCGGCTTTTCCTTCCAAATGAAAGGCACACATAATAAATAAAATAAATACCACACTGCATAGTTTCTTCATAAAAAAACACTCCTCGTTACTTTTTTTATTTACAGAACCGGATTTTCTTTTCGACTTTCTCTGTGTTCACAAAATCATTCTAGCGGATTCTCCGCTAAAAGTCAATAGCGTATTATCTGCTAGCACAATAATAATTACGAGGTGATATTGTGCTTTATAACAGAATAAGAAATTTAAAAGAAGATAAAGACCTTTCACAGAGAGAAATGGGCGAAATTCTTTCATGCAGTCAACGGGTATACAGTAACTATGAAAGGGGCGAACTCGACATTCCCACAAAAATCCTCATAAAATTAGCCGACTTTCATAATGTAAGCACATATTACCTCCTTAACCCACCGATAAAACCGAACCTTACGGTTAATCTCTCCTAAAACGAAACTCCCGACCTTCACATCGGGAGTTGAATTATATATCCGAATAAAACAGGTGTAGGGAATGGTCTTGACCATTCCGTTTTTATTGCACCGTTAAATAATTGCATCCGAACATCATTTCATCTTCGCTACCAGCTCATCCGTATCTCTGAGATTAATTCTCTTTGAACAGATGGAGGTTCTGTATTCCTTGCCGTTTGCTGTCTTTTCATCGGCTCTGTACTTGCCGTAGCTGCAGGTAACTATAGTGCCGTCAGACAGCACAACATTACCGCAGTAGCCTGTATCGGCATTTGCGTAATATTCAGGCACAGTCTGTCTCTCATCGTATATATGAGCTATTTTTATTCTGTACTGACCCTCGTTGCCTTGCTTCAGATCTTCATAAGTGCCTACCCAGGCAACAAGACCCTCGCTTATCCAGCCTCTGTTTCTGTCAGTTGCATCCTTGGCGTTTTCTCTTGCCTTTTCGCCCCTTTCAATGGAACGGAAGGTGATGAAAAGTCTGCCGTCAGGTGTATAATCCGCCTTGTGTCTTTCGCCGTTAAGAGAAGCGGGAAGCTCTCTCGGCTCACTCCAGGTCTTACCCTCATCAGAAGAGAAGGAAATCATAGAGTTTATCTTTTTCGACTGACTGCGTGCAATAAGGCAAAGCTCATCGCCCTTACCCATATCTGAGCGTATTACCTCTATTTCGCACATCTGAGCCTTCTTTTCCGTTTCACGGTGAGGCGCAAGATATCTTTCAGGGGTGCTCCATTGCATATTACCCTCTTCATCAAAGGTAAGAATAGTTTTATAATTGTAAAAATCGCTGTCGTGGAAAAATCCCATCCACTTATCGACGAATTCACCGTTTTCCTTAAGTCTTGTAAGACTTGCCATAGCAACGATGGGTGTTACACCGTTTTCACTGTCGTGACCGTAAAAGCGCTGAAACTCTGTCCAGGTTCTTCCTTCATCAGCAGAAATTGAACACTCAAAGCCACCGGGAGTATTCATATTCGGCCATTTCGGATTAGCAGAGATAAGAATAAGCTTGTCGGGTGTGCCGTCACTGAATTCGAGACGGTACACGGTAGGTGTTTCAAGAGAATTGACCCAGCTTTCCGGAGTGTTTTCAATTGTGTCTTCCCAACTGATACCGCCGTTTGTGCTTATCCTGTTAAGAACTGCTCCCTTACCGTGACCCGCCGGATAAACCGTAAGAATACTGCCGTCCTTAAGAAGCACACTGTCGGGATGTGCCATATAATCGCGGGAATTATCCACAGTTGAAAGCGTGTAAAGATATTCATATTTGCTTGACTTAAGCTCTTCGGGAAGCACACTCAGGTCAAGCTCGGGAATAGAATAATCTCCCCCCGTAAACTTATTTCCTGCAAAAAGAACGGCGATTTTGTCAAAGAAAAGCCTGATTTTTTTTATAAAGCCTTCAAAGAAAGCCTTTACGGCTTCGCCAAATTCAGAACCGCCACCGTTATTGCAGCCGTATTTTGCACTGTCAGCGGCTGTGGCTGTAATACCGCAAGTAAAAAGCAGCACTGACGACAAAACAATACACATGACTTTTTTCATTGTTTTCATAAAAAATCCTCCTCACATTATGCATGAATTATGGCATATTTTATTTTAAAAGTCAACCAATAAGAAAATCTTAATAATTCTTTGTCTCAAAAAGAATTGACTACTGTTTTTCACTGTGATAGAATTAAGTGAAAATTTAAAGCTTTTATTAAGAGGTATATTATATAATGAAAAGACTTTTTATGCTTTTATCGGTAACCTTTGTCATGCTTCTTTCTGTGTCTTGCTCTTTTGCATATGCCACTGAGGAAAATGAAATCCCGCACACCACTGCCCCCGCCGTCACGGAGACAACAACCACTCAGCCTACAGTAACAGAGCCTGATGTCACCGAGCCGACCACTACGGTCCCCTCCACAACCAAGCCTACCACTACCAAGCCCGCAGACAAAAGCAAGCTCAGCACACCTAAGGGCCTTGCCTACTCTTCTGCAACCGCAACAAGCATTACTGTTAAATGGAATCCTGTCAAGGGTGCAGAAAGCTACAGTATCTACTGCGGAATCTCCGGTAAGGACGGATACACCCTTGTCGGAAATACAAAGGCTACATCCTTCAAAATAACAGGTCTCAACGGCAATAACCGTTATAAAATCAGAGTAAAAGCCACCGCCAAGGGCAGACCCTCATCTGATAAAAGCGAGCTTATCAGACTTTATACTCTGCCGAAAAAGGGTACAACTCCCGAAATTGTCGCACGCGACAGTGTAAGTGTAACCCTCAGATGGAAAAAGTCGGGCAGAGAAAATCTTTACGATGTTTATGTTGCCTCTTCAAAAAACGGCAAATACAAGAAAATTGAAACAACAAAAAAGACTACCTATACCTATGAGAAAAAAACACCTGAAAAGACATATTATTTCAAAATAGTTCCTGTGATAAAAACTGCCGATCAATACTCAAAGGGACAGGCATCGTCAATTAAAAAGGCAGCTATCGGAAAGATCTCAATTGAACTTCCCTCAGTTATCAGAAAGGGAGAATACCCTGAAATAACGGTCCCGTACTACAACAACTCAAAGGTAAAATGGAAAAGCTCAGACAAGTCGGTTATAAAATACAAAAACGGCAGACTTTTTGCTGCAGGACAGGGAACGGTAACCCTCACCGCCATATACAACAAAAAATACAAGCGTTCCGTTAAAGTAAAGGTTAACGCACCTGTATTTAATTATATGTCCGCCGTTTATGATGCAACGAACAAGGAATACATCTTCGAAAACCGCATCAATTCCCGCTGCTATCCCGCAAGTATAACAAAGCTTGTTACTGCTCTTGTAGCACTCAAGTATATGAATATAAACGACACTATAGTAGTCGGAAACGAGCTGAATATGGTTGAAGCTTACTCCAGCCGATGCGACATCAGAAGAGGAGAAAAATACAGACTCGGTGACCTTCTTTACGGTCTGCTCCTTCCCTCGGGCGGAGATGCGGCATATACAATTGCCGTAAACTGTGCAAGAAAGGTTTCCGGCAACAAAAATATGGGCTATGTTGCAGCAAAGAATTACTTTGTAGGGCTTATGAATAAATATATGAAGTCTCTCGGTGCTACAGGCTCACATTTTGTAAATCCCCACGGATACCCCGTAGACGGTCATTATTCCACGGTGCATGACCTTGTTCTTGTGGCAAAAAAGGTTCTCACTAACAAAACTCTCAAAAAGATAACCTCCACCCCCTACAAGTATGTGACAGCCCTTACGGGACAGGGACACGCCTGGAAAACAACCAACTCCCTTATCGCTTCCTATGCCTACTACTATTCCCCTTATGCACACGGAATGAAAACAGGCACCGTCCACGACGGATACACAGGAATAATAGGTGCCGCAACGAAAAACAAACGGACAATCATAACTGTAGTTATCGGCTGCGAAAGCTACAACGCAAGATACGACGCCACACACAAGCTTCTGAGAACATATCTCGGATAAACGAATATTTACAATAAAATCCACTGTATGAGTCAAGAACAGACTTTTCACAGTGGATTTTTGTTTGCTTTGCCGGCCAAAAAGTCCCAACAGCTCAAGCGGATAACGATGGAATCCTTCATTGAATATAGAGATGTTCATTATTGCGAACTGAATTCACTATTCTGTAGCGATGCAACTCTGCGAAGGTATCACGACTGAATTATATATTGAAAAAATCGGGCATAAAAAATCCCTCCGAATTTCTTCGGAGGGATAATTCATTTCTGAACTGAAATTATTCAGCGTCGGGAGCGTAAAGATCCTTGAGCTTGAGAAGGTGTGCATATCTGTCGTGAGCAACCTTTTCGCTCTTCTGGAAGAGTGCTTCAGCTCTGTCGGGGAATTCACGCATAAGTCTTGTGTAACGAGCTTCATTCTTGATGAATGCCTGATACTCTGCGTTGGGTTCCTTAGAGTCGAGAGTGAAGGGATTCTTGCCTTCTGCCTTGAGAGCAGGATTGAAGCGGAAGAGGTTCCAATAGCCGCATTCAACAGCCTTCTTCATTTCTGCCTGGCAGTTCATCATACCGCCCTTGATTGAGTGCATTTCACAGGGTGAGTAACCGATGATGATTGAGGGACCCTTGTAAGCTTCAGCTTCCTGGATAGCCTTGAGAGTCTGGTTCATGTTAGCGCCCATAGCGATCTGTGCAACGTAAACATAACCGTAGCTCATTGCGATTTCAGCAAGGCTCTTCTTGTTGATTTCCTTACCGGCAGCTGCGAACTGTGCAACCTGACCGATGTTGGAAGCCTTGGAAGCCTGACCGCCGGTGTTGGAGTAAACTTCTGTATCGAATACGAAGATGTTTACGTCTTCGCCTGAAGCGATAACGTGATCAAGACCGCCGTAACCGATATCGTATGCCCAACCGTCACCGCCGAAGATCCATACGGATTTCTTGGAAAGGTATTCGCTGTTTTCGAGAACATCCTTGCAAAGGTCGCATGTAGCGCCTGCTTCCTTGATTGCAGCAACAAGAGCATCAGCAGCTGCTGTGTTCTTTTCGCCGTCTTCAACAGTAGCAAGGTATGCTTCTGCAGCAGCCTTAACCTCTGCCTTGCAGGAGTCGGAAGCTACCATTTCCTTAACTTCGCCGATAAGTCTGTCTCTGAGAGCCTTCTGGCCATAGTACATACCGAGACCGTGCTCAGCGTTATCCTCGAAGAGGGAGTTAGCCCATGCGGGACCGTGACCCTTTTCGTTAACAGTGTAGGGAGATGTTGCTGCGGGACCGCCCCAGATTGAGGAACAGCCTGTAGCATTGGAGATATACATTCTGTCACCGAAGAGCTGTGTTACGAGACGTGCATAAGCAGTTTCAGCACAACCTGCGCAAGAGCCGGAGAACTCAAGGAGAGGCTTCTTGTACTGGCTGGAAACAACAGTAAGGTTAGCAGTTGTTTCGGGCTTTTCGGTTACGTTAGCTACGCAGTAATCAAATGCAGCCTGCTGGTCGAGCTGTGATTCACGTGCAACCATCTTAAGGCTCTTTGTGGGACATACGCCGATACATACGCCGCAACCCATACAATCCATGGGAGATACTGCAAGAGTATATGTGTAGTTTGTCTTCACGATGGGCTTTTCTGCCTTCTTGAGAGAAGCAGGAGCTGCTGCAAGCTCTTCTTCGTTCATAGCGAAGGGACGGATTGTAGCGTGAGGACATACATAAGCACACTGGTTACATTTTGCACAGGTAGTTGCATCCCATTCGGGAACGAGAACTGCAACGCCTCTCTTTTCGTAAGCAGAAGCACCGTGCTCGAAGGTACCGTCAGCGTGATCTGCAAAAGCAGAAACGGGAAGTGAATAGCCACCCATAACAGAGATAGGCTTAAGAATACCGTCAACCATCTTAACGAGCTTTTCCTTGCCTTCGCTCTTAGCTGCAGCTGCGTCGTCTGTAGCATCTGCCCAAGCTGCGGGAACCTCTACCTTATGGTAAGCAGTTGCACCTGCATCGATAGCATTGTGGTTAGCGTCAACAATATCCTGACCCTTCTTTGAGTAGGACTTTGTTGCAGCATCCTTCATATACTGAAGAGCTTCTTCTGAAGGCATAACCTTTGCAAGAGCAAAGAATGCAGACTGAAGAACTGTATTTGTTCTCTTGCCCATACCAACCTTCTGAGCAAGATCGATAGCGTTAACTGTGTAAAGCTGGATGTTGTTCTTTGCAATATATCTCTTTGCATCAGCGGGCATGTGAGCATCGAGCTCTTCGTCAGACCACTGGCAGTTGATAAGATAAACACCGCCGGGCTTAACGTCGTTAACCATCTTGAAGCCTTTTTCTACATAAGAGGGGTTGTGAAATGCAACGAAGTCGGCCTTGGTGATGTAGTAGGGGCTCTTGATGGGCTTGTCGCCGAAGCGAAGGTGAGAAATGGTGATACCGCCTGTCTTCTTTGAGTCGTACTGGAAGTAAGCCTGTACGTATTTGTCAGTGTGGTCACCGATGATTTTGATGGAGTTTTTGTTAGCACCAACTGTACCGTCGCCGCCGAGACCCCAGAACTTACATTCGATGGTGCCTTCTGCTGCAGTGTTGGGAGCTTCTGTTTCCTCGAGTGAAAGACCTGTGAGGTCGTCAACGATACCGATTGTAAAGC
>JAZLBS010000028.1:0-12173 GCA_045613805.1 Acutalibacteraceae bacterium
AGTTAAGACTGCAAGCGCAAAGTTTGACGAAACTGTAGAAGTTCACATCCGCCTTGCCGTTGACTCACGTCACGCTGACCAGCAGGTTCGTGGCGCAGTAGTTCTTCCTCACGGTACAGGCAGAACTGTTCGTGTTGCTGTTTTCGCAAAAGGCGAAGAAGCAAAGGCAGCAGAGGCTGCAGGCGCAGAAGTAGTTGGCGCAGAAGACCTCGTAGCAAGAATCCAGGGCGAAGGCTGGATGGATTTCGATGTTGCTATCGCACATCCCAGCATGATGGGTCTTGTAGGTCGTCTCGGTAAGGTTCTCGGCCCCCGTGGTCTTATGCCCAGCCCCAAGGCAGGTACTGTTACTCCTAACGTTGCTCAGGCTGTTACTGAAGCAAAGGCAGGTAAGATTGAATACCGTCTTGACAAAACAAACATCATTCACTGTCCTATCGGCAAGGCATCTTTCGGTGTAGATAAGCTTAACGAAAACTTCACCACACTTCTTGATGCTATCATCAAGGCTAAGCCCGCTGCTGCAAAGGGTCAGTACATCCGTTCATGTGTTGTTGCTGCAACCATGGGCCCCGGCGTTAAGGTTAACCCCAACAAGGTTGGTTCTGCTGCAAACGCTCAGTAATTAATTTTTAAAATAATACTTGACATTTAAATTATGTTGTGGTATTATACTATAGCTGTCCAACCCTAAGACAGCAGGTGTCAGACTTAAAGGCATTATGCCGCCTGCCGAGGAACGGAGCATAATTAAATCAAGATTTATTCTGTTTAACTATGTTACCCTTTCTCTCGGTTTCTGAGGGAAAGGGTTTTCTTAATTCTCACACCGAGGGTACAAAATATTACAGGAGGTGAATTCATTTGCCAAGCGCTATCGTTTTAGAACAGAAGAAACAGGTTGTTGCCGAACTTACTGAAAGACTCAATAACTCCATCGCAGGTGTTATTGTTGACTACAAGGGTATCAATGTTGCTGATGATACAGCACTTCGTAAGGAGCTTCGTGAAGCAGGTGTTGAATACACTGTTGTTAAGAACACTCTTTTAAAGCTTGCTATCGCAGGAACAGAACTCAACGGTCTTGATGCAGTTCTTGAAGGAACAACCGCTATCGCAACAAGTGCAGATGATTATGTTGCTGCAGCTCGTATTCTCAACAAGTTTGCAGAAACACACAAAAACTTTGAAATTAAGAACGGCTTTATCGACAAGGAAGTTATCGGACTTGATAAAATCAGTGGTCTTGCTAAGCTTCCCTCACGTGAAGTACTTCTTGCAAACGTTCTTGGCGCCTTCCAGGCACCTATCTCTGCTTTCGCTCGTGCTATCCAGGCTATTGTTGATAAAGATGGCGAAGCAGCACCTGCTGAAGCACCCGCTGAAGCATAATCAAAATTCAAAAATTACAAATTACTTGGAGGTAAACTACCATGGCATCAGAAAAAATTACTGCTATTATTGAAGAACTTAAGACTCTCACAGTTCTTGAACTCTCAGAACTCGTACACGCTGTTGAAGACGAATTCGGCGTATCAGCTGCTGCTGCAGTTGTAGCTGCAGGTCCCGTAGCTGCTGAAGCTGCTGCTGCAGAAGAAAAGACAGAATTTGATCTTGAACTCACAGAAACAGGCGCAAACAAGATCGCTGTTATCAAGGTTGTTCGCGAAATCACAGGTCTTGGCCTCAAGGAAGCTAAGGAAGCTGTTGACGGCGCTCCCAAGGTTATCAAGGAAGCAATGTCAAAGGATGATGCTGAAGCAGCTGCTAAGAAGCTTGAAGAAGCTGGCGCAAAGGCAACACTTAAATAATTTATCCTTTTGTAATGATGGAAGCCACTCTTTCGGGAGTGGCTTTTGTTATGCATTAATTTACTTAGAAATTCATATAAAAAACCTAAAAATTCAATAAAATCCCTTGACAAACCGTATATAGTTTGATATACTATCAAAAGTCAGCTGACGTAGATGGGCCATTAGCTCAGTTGGTTAGAGCAACCGGCTCATAACCGGTTGGTCCGGGGTTCGAGTCCCTGATGGCCCACCAGTTTAATATAGGGGTATAGCTCAGTTGGTAGAGCAGCGGTCTCCAAAACCGCGTGCCGAGGGTTCGAGCCCTTCTGCCCCTGCCAAAGTAAAAGTCTTGTAAACACTGCGTTTGCAAGGCTTTTTTCATTGTCAAAAAAGCACTTTTCTAACACTTTTTCTAACAAATTTCCTGAAAAATTCCAATAAGGGTATCTTTAACATAAAAAATCAGCCGTCAGGGGAGTACCTGACGGCTGAAATCTTTTAATTATTTTCACCTCTTAAGAGTAGTTTGTAAAACTGTTTTTTTACATAATCCTCAGCTTTAGTGAGTTCTCCGACTTTTTTAGTGTGTTTATTAATCATTTCTTCAGCATATAAAATTTCCTTTTTTACACTTTGACTTTTTTCTTGTTTCATTGCACACTCTTTATCCCAAATATAACTATCGAGGTACTTCTGTTCAGCATATTTATATTCTCTTAATTCTTCCAAGAGAATACCTGCTTTGTTTCTTAAACTATCTGAGTTAGCGATACCAATATGATGTGTGTCAATGTTAAAATATGATGTAATTTGATTTATTATATCGTCTGATATAGTTTTTCTTCGTTTAGAAACCTCAGATTCTCTGTATACTCTTACGGTTTCATCTTTAATGTAGTTATTTGGATTTTTTGAGTAATCACCATTTTCATCAGGGTATATGTTTATATAAGGTGTTCTTTTGGAATCGGAGTCACTGAAGCCGACAATCTCACCTTTTTCGTATTCACCCGGTTCATTCCACTTGAAAACTATATCTCCTGTATTTAGGTCACTTGTATTTATCTCTTCTGAATATATAAACTCTTCTCCGAATCTTTCTTTTTCTGGCATCTTTTCGTCAATGGTTGCAAGCATATCGTAAAGATCGTATTCATCTTGTTCTTTTCCGTCGAAAAGTTTTCTGTCAATTATTTCCCAGTCTTTTATGATGTACACACCGTTATCACCTTCACTACTTGGCAGCCTGTCTACAGTGTCTATTGTTACCGATGTCGCATCACCGAGGAAATTTGTGATAACCTGGACTAAGCCTGCCCAATTTCCGCCACACTTTATTTCAGGTGATGTGTATTCTTTTAACTTACAATATGTTAAAAAGCCTTCTATGCTGTCTCTGCCACCATTCCAGTGTAAATAAATGCCCAAATTGTTTTTCTTATTTCTCCAACCATTTTCAGTTGTAATTATTGCTCTGTTGCCCATATTATTTTACCTCCTTGATTTCTTTTGAATCTTTAAAAATTTTATTATAAGTCATTATTTATGTCCTTCTTTCTTTAAATTATGTTATTGAAAGCGTTTCCTATGGTTTCTATGCTTTCTTCTTTGGCTTTTCTTATTCTGTTAATATAAATCTTCTCTGTGGTGTAGACACTGCTGTGACCTAGCAATACAGATATATCTCTGATGTTTGTGCCCATATCATCCAACAGAGTTGCTACAGCATGTCTTAATCCGTGAACAGTAGTGTGGGGAAGCTCAGCACCGATAATGAGCCTTTCGAGAACTCTGTTTATTGCACTGAGATTCGAATAAGGCTTAAGCTCACTGTTCAGAATTACGAAATTTTCGCCCTTGTAGGCTTTACCCATTATCTTTTTGTATTTGTTCTGTCGGGCTTTTTCTTCCTTGAGTGCATCCACAACGATAGGGTGTAGGGGAATACGCCTGTTGCTTGATTCGCTCTTTGGTGTTGTGATTTTGTTGGTAGTTTTGCTTTTAGTACCTGTTCTGTTTTTGTTAACTAAAAGTATGTTGTTGTCAAAATCAATGTCTGACCACTGCAGAGCCATGAGCTCGCCTTTTCTCATTCCCGTGAATAGCACCAGAACAAGAAAGGTATATATGTGAGACTCCGTTTCCTTAGCGTAATCAAGCAATTTTTTGACTTCCTGAACATTGTAAACATAAAGCTCTTTCTTAATGTCAGTCTCAAATGAAGGCATTTTACAGAGCTCCACAGGATTTTCTTTAATAAGCTTATCCTTTACAGCATCATCTAAAGCCGAGGAAAGAACTACCTTGATGTTGTTTACACTTTTCCTTGATAAGCCTCCGTTTCCGTCAGATCTACCGCTTGTTTTGAGATGCAGCATATATTCTGTAACTGTTGAAGGCCTAAGGTCCTTCAATTTTAATTTTTGGGGTTCAAAGTAAGGGATAAGCTTACCGTAAATTCTTTTCTCATAGTCTTCATAAGTAGAAGGCTTCAGAGTTCCTTCCATTTTCTTGATCCAGTTGTCAAGATATTGGGTCAGCTGCATTTCTCCGTTGGGGTTTATGCCGTTTATGTAATTTCTTGCTATCTCATCACCGGCTGCTTTAGCTTTTTTTAAATTACCTTTCTTCGCCGGGATATTAGTATTCAGCCATTTTTGTTTTCCGTTGTGTCGGAATACAACATAAAAGTATTTACCTTTTTCGTGAATGCTTCCTATCATTTTATATACCACGGCACAGGATATTTCACCTGTGCCTTTCCTTTCGACTACTTGATTTGTTTATGTTTAAGAAACTATCGATGCTACGAATTTGATTACTGCAGCCTTAGGAATTATGTAGTTACGGCCGGCTTTTATTGCCTCGATGGTGCCGTCTTTAAGCATATTGTAAGCAGAGTTTCTGCCGATGCGAAGCATATTCTGAAGGTCTTCCACAGTGATGATATCGGGATATTCTGTAAACATATTTTCGTATGTTATGTTATTATTCATATTTTCTTCCTTTCAATTTTTTGTTATTTAGTGTAATCTCCGGGCGTCTGTTCTTGTAATCTTAGTATGAAATTTATGACACCTGGATAACTCGAATTTTATCACTGGGGTAATATATAATCGGGATTTCCCGTTATTTTCAAATTTAGTGAGTATTTTATTTTTTAGTTTTCTTCTTAATATTTCTCTGTATTATTAAAGAGAGTCGTTAATTTTCTTCATATATATCAAATCTATAAATTTTATCTAAATAAAATGAGAATTGAAGTTCTTTAAGTTTTTTGAAGTATATCTTTTTTCTGGAACGTTTTTCTCCTTTCTATCTTTTCTCCAAGTAAGTTTTGCCCAATGTTCATCTTTTACCAGAGAGGACAGCCGCAGATCTTGGATGCGGGTCCCTAGGGCTCCCCACCCTAGTCGTCGTCACGCTCATATCATCGCACAATCGGTATTGTGATGAACAGGCTATTCAGTTTTCAGACGGCTATTGCCGGCCAGCCATCCTTTATCGATGTCAGGCATATGCATTATATTCATTTTTTGATTTTTTTCCATAGTAAAATTAATGGTTTGTTAATATTTTTATTTTTTACCAGTAAATCATAGTGCTTATATTGTCAAAAATGCACTAAAAATGATGCTAATTAAGAAATATAAAAAATACTTATGAGGGAAAATGTAAAAATCATTCTAAAATAGAATATAAAAAGTATTTTTTCGGAGGTGTTTAGACATTTTTTCAGTTATCAAGTCAGTGCATCTTGCATATTAAAATTAAGCTAATACACGATTGGAGTTTAGCTAATAAATTTTAGGAGAATGATAAAATGATAGAAATTATCAACACATCTACAAGAATTTTAGAGCTCGAAAAGGAAGGGGTTTTTGCTAAAATCAGTATGGTTGAGAAGCCTGAAAGAGTTGAAGTTGAACTGTATGTATTCCGTGAACACCCTGAAAAAGACCGTATGCTTTTGCTCAGGTGTATAGGAGACTCGGAAAGAAAATACGGTTACCTGGGTGAAATGTTTGCCTTACTGAAAAATCCTGAGGTGTGGCTGAAACGATACAATGAAGATGAATAATTTTCGGTTATCACCTTAACTCATCTGTCATATTAATATTAACCTTGATTCACGACTGGAGATTTAAGGTCAATATTTAAACAAATCAAAGAAGGAGATTTTATAATATGAATGATTTTAATAAAGTGATTATAAGAGGAAAAATTTTAAACAAATACAGGACGAGAAACGATCATATTATTCTTACCATCAAGACCTGTAAACACAATTTCCCTGCCGTTTTCTTTCCAAAGGCAGTGTCTGCTGATCTGGCAGATTCGTTTGAATGCGGACAGGACGTAGAGATTATCGGTTCCTTACAGTCAACCAAAAAAGATAATTTTTACTCTTGCGGTATTTTCGGCACGGACATCAGAGCAGCTGAAAACGATGACACCAGGAATTACTTCGAGCTTAGCGGTCGAATCATAAAGTTCGAAAGCTTTAACGGCTTGATTAAACTTATGATTGAATCTGACACAGAGCACTATTCGACAGTTCCTGTTGTGTTCTATAACAAGAAATATGAAGAGACTCTTATGTCAAAGACAGTGGGAGAACGACTGTCAATCCGAGGGGTGGTGCAGACGAAACGCATCATTGACCTGAACAGCGACAAGCACTTTTACGTTAATTTCGTAGGATATGCCTGTGCTTGATTCTTACATTGCTTATTACCCGGACAAACCTTTCATCGTAAAAAAGACTCCATTTATCGTATAATACTGTCCGGTTTAAAGAGGGGTTGCTTATGCAGCCCCTCGTAATAAAAACTTTCTGTGGATTATCAGCAGATATGCTGTTTACATATAAACTAAAACAGGAGAAAAATATGAGATTTACCTTATGTAATGTTGAGAAGGTCCCTCTCAGCTATACAAATCTGTTCATTGGGATTATAAAGACAACGGTACGCTCACACCAGATTCGTGTTGATGTGTATCTCAGATCAAATGATCATAAGCACCTTATAAAAATAGGTACGGTCAATGATATTAAGAGAAGTATGAGATCTTGTTATGAGTTTGCAACGAAGCTGCTAGAAAACGAAGATTTCTGTACGGCTCATTATATGGACTATTTAAATGAGGAGATGAAAGATGATTGATTGAAAACAGCCACTGCACTTTTTTGCGGTGGCTGTTTGATATATTTCCTTAAAGTATTGAAAAAATATATATGAAGGTATATAATAATTATTAAGTAGCTGTGTTTGCAAAATATAAGGATTGTGTTGCAAAATATAGCTCATAATAAAGCAAAAGCAGGATTAAACCTGAAAAAAGAGGAGGAGTATTCTTGAAAAAATTTCTTAAACGTGTAATTGCTGTTATTATGGTATCATTAATTACCATTACCTCTGCCCCTTTGAGTGGATTAGTTGGAATGGATTTTGGAGGAGTTTTTATTACTGAAGTTCAAGCTGCCGCTAGCTATCCAGGTATATCACTCGATGTTCCTTGGTATTCTATGCGTCATAAATCGGGGTGTGGAATATCATCTGTTGCAATGGTGGAGGCATATGAAAAGGGCTATGATAATAATGATGCTACAGCCTATAATGCAGTATATAATTATAACGGTAAAAAAGTATACCTTGAGAGTTATGCTAAATTAGGTTATAACCTTTTAAGTAATTCACTTGAGAAGATTTATAATGAGTTAAAAAAAGGCAATCCGGTCATAGTATACAGAACGGGTGGTTCACAGGGAAATCACTACTCTGTTATATATGAATATAGTGGTCCTTCGACAAAACTTGAAAAAAGTGGTTTTAAATTACTTAACACATATCACCCTAAAGCAAATGATTATTCTGTTACAAATACAGTAAGTAAAAAAGATTTATCATCATGGCTAGGTAACAGCACATGGAAGCACACTCTTGTTAGAGTGTCAAATAAAGTTCCTCTTACTGACCTTACAACACCTGAGGGTAAAGTGTATAAGTATTTGACAAAAACAGTTGGACTTAACTCAGCAGCAACTGTAGGTTTTATGGCTAATATTAAAGCGGAGTCCGGTTTTAATCCCAAAAGTACATATGATGAAGGTGGTTTTTTTTCTTATGGTCTTTGCCAATGGAACAGAGGAAGAAAAACCAATTTAGATAAAATTTGTAAATCAAATGGCTTGAAATCAGATTCTATAGAAGGCCAGTTGTCTTTTATAAAGTATGAGTTAGAGCACAATTATAAATCTTCTGTTCTTAACAATTTGAAAAAAGTTTCGAATGATTTAAATGGAGCAAAAAAAGCTGCTGAAATTGTTTGCAGAAAGTACGAAATCCCTGCAAATATTGATGCACAGGTGAAAAAGAGACAAGGATATGCTGATTCTTACTGGAAAACTTATGGAACCGGTGTTGCAAATTCAACAGCACAGGCAACTGTAGCCACTCCTTCAATTGCAACGACATCGGTTTATGGTGGTGTTGAAGTAAAGCTTTCTTCATCTACTAGTGGATCAACTATCTATTATACAACCAATGGTTCAAATCCAACAACAAGCAGTACAAAATATACTTCTGCTTTTAAAATTAAATCCACTTCTACGGTTAAAGCTATTGCAGTAAAAAGCGGAATGGTTAATAGTGGAGTAAAATCATCTAAAATTACTGTTGGAACAATTGAAAAACCTGTAATTTCACTTTCTATGGGTGAAAGTTATACAAATGTAACAATAAAAAGCAATACAGAGGATAGTGTTGTTTATTATACTACGGATGGAACAACACCATCATTGTCCTCTCATAAATATGACGGTGTTCTTCAAATATCTGAAAATGCAACAATAAAAGCGATTGCATTAAAAAAAGGATGTGCAGACAGTTCAGTTGTAGATAAAACTATTGCTGTAGAAGTGCCTGTAGCTCCCTCTGTAAGACTTGAAGGAAAAGAAAATGTTGCGACAAACGCTATTGTCAATGTGAGTTGGAACAGTGTTGTTTCGGCAGCTAATTATATAGTAATGCTCTGCAATGATAATGGAAATGAAATTTCCCAGATTAAGACGGGAGCATTAGGTGCAAGTTTTGATGTGAAGGATCTTCTTTTGGAGCCAGGTGCATATATAATTAAAGTAAAAGCAGAAAATTATATTGGCAGTAGTCCGGAAGCAAGCGTATCCTTTGTGGTTAAACCTGATGTTACAGTTAAGTTTATCTCAGACGATACTGTATTATTACAACAGATTATTCCTTATGGAGGTTCATCATCTTATCCTATAGCACCACAGAAAATTGGTTATAATTTTGTAGAGTGGAGTGTAAAAGCTTCAAAGTTAAGCAATATTACAACAGACTTGATTGTGGAAGCTGTTTTCGAGCCTAAAACATATAAGGTAACACTAGTATATAATGAAAATAGTTATGTTCAGACAGTTGAATACGGAAAGCAAGTAGTGCTTCCTGATGATGTGGTGTTACCTACTGCCGATTACAAAATTGAATCTTGGTCTGTGGAAAAAACAACAGGTGGTTATGATATAAATTTTGTAGACGGTGATATGACAATTAAACCGGTATTTGCACTGATTAATCCTAATCTGCCTATTACAATCAATGATTTATCAGTTCTTTATAACAGTTCTGAAGATGCATATAATTTTAATGTTAAACTCACAAATGGAACAGACAAATTAGTTTCAAATGCTACAATGATTGCTGTACTTAAAACATCAAACGGTAAAACAGTAGCGACTGCCAAACTTGATTTGGCAAATATAACTGCAAAGGCAACATTAACAAAAGAGTTGGCTGTTAATTCTTCTGTTAATGCATCGCAAGCTGAAGTTTATATTGTTACTTATATTGATGGGGTTACTGGAGGAGCTATATCTAATGTAAAGGCTACTGAAGTTAAAGCAGAAAACGGATTATCTTTTTCTGAATGGACTGAATATTCAACAATAGTACCTGAAAAGGCAGAAAACCGTGAAATTGTAAGTAAAGTACAATATAGTTATCAAGACAAAGAAACTACGACAAATACAGCTTCATCTCTTTCAGGTTGGACCAAAACAGGTTCAAGTGTTTCGTATGGCTCGTGGGGGTCTTGGAGTGGTTGGAGTACAACAAAGCAAACAGCAAGTTCTACAAAAGAGGTTCAGACAAGGACAGTATATTACTACAAGCACTATTGTGATGGAAAAGGAAACATTGCTCCTAGCACTGGATATGCAAATGCAAAATATGGTCCTCACGAAATATATAGTACAACAAAGTATAAGAATGATAGATACAGTTCTTCAACAGGATATCACATAGCTGATGGTCATACAAAATGTGTTAAGGGTGGAGGTAGTTATTACTATATGGGAACAAAAACCCAATATAGATATAGGACAAGAACCGCTGTTAATATGTACAGTTATGAGCGTTGGGGAGCACAATCTCAATGGAGTGATGACGTTATTCAAGAGACAGCAACAAGATTAGTTTCTACAAGAACAGTATACTCTTTCAGAGATATGCTCAATACAGGTAACGCTGGTATCATTGAGGGAGAAAATGCTTTAGGAACCGAGATGACCATATCCGGAAAGTTAGAAACAAGTTCTGATTATAGCGGAAAGACAGCAACTGTAATGGTCTATAAGACTTACAATGCAGATGCACTTGAAGATCAGATTATGTCTATCAATCAGATAAAAATTGGGGACAACAATTCTTATACGTATCAGTTTATTCCTAAAGAGGAGCTCTCAAAAGATACAGGTGATTTTGTTGTTGCTATCAGTATTGAGGGTGCTCAAAAAAGAATAAATGTTGATACTATTAAGGTTCCAGTTTCTGCCTACACTGTTGACTTTATTATGAAAAATACAGATGGAACTAATAATACTTATTCTGTTACAGTAAATGAAGGTGACGATGCAGAATCCCCCACAGATATTCCCAAAATAGAGGGATATACTTTTGTAGGTTGGGACAAGAGATTTACTAATGTAACAACAAATCTTATTGTAACAGCAAAATATGAAGCTGAAAATGTCGTAGTCGCTTTTTTAGATTGGGAAAACAAGAGAATAATTGAACTTAATACAACTGATTTTAAATATGGAGATACACTTACTCTTCCTAAAGATACACTTACCTCGGAAGGTAAGATTTTCAAAGGTTGGTCATATACCGAAGGAACAGAAATCACAGGTAATTTGATAGTTGAAGCTGTTTATGAAAGTATTGAATATACAGTTAAATTTTTAGATGCAGACGGAAATGTTTATAGTGAACAAAAAGTGCCATATGGTTACGCTGCAGAACTTCCCGAAGCTGTTACAAAAGAGGGATACACTTTCCTTGGTTGGAGTAATGATAATTGTTGGTGGAATGTTAAGTCGGACGTTACTGTATCTCCGATAATAGGGTATAGTGAAAAATCAGAAGTTGTACAGTCTGATGCTGAAGAGGGTAAATATACCAACGGCGTTTCTGTTAAATTAGAAAGTTCAACTGAGGATGCACGGATTTTCTACACTACGGATGGAAGTGATCCCGAGATAAATATTAAAGAAGGTGAAGTTCGCTGCGGTGAAGCTACATTTGAATTTATCCCTGAAGAAAATGAAACGATATGGTTTGAAGAAACAACTCACATAAAGGCACAGTCATACCGTGATGGAGAGGCACTCAGTGAGTGTTCTGAGTTCACTTACGAAGTTACAAACGAAGAAATAGAAGACCTGAGCATTATGTCTGTTAATTATAGTACCCCTGCTTCTTATTATAAAGTTCTCGAAACATCGGCTTCACTGTGTATGGTTATTAATAATCCTTACGGTGATGAACTTTCGAGTTATGGGTACACCATTTGTGATACAAGAACAAATGAAACTTATGGTTATGATAATTTCTTTGAGGATGGAACTACTACTAAATCTGTTGGTAAGGTGTTTAGTATAACGGGACTCACGCCAGGAACAACATATTCATATCGTTTTTATGTTGTTATAGCAGGCGATATGTATGAAAGTGAAGAAGGCAGGTTCACTACATTGAAATGTAAAGCTCATACATACAGTTCAAAAGTAACAAAAGTTGCAACTTGTACTTCAAAAGGTATAAAAACCTTTACTTGTTCTTGCGGAGATACATATACGGAGACAATTTCAAAACTTGATCACACATATAAAACAGTAACATCTAAAGCAACTCTTTCAAAAAACGGTAAATCAGTAACCAAGTGCACCGCTTGCGGTTATATCTCAAAAACTACCGTAATCTATGCACCGAAGACCGTTAAGCTCTCTGCCACATCCTATACCTATAACGGAAAAGTTAAAACTCCTTCTATAACCGTTAAGGATAGTAAGGGTAA
>JAZLBS010000029.1:0-110593 GCA_045613805.1 Acutalibacteraceae bacterium
CCACCGTAGAGGGCCGGCCGGCACGGCCCAAAGTGCCGTCGCACCTCCCTGTGAACAGGGGCTTGGCCCCCCGCCCCACCGCCTCATCCACATAAAAAAACAAGCATCTCACTTTCCATCAACACCTGAAAAATATTTTCTGTTCCCCTATTGACAAATTAAAATCACCGTGCTATAATACATTTAACAATTAAGTTAAATGTTAAATAACAACTGAAAGGAGCTATACATTATGGGTTTGCAACACACTCTCAAGGCTCTGTCAGACCCGACAAGACGTGAAATCCTTAACCTTCTGAAAAAAGGAAAAATGTCTGCCGGTGACATTGTCGAAAAATTTCCTGTTTCGGGAGCTGCAGTTTCGAGACATCTTTCTGTGCTTAAGGAAGCTGACCTAATAAGAGATGAAAGAGACGGAAAATTCATATACTATGAGCTGAACGCTTCCGTTTTAGAGGAAATTATGCTTTGGATAAAAGATTTGAAAGGAGACGGTGAAAATGTTTAAAAAATACAAAGGTACCATTATTTTTACTTCCGTTCTGACCCTTCTTCCCATAATTATAGGGATGATTTTATGGGATAGACTCCCTACTGAGATAGCCACTCATTTCGGCACGAACAATCAGCCTGACGGCTACAGCAGTAAGTCATTTGCAGTTTTCGGTCTGCCACTTCTTATGCTCGGTATACACCTGCTGTGCATCATAGTCACAAATGCTGACCCGAAAAAGCAGAACATTTCAGACAAGGCTATCGCTGTAGTTCTGTGGATTATTCCCGTGATTTCTCTGGTGCTTATGAGCATAACTTATGCCTATGCTTTAGGAACGAAAATTCGAATGGGCTTCATTGTAATAATGATGTTAGGTGTCATTTTCATCCTTCTCGGCAACTATATGCCTAAAACGAAGCAAAACTTCACCTTCGGAATGAAAATACCCTGGACACTGAATGACGAAGAAAACTGGGTTAAAACTCACCGACTCGCGGGCCGTTTAATGGTTTTCGGCGGTGCTATAATCTGTGTCACAGCAATTTTCGAAAGTCCTTGGATTTTCTTTCCTACTGTAATAATAATGCTTGCCGCTCCCCTGGCTTATTCCTATAAGCTTTACAGAGATAAGAACAAATAATAACAAAAAATCACAGGATTAACTTTTACAAGAAATCCTGTGATTAATTTTTTTATTTTGCTAATACACCCTCAATAATTGACGACCAATCCTCATAGCTTCTTGAGCCGATGTAGGGTCCTGCGATCACTGCTCCCGACTCATCCACAAAGAAAGTTTCGGGAACAGAGGTTACACCGTTGAGTTTAGCCTCATTAAGAGAATCTGAAGGAAGAAGGTTGATATATTTTACACCTGTATCCTTCACTATATCCTTAGCAGTATCCAGATTAGTGTCTCCGTAAACATCACATACGATACCTAATACCTGGAAGTTCTTATCAGCATAGTCCTCGTGAAGCTTCTGAAGGTCCGGCATTTCTCTTATACAGGGACCGCAAAAGGTTGCCCATATATTTATCATTGTAACCTTTTTACCCTTGAAAATACTTTCGTCTGCCTTTTTACCGTCAAGTGTTTCTGATGTAAAAGAGGAAAGAAGCGCTGTATTTTCTCCTGTAGGAGTGTTGCCTTCTCCGTTATCACCGCATGCTGTAAGAGAGAGGAGCATTATCATACTAAGAGCTATACACAAAAACTTTTTCATACAATTACCTCGTTTCAGATTAATAAAGGAAGGCTCCGTAAGAAGAGCCTTTCCTTTTTTATTTTACTTCTTAAAGCCGCCTATTATTCTCTTGAATCCGCCCTTCTGACCGTTACAAAGGTCAAGGATTCCGTCAACTGATTCCTGAGGAACAAGACCGCCTGTAAATCCGCTGAAGGAACGAAGAGGCATAGTTTTGATGGATTCAGTAATCATAGCAGGATTTTCAGCTGTGAGAGCAACTACCTTAGCACCGCCGCAAAGAACACCGTAAAGTACCTTTCCGAAGGGTGAGCATTTAACCTGACTGAGTGAACAGTTGATGGTAAGGTCACCCTTTTTGTATTCACCGTTGAAGGGAATAGGTCTGCCCAGAACAGCTTCAAACTGCTTATCGGGAATGCTGGACATAGAGTCCACATTGTAATAGATGGGTGCAGCTTTTGTATAATCGGGCACTTCAACCTCAGGCTTATCTGTTTCTACCTCAACTGCTGCGTAAAGTTTGCTGTCACGTGAGGAAGCGGCAACGATAATTTTGTATTCACCGCTCTCAGTATGCCAGTCATTGATGTTTACATTATAGTAAGCAAATGCTCTTTCATCGAGTTCAATTGTAACCTTCTTTTCTTCGCCTTTTTCAAGGAATACCTTTGCAAAGCCCTTAAGCTCTCTGTCAGCCTTGTAAATCTTGCTTTCGGGAGGACATACATAAACCTGAGCTACCTCTGCACCTGCTCTGTCGCCTACATTCTTAAGCTTGAAAGAAACTGCAAGCTTTTCTCCGCCCTTGATCTTTTTCTTGCTGAGCTTGATGGCACTGTACTCAAACTTTGTATAAGAAAGGCCGTGACCGAAGGGGTACTGAACAGTCTTTTTAGCCTTATCGAAGAAGCGATAACCGACAAAAATGCTTTCTCTGTACTGAACATTTCTCGGTCCCATGGGGAAGTACTTATGTACCACATTGTCTTCGTTGTTGAAGGGGAAGGTTTCAGCAAGCTTACCGGAGGGATTAACCTTACCGTAGATAAGATTGTAAGCTGCCTCACCGCCTGCCTGACCGCCGAGGTAGAGATTGAGAATTGACTTAGCTTTGTATTCCCATTCATCAATCTTTACGGGTGAGCCGCAGGAGAGAACAACGATAATATTTTCGTTTACCTTTGAAAGCTCATCAATAAGTATACCGTGGCTCTTGGGCATATGAATATGAGTTCTGTCAAAGCCTTCACTTTCAAATTCATCGGTAAGACCGACAAAAACAAGAACAGCCTTTTTGCCCTTTGCTGCCTGACAAGCTTCGTCAATAAGCTTTTTGCTGTAGCCGTCACCCTTGATTTTGTAGCCCTCTGCATATGTGAAGGACTGACCTGCCTTTTTCATTGCTTCAACAAAGGATACTGTCTTGGGCGGATTGATATGGCTTGAGCCTGCGCCCTGATAACGGAGCTTCTTTGCAAGAGCACCGATAACGGCTACGCTGTCTGTTCTTTCAAGAGGAAGGAGTGAATCGTTATTTTTAAGAAGCACTGCCGATTCCTCTGCTGCCTGTCTTGCGATTTCGTGATGTGCCTTGAAATCAATGGGATATCCCTTACCCTCATTTGCCTTGCATTCAAAAGCAAACTTAATCATTCTGAGAACACACTTATCAAGATCTGCCTCATCTAAAGTGCCGTCCTTGATAGCTGCGATAATATGCTTGTCGTTCATTCCGTTGTTGCCGGGCATTTCAAGGTCCATACCGGCCTTGATACCCTTTACACGGTCATTTACTGCGCCCCAGTCAGAAATAACAATACCTTCAAAGCCCCATTCCTTACGGAGAATGTCATCTATAAGGCGCTTGTTTTCACCTACATATTCACCGTCAACGGTGTTATATGAGGACATAACTGTTTTAGGCTGTTCTTTCTTAACAATATATTCGAAAGCTGAAAGATAAATTTCTCTGAGAGCTCTTTCGTCAACAACGCTGTCAATACACATTCTGTTGAATTCCTGGTTATTTGCGCAGAAATGCTTGAGACTTACACCTACATTTTCCTTCTGTACGCCATGAACAAAGGCTGCGCCGAGACGGCTTGTAAGGTAGGGATCCTCTGACATATATTCAAAGTTTCTTCCGCAGAGAGGGCTTCTTTTAATATTGATGCCGGGGCCGAGAACGGTTGTTACCTTGAGTGCTCTTGCTTCATCAGCAAGTGTGGAGCCTACCTTTTCAAGAAGGTCAACGTCCCAGCTGCTTGCGGTTGTAACCGCTGTGGGGAAGCAGGTTGACTTTTCAGATGGCTGCATAATATTTGTACCTGCTGACTCCTTTTCCTTTCTCATACCGTTGGGGCCATCACTCATCCATGCGGAAGGAATGCCTAAACGGTCAACAGGCTTTGTAAGCCAATAAGTGAGGCCTGAGCAAAGAGAAACCTTTTCTTCAAGGGTAAGCTCGCTCAAAAGCTTTTCATAATTTCTTTCTTCCATTATATTTTCCGCCTTTCTGTGTTATATTACTTCTATAATATAACAAAAAGGAAAAGATTTTTCAATAGAAAAAACAACTATTAATATTTTTCCTATTGAAAAAACAGCACATATTTGTTATTATACAATGGATATATTATGGAAAGGTGTGTGTATATGGCAGGCTTTATGACAGAAGATTTTCTTCTTACCACAAATACGGCAAAGGAGCTTTATCACTCCTACGCTGAAAAAATGCCCATTATTGACTACCACTGTCACGTAAGTCCCAAAGAAATTTACGAGGACAAGCACTTTGCAAATATTACTGAGGTATGGCTCGGCGGCGACCATTATAAATGGAGAATTATGCGTTCCAACGGCGTAAGCGAGGACTACATCACCGGAGATAAATCTCCCCGTGAAAAGTTCCAGAAATTTGCTGAGGCTCTTCCCAAAGTAATCGGCAACCCCATGTACCATTGGTGCCATCTTGAGCTGAAAAGATATTTCGGCTATGACGGTGTACTCAACGGTGATACTGCCGAAGAGGTATGGAACAAAGCTAACGAAATTCTTGCCCGTGAAGATATGGGTGCCAGAGGCATCATCGAAAAAAGCGGTGTAGCCTTCATCGGTACCACTGACGACCCCATCGACACCTTAGAATATCACGAGCTCATCCGTAAGGAAGGCAAACTGAAGGCAGTTGTTGCCCCCTCCTTCCGCCCCGACAAGGCTCTCAACCTCAACAACGACGGCTTTACTGACTATATCGCTTCACTTTCCGCCGTTTCAGGTGTAGAAATCAACTCCGTGGCTTCTCTTAAGGAAGCTCTTTATAAAAGAATTGTTTATTTCAACGAAAGAGGCTGTAAGGCCAGTGACCACGGTCTTAACTATATCCCCTTTTGTGAAATGAGCGAGGAGGATATGAATAAGGCACTTGTAAAGGCCCTCGGCGGTGAAAAGGTGAGCGAAAAAGAGCTTCAGGCTGTACAGACAGAGCTTCTCTGCTTCTGTGCAAAAACCTACAAAGAGCTCGGCTGGGTTATGCAGCTTCATTACAACTGTCTTCGCAATCCCAACAGCAAAATGTTCAAAAGACTCGGTCCCGATACAGGCTTCGACGTCATCGGCCCCTGTGACTGCAGTAAGGAATTAGCAAAGCTTTTAGATAAAATGTACTCTGCAGATGCTCTTCCCCGTACTGTTCTTTATTCTCTTGACAGTACAGATAACTCCTTTATCGACACCCTTATCGGTGCCTTCCAGCAGGAGGGCTATCCGGGCACTCTCCAGCACGGCAGCGCCTGGTGGTTCAATGACACCAAAAAGGGCATGAAAGAGCAGATGGAATCTCTTGCTTCTCTCGGAATTTTAGGAAACTTCATCGGTATGCTCACCGACTCAAGAAGCTTCCTCAGTTACACAAGACATGAATATTTCCGTAGAATTCTCTGCGGTCTCTTCGGCGAATGGGTAGAAAAAGGCGAATATCCCGCCGACATACCCACTCTCGGAAGAATGGTCGAGGACATCTCCTACGGTAATGCTAAAAGATTTTTTACTCTGGAGGAAATAATATGAAAATGACATTCAGATGGTACGGCGAGGACAATGACCGTATCAGCTTATCTGACATCAAACAGATTCCCGGCGTAGACGGTATCGTATGGGCCCTTCACCATAAAATGCCCGGTGAAATCTGGGATGAGGATGAAATTGCCGAAGTAAAGCGTCAGCTTGACGAATACGGCTTCAATATGGATGTTGTTGAATCGGTCAATGTTCACGACGATATAAAAATCGGTCTTCCTACCCGTGACGCATACATTGAAAATTACAAGACAACAATCCGTAATCTTTCAAAATTCGGTGTCAAGGTTATCTGTTATAACTTTATGCCTGTATTTGACTGGACAAGAAGTAATCTCTTCCACCCTGTCGGTGACGGCTCAACTGCTTTGTATTATGAAAAGAATATGATTCAGGATGACTACAATGCTATGGCTAAGTATATTCTTGATTTCACTGAAAAATACAATATGTCCTTCCCCGGCTGGGAGCCTGAGCGTATGGCAAAGCTCGATGAGCTCTTCAAGGCTTACAAGGATGTTGACCACGAAAAATTATGGGCAAACCTAAAATATTTCCTTGAAGCAATTATGCCCACCTGCCGTGAGTGTGACATAAAGATGGCAATTCATATGGATGACCCCCCATGGGATATTTTCGGTCTTCCCAGACTTCTCGTTAACGAAGAAAATATCGACCGTTTCCTTAAGATGGTTGACGATGAATATAACTGTCTTACACTTTGCTCGGGAAGCCTTAACGCAAACCCCGATAACAATGTGGCAGAAATTGTCCGTAAGCATTGCGACAGAATCGCTTTCGCTCACATCAGAAATGTCAAGCACTTTGAAAACGGAGACTTCTCCGAGGCAAGCCACCGTGACTGCGACGGCGATACAGGTATTCTTGAAATTCTCAAGGCGTACCACGACGGAGGCTTTGACGGATACATCCGTCCTGACCACGGCAGACATCTTTGGGGTGAGGGTCCCGGTACAGTACGTCCCGGTTACGGACTTTATGACCGTGCATTGGGTATTATGTATATGCTCGGTGTGTGGGACAGCCTTGACAGATTTGATAAATAATTAAAGCTGTGTATCAGTAAACAGTTGATTCTTCAGTGCAAAGGGTAAAGTGCAAAATGCAAAGTTACGGTCGCGGGTTGTTTTTTATTAAAACATCAGCTTTGTTCCGCAGAATAAAAGAGATTTAATATCAGCCCTCGTCGATTATAAAAATATATTTTACAGCTTACTGTTGTGACGGAGGGGTTCCGACCCGACACTTTAAACTTTGCTCTTTGAACTTTGAACTTTTTATCAACCGTATTTCGGTACAGAGAGAAAATTAAAAGTATCACATTATTTATAATTAGGAGATGAAATCATGCTTAAAAATGTTCTTAATACTGACCTTACAGGCAAGGTTGCCGTAGTAACGGGTGCAGGCGGAGTTCTTTGCTCCTCCTTTGCAAAAACTCTTGCCAGAGCAGGCGCAAAGGTAGCTCTTTTAGATATCAACGAGGAGGCCGCAAAAGCTTACGCTGACGAAATCATCGCTGAAGGCGGAATTGCAAAGGCTTACAAGTGCAATGTACTTGAAAAGGAAAGCTGCTATGCAGTAGCTGATGCTGTTAAGGCTGACCTTGGCGACTGTGATATCCTTCTCAACGGTGCGGGCGGCAACAACCCCAGAGCCACCACAGATAAGGAGTATTATTTTGAGGGCGATATCGAAGCTGAATGTAAAAGCTTCTTCGACCTTGAAGCTGACGGTGTAAACTTCGTTTTCAATCTTAATATCTTAGGTACTCTGATTCCCACACAGGCTTTTGGCCGTCAGATGGTAGGCAGAGAGGGTTGCAACATCATCAACATCTCTTCAATGAACGCTTTCACTCCCCTTACAAAGATCCCTGCTTATTCAGGTGCTAAGGCAGCCGTTTCCAACTTTACAAAATGGCTTGCAGTTCATTTCTCAAAGGAAGGCATCAGAGTAAACGCTATTGCTCCGGGCTTCTTCTCAACAAAGCAGAATGCTGCACTTCTCTGGAATCCCGACGGCTCACCCACACCCAGAACAGACAAAATTCTTTCCGCTACTCCCATGGGTCGCTTCGGTGAATCAAATGAGCTCGACGGTGCACTTCTCTTCCTTATCAATAACGATGCCGCAGGCTTCATCACAGGTGTTGTTCTTCCCGTAGACGGCGGCTTCTCATCTTATTCAGGTGTTTAATCGGAGGTAAATAAAATGGATATGTTCAAAACAATTTACGAATTAGGTATCATTCCCGTCGTAGCTATTGACGATGCCGATAAGGCAGTTCCCCTTGCCAAGGCTCTCCGTGACGGTGGTCTTCCCGCAGCTGAAATCACCTTCAGAACTGCTGCTGCAGAGGAATCAATCAGAAGAATCACTGCTGAATGTCCCGATGTTTTAGTCGGTGCAGGTACAGTCCTCACTCCCGAACAGTGCGATAGAGCTATTGCAGCAGGGGCAAAGTTTGTTGTAACACCCGGCTTCAACCCCGAAATGGTAAAATATATCAAGGATTCAGGTATCCCCATGATGCCCGGTGCAGCAACTCCCGGTGAAATGGAACAGGCTATGAGCATGGGTCTTACAAACATCAAGTTCTTCCCCGCAGAAGCCAACGGTGGTGTGGCAAAGCTCAAAGCTCTCGCAGGCCCCTATCAGGCAGCTAAATGGATGCCCACAGGCGGGGTAAATGCAAAAAATCTTAATGACTATCTTTCCTTTGACAGAATTCTCTGCTGTGGCGGCACATGGCTCGCAACAAGTGCAGACATCAATGAAGGCAGATGGGACGAAATCACGGAAAAATGCAAAAAAGCAGTAGAGACTATGCTCGGTTTTACTCTTGGCGGTATCGTACTTTACACAGACGATGAAAGTGCAAAGAAGGAAGCAAAGCTTCTCTCATCTCTCTTCGGCTTCGAATATAAGGAAGAAGAGTCTTCTGTTTCCTCAGGCGCTGTCTCCTTTATGAAGGGTGACGGAGACGCCAAAGGTTGCATCATAATCAATACTCTTAACGGCAACCGTGCCGCAGCCTATGTTAACAGAAAAGGCATAGAAATCGACCCGGATATATGGTATGATAAAAAAGGCAACATCACTTGCTTCGGTCTCAAGGAAAAGGTTGCAGGTTTCGAAATCTGCATTGAACAGAAATAATTTTTTCTGAGAAGAAAACACAGATGACAGTTCTGTGTTTTTAAAAAAAGTAAACTAATATTCTGAGGTGAATAAAATGACAAAAAGAATTGTTACTTTCGGCGAAATCATGTTAAGACTCGCACCTGAAGGTTACCTTCGTTTCTTCCAGAACGATACTATGCAGGCTACCTTCGGCGGCGGTGAGGCTAACGTGGCAGTGTCTCTTGCTAATTACGGCATGGATGCTTCCTTTGTAACCAAGCTCCCCTCCCACGCTATCGGTCAGGGTGCAGTCAATTCTCTCCGTGCTCTCGGTGTTGACACAAAGGATATCGTAAGAGGCGGTGAAAGAGTAGGCATCTACTATCTCGAAAAGGGTGCTTCACAGCGTGGCTCCGTATGTATCTACGACAGAGCATACTCCGCTATCCAGATGGCAAAAAGAGAAGACTTTGACTGGGATAAGATTTTCGACGGTGCTGATTGGTTCCACTTTACAGGAATCACTCCGGCTCTCGGTGAAAACCTTGTTGAAATCTGTCTTGACGCCTGTAAGGCTGCAAAGGCAAAGGGTGTGAAGATTTCCTGCGACCTTAACTACAGAGGCAAGCTCTGGACAAGAACTCAGGCAAGAGAAGCAATGACAAAGCTTTGCAAGTATGTAGATGTATGTATTTCAAACGAAGAGGATGCCAAGGACGTTTTCGGTATCGAAGCAGAAAACACCGACATTTACGGCGGTAAGCTCGACAAGGAAGGCTACAAATCAGTAGCAAAACAGCTTATGGACACCTTCGGCTTCGAAAAGGTAGCTATCACTCTGCGCTCCTCAATTTCAGCCAATGACAACGATTGGGCAGGTATGCTTTACGACGGTACTGATTACTGCTTCTCTAAGGAATACCACCTTCACATTGTTGACCGTGTAGGCGGCGGTGACAGCTTCGGCGGCGGTCTTATCTATGCCCTTTTAAACGGCAAGACAACTCAGGAGGCAGTAGAATTTGCAGTAGCGGCTTCCGCACTTAAACACTCAATCGAAGGCGATTACAACAGAGTAACCGTTTCAGAAGTAGAAAAACTCGCAGGCGGCGACGCTTCAGGCAGAGTACAGAGATAAATCAGGGCAAAGTTCAAAGAGCAAAATGCAAAGTTAAATGAGGCGGATTATATGAAAATAATCATTGAAAATAAAAGCTTCGATTTTGCAGTACGGATTGTAAATCTTTACAAATATCTTTCTGTAGAAAAAAAGGAATATATTTTGTCTAAACAGCTTCTAAAAAGCGGAACCAGCATCGGAGCAAATGTTGCCGAGGCCCAGAAGGCACAAACCGGACCCGATTTCAACACAAAAATGTGTATTGCTTTGAAAGAAGCAAACGAAACCTACTACTGGTTAAGACTTTTATATAAAACAAACTATCTAACCGAAACTGAATTCTACAGTATGGAATCTGATGTTAAGGAAGTAATTGCGATATTAACTTCCATATGCAAAAAAACCAACAATAATAATTAACAGAAAAAAGCAAAGTCAAAGCGGCAATTAATCGGAGCGAAGCGACCCTTCACTTTTCATTTTGCACTATGCACTTTGCACTCTAAGAAAAAGGAGAATAAATTATGAGTTCAAAAGCAAACGCACCTCAGGGTGCAATCCGTCCCTTTGGTTGGCAGGATAAATTAGGCTATGCTATGGGCGATATGGGCTGCGGCTTTTCATTTCAGCTCGTTTCATCATTTATGCAGCTTTTCTACCTCCAGTACATCGGAATCAAGGCAAGTGACTACGCAATCATCATTCTTATTTCAAAGGCATTCGACGCTGTGAACGATATCGTTATCGGTAACCTTGTTGACACAAAGAGAATCGGCAAAAAGAGTAAGTATATGCCCTGGATTCTTCTCGGCGGTGTAACACTTGTTCTTTTCAACGTAATGATCTTTGCACCCGTTCAGAATTTCCCCTATGCTGCAAAATATGCATGGTGTCTCATCGCATATTGCCTTTGGTCAATAGCTTACACCATGGTTAACGTTCCCTATGGCTCACTTCACTCTGTTATCACGGATAAGCCCCAGGAAAGAGTTTCTCTTTCCACCTTCCGTTCAATCGGTGCTGCTCTTCCCGCTATCGTAATTATGATGGTTCTTCCTCAGATCGTTTATGACAAGGTTGAAAACCCCTCAACAGGTGTTGTTGAAGAAGTCCTTAAGGGACCCGCACTTCTCCCCGTTGCAGTTGTTATGTCAATCTTTGCGTTCTTTGTTCTTTTCGGCACAACTAAGCTTGTTAAAGAGCGTGTAGTCCGCAACGCTGAAGCAAACACAACCGGCTTCAGTGCAATAATGTCTTCCGTGAAGTCCTTCTTCACAAACAGAGCTATGGTCGGTGCCACAATTGCCACCGTTGCTTCTGTCGCTCTTTTCAACTCAACAATGTCCCTTAACAACATGGTATTCCAGTATTTCTTCAAGGACACAAGCAAAATTGCTCTTGCAATGGTAGGCTCCTATGCTCCGATGATTGTTGTTATGTTCTTCATCGGCAAGCTTACCAAAAAGCTCGGCAAGAAAAATCTTCTTGTTATCACAATGCTCATCGGTACAATTTCAGGTATCGTTTCTCTCTTTGCTCCCATCACTCCCGACGGAACAGGCATGATTGTATATATCTGCTGCCTTATGGGTCTTAACCTCGGTAACACCGTATTCCAGGTTTCAGTATGGGCTATCATTGCCGACTGTATCGAGGTCAGCTACCGCAAGACAGGTAAGAGTGAGGAAGGCTCTCTCTATGCTCTTTATTCCTTCTTCCGCAAGCTCTCTCAGGGTATCGGTCAGGCTGTTGTTGCCTGGGGCCTTGCAGCTATCGGCTTCGTAGAAGGTACAGGATTTGTTCCCGCTGATGATTTCGGCGACAAGGTTAAAAGTCTCTACTTCATCGTTCTTGCTCTCGGCTCACTCATCGCTTTCCTCGCTATGAAGTTTATTTACAACATCGGCAAAAAGGAAGAGGACGAGTTCAATAAATCTATCGCTGAAGGCGAAACCGCATAAAAATATTCTCACAGTTATGAGTATGTCTCCCGCTTTTTACGGGAGACATTTTTCTTTTTATCTTTATCTGACAGACTGAAAATGCTTGACTTTACTTCATATACTAATGTATAATATAATTTATGGATTAATAGCTATAAATTTATTTGGAGGTGGGAACTGTAATGGATAGCGGTGATAGTAACCCTAAGGGGTGCACTTCAATATTTTCGTGCAGTTCTGCCCTCTCACTGACAGCGCTGCACTAAGGGCGCTTTTTTCTTTTCAGCGTCCGCAAAAGACAATGAAAGTCGGTGAAACAAATGAATGAAAACGAATTCGGCAGACTTTATAAGCTTCTTGCAAAAAATCTGCTCAAGGATCTGAAGGATGAGCTTTCTGATATGGCTTATCCTGACATTGCGGAATTCATTATGGATCTGGATGACGATAAAATCTCCGTTAAAATTTTCCGCATTTTACCAAAAGATATTTCCGCTGACGTTTTCTCCTATCTCGATACAGAAAAGCAGTCAGTTATTGTACAGTCAATCACAGACAGTGAAATCGGACGTCTTATGGATGACCTTTATGTTGACGATGCCGTTGACTTTCTCGAAGAGGTTCCCGCCAACATAGTCCGCCGTGTGCTTGCCAATACAGACAAGGAAACAAGAGAAATCATCAATCGCTTTCTCACCTATCCCGACAACTGTGCAGGCAGCGTTATGACAATCGAAATGGTTGAGCTCCACGACAGACTGACTGTTGCCGAGGCCATAAAAAGCATCCGCAGAACAGGCGTCGATAAAGAGACAATCTACACCTGCTATGTTATTGACGATAAGCGTCATCTTGTAGGTACAATCCCTCTGAGAAGACTTCTTCTCAATGATGAGGATACGCTCATTACCGAAATAATGGCTGACGATGAGCAGCTCATTTATGTTACAACAATGGATGACCAGGAATATGTAGCAGCCATAGCCAAGAAGTATGACCTTCTTTCCGTTCCCGTTGTAGATAAAGAAAACCGTCTTGTGGGCATCATCACAATCGACGACATTATCGACATCATCGACGAAGAGGCAACGGAAGACTTTGAAAAGATGGCTCTTCTTACTCCCTCAGAGGATGAATATCTCAAAACGAGCGTCTTCTCCCTTGCTAAAAACCGTATTCCCTGGCTGATTGTTCTCATGCTCGCTTCAACTCTCACAGGACAAATTATCGAAGGCTTTGAAAGCAAGCTTTCGGTTGTGGCAGGTCTTACAGCATGTATACCTATGCTGATGGGTACGGGCGGTAACTCCGGCAATCAGGTTTCAACTCTTGTTATCCGCGGTCTTGCTCTCGGTGAGATAAAGCTGAAGGACTATTTCCTTATTCTGTGGAAGGAAATCCGTGTTTCACTTATGGTCGGTCTCGTTCTTGCCGTTGCAAACTTCGGCAGAATGCTGCTTTTACGTCTTACAACAGGCAACGATGTTACCGACAGTGTAATTTTTGTTGTTTCGATGGCCGTTATGGCTGTTGTTGTGGTATCAAAAACCATCGGCTGTACCTTGCCTATTGTTGCGAAGGTACTGAAGCTTGACCCGGCACTTATGGCAGGTCCGCTTATCACCACATTAGTTGATACCATTTCTCTTGTAATTTACTTTGCACTTGCAAATGCAATAATTTTTTAAAATAAAAGGAGGTATGCTCTTTGCTTAAACGTTTTCTGGAGTATACTAAAGGCTACAGACTTCTTACATTCATCTGTCCGATAATGATTTTTCTCGATGTTATTGTCGAATTGAAAATTCCCGAGGTTATGGGTGAGGTTACGGATATACTTGTTCTCCTCAAGGGAGGAAATTACGCTCCCGACCAGATAACAAAAGATCTCACCGCCAAGCTCATTGAAATGCTTCTTCTTTGTGCAGTAACACTTATTATCGGTTACATTGCTTCCCGCTGCTCAGCTATTGCAAGTATGGGATTCGGTGCAAACTTACGCCGTGAGCTTTTCTACAAAATTCAGAGTCTTTCCTTTGAAAACATAGATAAGCTTAAAATCGGTACACTCATTACCCGTATGACAAGTGACGTTTCAATGATTCAGAATACCTACAAAAACACCATCGTCACCTTCATTAAGGGACCTCTTATGCTTATAACCGCACTTGCTTACTCCATTGAAAAAAGCAAGGAGCTATCTTCAATGTTTTATATTGCTCTTCCCACTATTATCATAATCCTTGTGATTATGGGATATATGGCAGTTCCCGCATTCAAAAAGATGCTCAAGACAACAGACCGCTTCAACGGTGTTTTAAGAGGTAACATCAACGGTATCCGTGTTGTAAAATCCTTTGTACGTGAAGACCACGAAAAAGAAAAATTTGAAAAGGTGAACAATGAAGTTCTTAAGATGAACATCAGAGCACAAAGCCTTATTCTTTACATAACACCTGCTATCATGGTAGTTGTTTACGGCTGTATGGTATTTGCTTTATGGCGAGGCAGCGCTCTTATCCTTGAAGGCAAATCAGGCCTTACCACAGGTGAAATGAACGCATTTATTGCATATATTTCTCAGGTGCTTTCTTCTCTCATGACTGTTCTTCTTGTTTTTGTAAGCATGTTCGTTTCAAAGGCTTCCATTGAAAGACTCGGTGAAATCTTCAACCAGGAGCCCGCTGTAAGCGATAAGGATGCCGACGAAAGTCTCAAGGTAGAAGACGGTAGTATTGAATTCAGAAATGTTACCTTTAAATACAATAAAAACGTAGAGAAAAACATTCTTGAAAACGTAAACCTTAAAATTAATCCCGGTGAAACCATCGGTGTCATCGGCTCAACCGGCTCGGCAAAATCAACTCTTGTTCAGCTTATACCACGTCTTTATGATACAACAGAAGGCGAAGTGCTTGTCGGCGGAAGAAATGTAAAGGATTACTCCTTCAAAAATCTCCGCGGTGAAATTTCCGTTGTACTTCAACAGAATATGCTCTTCTCGGGCACCATTATGGAAAACATCCGTTGGGGCAGACCCGAAGCAAGTGACGAAGAGGTGTTTACTGCGGCAGAGGATGCACAGGCACACGAATTTATAACTGAATTTGAAAAAGGCTATGACACACAGCTCGGTCAGGGCGGTTCAACCGTTTCAGGCGGTCAAAGACAGAGAATCTGTATTGCCCGTGCTCTTTTAAAAAAACCGAAGATACTTATTTTCGACGACTCAACAAGTGCGGTTGACACTTCAACAGACGCAAAAATCAAAAAGGCTCTCCGTGACGAAAGATACAAGGATATCACCAAAATTATCATCGCACAGCGTATAACCTCCATTATGGATGCCGACCGGATCATAGTTGTTGAAGACGGTAAAATAGAGGCTGTCGGCACTCACGATGAGCTTAAGGAAACCAGTGAGGTTTACCGTGAAATCTTTGTTTCACAGCAGGAAGGGGTGTTGGCACAGTGAGTAAGCTTCCTACAGAAAATGAAATAGAAAAGGACGTTAAAAACACAACTGAAGAAAAGTCCGAAAAAAAGAAAAAGCTCTTCTCGGTAAAAAAGGCAGAAAAGAAAATTCCTGAAAACGAAACCGAGGAAGAAAAAAAGAAGAGAGAAGAAGCGGAAAAGAAAAAGGAAGAAGCAAAAAAGAAAGCTAAGCCTAAGGATATGAAGCAGGCCACAAACCGCCTTTTCAGCTATCTTAAGGATTTTAAGGGACTCATTGTTCTGGTTTGTATTTTTGTTGTTCTTACCACAGTTGTAAGCTTTGCGGCTTCTCTTGCAATGATGCCGGTTATCAACACCATTGCAGAAACAGTTGTCGCCAAAAATCCTGATATCTCAGCTGCATTCTCCTATATTTCAAAATGGCTTATAATTATGGCGGTAGGTTTTGTGCTCTCCTCGTCTCTCAATCTTATTTATACGAGGATAATGCTCTATATCTCATCGAAAACCCTTGCCAACATGAGGCGTGACCTTTTCAATCACCTTCAGACTCTCCCTCTTAATTTCTTCGACAACAGAAAAACAGGCGAGATTATGAGCCGATTTACCAATGACATAAGCAGAGTCAGCGACCTGGTCAGCAACACTCTCCCCACTCTTATTACAGCTACCATCTCTGCTGTACTCACTATCGGATATATGGTAATTACCTCGTGGAAACTCACTCTTACCATTACGGTATCTATGGTGCTGATGTTTATGACGGTAATCCTTATCACCAAAAAGTGCTCTCCCCTTTTCAAACAGCAGCAAAAGGCAATCGGTGAGGTTAACGGCTATATCGAAGAATATATCCGCGGCATCAAGAACGTAAAGCTTTTCTGTCACGAGGAAAGAACAAAAGAGGGCTTCAGCGAGCTTAATGAAAATTACCGTAAAATCGGTGTCAAAGCAAACATCATCGGCGGCTTTATGGGTCCGCTTATGTCAATGATAACAAGAGTAAACTACGCTATCGTTGTTATTTTAGGTGCAAAGATTGTAATGGGTGGCGGAATGGACATCGGTACTCTTACCGTTTATCTTGACAAATCAAAGAGCTACGGCACACCTATCGCTCAGATAGCATCCTGCTACAGCACACTTGTTTCTGCAATGGCAGGCGCTGAAAGAGTTTTTGAAATTCTCGACACTCCCTCCGAAACCGACGAAGGTAAGGTCACTCTCGTACGCCTTATAAAAAATGCTCTCGGTGAGGAAGAAGAAAGCAAAAATGAAGGTGCTTTTGCCTGGAAGATTCCCACAGAGGACGGTAGCAAATATGTTCCTCTCAAGGGTGACATAAAGGTTGATAATATCACCTTCTCCTACGTTGAGGGCACAGAGGTACTGAAAAATATTTCCGTAAATGCTGACAGCGGCACAAAGGTTGCCTTTGTAGGCTCAACAGGTGCAGGTAAGACCACTATAACTAATCTCATCAACCGCTTCTATGAGCTCGATGAAGGCTCCATTATATATGACGGCATTAACATAAAGGACATCAGAAAGTCTGACTTAAGAAAATCCATGGCCATGGTTTTACAGGACACAAGACTTTTTGCCGGTACCATCGCAGACAATATCCGCTACGGTAAGCTTGATGCTACTGATGAAGAGGTTATTGAAGCGGCAAAAATAGCTAACGCTCACTCCTTTATTGAAAGACTGCCCGACGGCTACGAAACCGAAATCCGTTCCGACGGAAACAACATCAGTATGGGCCAGGCACAGCTTATCAATATTGCCCGTGCGGCTATCGCAAAGGCTCCCGTGCTTATTCTCGACGAGGCAACCTCTTCTGTTGACACAAGAACTGAAAGACTTATCGAGGTCGGTATGGACTCCATTATGGAGGAAAGAACCGTATTTGTTATTGCTCACAGACTTTCCACCGTACGAAACTCCGAAAAAATTATTGTTCTTGAAAAAGGAGAAATCATCGAAGAAGGCAACCATCAGACCCTCATCGACCTTGGCGGTAAATATTATGAGCTTTATACCGGCACATTTGAAATGAAATAAACCAAAAGAGCAGTACCGTCTGTACAAAATTACGGTATTGCTCTTTTTTTATAATTTTTTCAAAAAACTCTTGACACAGGGTTATTAATGTGTTACTATGTTACCACGCTAAAGCGATAAAGAAATATCGCTTAAAATTTAAGATGAAGTATTCATCAGAAAAAAGGAGTAATTATTATGAAAAAGAAAACCCTCGCCATCGTATTGGCAATCTTAGCAGTTGTTATGTGCTTTACATTTGCAGCATGTAACGGCGGCGGAAACGCAGAAGAAACCACAGCAGCTAACACAGACACAGCTTCCGATCTTGCTTACATAAAGGCAAACGGCAAAATGATTATCGGCTACACCGAATTCGCTCCTATGAACTACAAGGACGATAACGGTGAACTCATCGGCTTTGAAACAGAATTTGCAAAGGCTGTATGTGCAGAACTCGGTGTTGAACCCGTATTCCAGCTCATCGACTGGGGTGCAAAGGAAACAGAGCTTAAATCAAAGACTATCGACTGCATCTGGAACGGTATGACCATCACACCCGAAAGACAGGCTGAAATGGAAATCTCTACTCCCTACATGGCTAACAAGCAGGTTCTTCTTGTCAAGGCTGAAAATGCTGACAAATACACAACCGCAGAAGCTCTTGAAGGTGCTAACATCGTTGCTGAAATCGAATCAGCAGGTGAATCCGTAGCAAAGGAAGATGCTTTCTTCGCAAAAGCAAACTACACCGCAGTTGACTCTCAGGCAAAGGCTCTCATGGAAGTTAAGTCCGGCGTTGCAGACGGTTGCGTAGTTGACTATGTTCTTTCAATCGGTATGATCGGTGAAGGCACAGACTACGAAGATCTTGTTGTAGTTGACGAACTTGCATTCGCAGACGAAGAATACGGTATTGCATTCCGTAAGGGTGCCGACACATGTAAGGCTGTTAACGACGCTATGAAGGCTCTTGCTGACAAGGGTGAGCTTGCAAAGATTGCAGAAAAATACAAGCTCACAGAGCAGATTCTCGTAAAATAATTTAAAGATTAAAGATAAACCGATGCCGTCCGTCGTGACGGCATTTTGGTTGTTTTTGACAGAGGTAATTTATGAATTTTGCAGCAGTAAATGCCGACTTGTTTCTCGGCTTTTTTGAAAATATCAAGCTTTTCAGCGTAACCCTGCTCTTTGCAATTCCTCTCGGACTTGTAATTGCATTCGGTTCGATGACTAAGTTTGCTCCCCTGAGACTACTGACAAGAGCCTTCGTATGGGTGATAAGAGGTACTCCCCTTATGCTTCAGCTTTTTGTGGTGTTCTATGTTCCGGGTCTCGTTTTTGACGCTCATTTTCCCGGCGATAATCCGCGAATGACAGCTGCAGCTGTTGCCTTCATTATCAACTACGCCTGTTATTTTTCAGAAATATACAGAGGCGGTATAGAAGGTATTCCTAAAGGACAGTATGAGGCCGGTCAGGTTCTCGGCATGACACGTACACAAACCTTCTTCAGGGTTGTTCTTATGCAGGTTATCAAACGCATTGTCCCCCCTATGGGCAACGAAATTCTCACTCTTATCAAGGACACATCCCTTGCCAGAGTTATCGGCGTTCTTGACATCATCATGGTCGCCGGTCAATTCTCTGCCCGCGGTGTTATCTGGCCACTTTTCTACACAGCCGTGTTCTTCCTGCTCTTCTGCGGAATTCTTACAGTTGTTCTCGGCAGAATAGAAAAGAAGCTTGACTATTATAAGGGTTAAGGAGGTACTGTTATGGCTATACTTGAAGTAAGAAACCTTGAAAAAAGCTTCGGCAAAACACAGGTACTTAAGGGTATCTCTTTTAATCTTAACGAGGGTGAGGTTCTTTCCGTTATCGGTTCATCCGGCAGCGGTAAAACTACTCTTTTACGCTGCATAAATTTCCTTGAAACGGCTGACAGCGGAAAAATCACCGTAGACGGAGACATTATCTTTGACTCTGCAAGCGAAAAAAAGCTTTCAAAAAAGGAGCAGCTCGAAAAACAGCTTTCTATAGGTCTTGTTTTTCAGGATTTCAACCTTTTCCCGCAATACAACGTTCTTGACAACGTCAAGCTTGCACTCAAGGTCAGAGCAAAGAAAAGGCCTGATTTCAAGAAAAATAAAAAGGCAATCCTTGAAGAAATTGATCTTAAGGCTAAAGCAGTCATAAAAAAAATGGGCCTTGAGGATAAAATGGGGAACTATCCCTGTGAGCTATCAGGCGGACAGAAGCAGAGAGTTTCTATTGCCCGTGCTATGGCTCTTGAGCCAAAAATCCTTTTCTTCGACGAGCCCACCTCAGCTCTCGACCCGGAGCTTACAGGAGAAATTTTAAAGGTTATCCGTGAGCTCGCAGAGGAAAATATGACTATGGTTATCGTAACTCACGAAATGACCTTTGCCAAAGAGGTTTCCGATTACATAGTATTTATGGACGGCGGTATCATTGCCGAAGAAGGCAAGGCCGAGGATGTTATCTCCAATCCGAGGACGGACCGTCTCAAAGCCTTCTTAAGTAAAATCAGTGATTAAATTAAAGCACAGAACTCAGTTCATTCTGAATTCTGTGCTTATTCTTTATTCAAGAGGAAGCATTACGGTAAATTCCGAGCCAACGCCCTCTTCACTTTCTACTTCTATTTCGCCGTTTGTAATATCAATAATTCTTTTTACAAGAGCCAAGCCGAGACCGTTACCTCTTGTAGCGCGGGAAGAATCACCCTGATAGAATTTTTCAAATATTCTTATCATTACTTCCCTGCTCATACCACAGCCCGTATCACTGATTCTTACAACTGCCCTATCGTTCTCTTTCTTCAGAGAAATATGTACAGTGTCTCCCTCATCGCAGAATTTAACTGCATTTGAAATAAGGTTTGTCCACACAAGAGAAAGCAGCTCACCGTCTGCGTCAATTATAACCTCTTCATCCAGATCTGTCTCTATATTCAAATTTTTATTTTCCCATTCATTTTCAAAATTAAGCATGCATTCACAAAGCTGTTCGTTTAAAACATATCTCTTCTTTTCCGGGAAAATCTGTTGATTTTCAAGCTTGTTAAGCTTAAGTATGCTCGTTATCAGCTCAGAAAGATTAGAGGAAGCATTTGTAATTATCTGAGCGTATTCCTTCCTTTCCTCTTCGGTAATATCCGGACTTTGTATCATGGTTGAATAGGAATTTATGACAGAAATAGGTGTTTTCAGCTCATGAGAAACATTTGCGATAAAATCATTTTTAAGCGTCTCTATGCTCGAAAGCTCCTCTGCCATTTTGTTAAAGTCATTTGCAAGAACATCAAATTCATTGACAACGCCGAAAATATGAAAGAATTTTACCCTTACGGAAAAATCACCTTCCATAATTTTATGAGTAGCATCAAGAAGCTTCGTGATAGGAATTTTTATGGTAAACCATTTAAAAATATTATAAACAACCGTGACAAGAAGACTGATAACTATAAGGTTATTGAAGGTCTGCCACGCACGTTCCTTTATTTCCTCATCGAGCTCCATTATATCAAAAACAAGATAAAGACCGTTATTGAAAAACAAAAGAAAGCAAACTGTGATTACCACTCCGAAAACAGCAAAGGCAAAGAGGAAATTATGAACAGAAAAAAGTGAAAAGTTAATCTGCTTATCCTTTTTCCTTCCTTTTATTCTGAATCTGAATTTCATTTTATCTTCACCTTATAGCCCAGTCCGTGTACAGTCACAATTTCAAAATCCTTACAATCGGAAAACTTATCTCTGATTTTCGCCATATAAACATCAACTGTTCTCGGCCCTGATGAGGTTCCCGAATCCCAGAATTCATCCATAAGCTGCGAACGGGTAAAGGTTTTATCAGGGCATGAAAGAAGCTTATAAAGAATATTGAATTCTCTTGCAGTCATCGGAATCTCGTTTCCTCCGACCTTTGTGCTTCTCTCGTCCATATTCATTGAAAGACTTCCGACGGTAATAACCTTGCTTGACGCAATTTTTGCACGCCTCAAAAGAGCCTCCACACGAAGAATCAGCTCATCAAGATTAATAGGCTTCACCATATAATCATCTATCCCCATTCCAAAGCCCTTTTGCTTGGAATAAAGGTCATCTCTTGCGCTGATGAAAAGAATCGGTATCTCCTTGTTTGTTGCCCGGATTGTTCTTGCAAATTCATATCCGTCAATTCCCGGCATCATAATATCAGAAATTATAAGATCAAAAAAGCTGTTTTCCATGCTTTCATATGCCTGGGTTACATCAAGACATCCTCTCGCATGATACCCCTTGCGTACAAGATAAGCACATACGGCACGGTTCAAATTTTTATCGTCTTCAACTACAAGTATTTTAAACATAATCATTCCTCCTGGCCCATTTCATTTTATTATAACACAATAATGTTAAGATTTTGTTTATTAGATAAGCTTTTTTTGTGTAAAAACGTATATTTCTTTGTTTATCGATAAAAATAAATAAAAACAAAAAGAAAGAAGACTTACTGATGTCCATTTCAAAAAATGAATACGGAAATCTTGCCAAAAGATTTTCACCTCCGTCCCCTGTCGGAAAGGATTGTCTTTTCGCCTTTCTTATTGGCGGTACAATATGTACCTTTGCTGAGTCACTTTATCTCTGGTTCTCCGTTTCTCTTACCGAAAAGGAAAGCCGCACCCTTGCAATGATAACTGTTATAGGAATTACCGCCATTCTTACCGGTGCCGGCATATTTGACAACATAGCCAAACACGCCGGTGCAGGAACAATGGTACCCATTACAGGCTTTGCCAATTCGATTGTCTCCCCCGCTATGGAATTCAAGACAGAAGGCACCGTAACAGGTACAGCCGCTAATATGTTCTCAATTGCAGGTCCCGTAATTGTCTTTGGCTGTTCAAGTGCAGTTCTTTACGGCCTGATTGTTTATATTTTCAAGCTCTACTGAGGAGGAACCACCATGGCTAAAAGAAAAGGCAGAACAATCATCACAGAAAAGAAGCCTTCCTTCGTTTCCTATGCCGCCGTTGCAGGAAAAAAGGAAGGCGAAGGTCCTCTCGGCAAAGGCTTTGACAAAATTTTCGAGGACACCACCTTAGGTCAGGACTGTTGGGAAAAAGCAGAAAGCTTTCTTATGAAAAACGCAATTATGACAGCTATAGAAAAAGCGGGCAAGGGAATGGAGGAAATAGACGGAATTTTTGCCGGAGATCTTCTTAATCAATGCACGGGGTCAGCCTTTGCCCTCAGAGAGTTCGGTATACCCTTCACAGGTCTTTACGGTGCATGCTCAACGATGGCTCTCAGTCTCATCTGTGCTTCTCTTGCCATCGAAAGCGGCGGAATGAACACCTGTATTGCAACCACAAGCTCTCACTTCTGCTCTGCTGAAAAGCAGTTCCGTTTTCCCCTGGAATACGGCGGTCAGAGAGCTCCAACGGCACAATGGACCGTTACAGGTTCAGGTGCAGCGGTGCTTTCTTCAGAGAAAAAGGATGGTCTTGCTTATGTAGATAAAATTCATATAGGCTCTATTGAAGATCTCGGAATTACCGATGCCGCCAATATGGGTGCAGCTATGGCACCTGCAGCATTCAAAACATTATCGGAATTTTTCCGTGACACAAAAACCTCTCCCGACAATTATGATGCCATTTTTACAGGTGACCTGGGATTCGTTGGCTCGGGTCTTCTTAAGGAGCTTATGAAAAGGGAATGCGGAATAAATATGGACAAAAACTACTTTGACTGCGGTCTGTTGATTTACGACAGAGAAAAACAGGATGTACATTCGGGCGGTTCCGGCTGTGGCTGCAGCGCAAGTGTTCTCTGCTCACACATTCTGAACAGTATGAAAGAAGGAAAATACAGTAATATCCTTTTTATGGCAACAGGCGCTCTTATGTCACCTGTCTCATCAAAAGAGGGCGAAAGCATTCCCGGTATAGCACATTTAGTAAATATAAAAAGAGGTGAAAACAAATGAGTCTTTCTTCTGCTTTCAAATGTCTTTTCTGCCTTATCAAGTGCAGTAAATATCTTTACTATATCAAAAAAGCGGTCTGTCTTCTTGCTGTAGCAGTAATTGCAGTTGCGGGTCTTACCTTGCTTTCAGGTAAAAGCTGCACTCTGAAAAAACTGAAGGAGATGTTATAATGGAGCTGTTTCTCTCTCTCCTGAAAGCCTTCGCTGTAGGCGGAGCAATCTGTACCGTCGGTCAGCTTTTAATTGACCTTACAAAGCTGACCCCTGCAAAAATACTTGTTTCTTTTGTTATTATCGGAGTCTTTCTCGGCGGTATAGGCGTATATGAGCCGCTCGTTGAATGGGCAGGTGCAGGCGCTACACTTCCGCTTACAGGCTTCGGATATAATTTGGCTAAGGGCACACGAGAGGCCATCGCAGAAGAAGGCTTAATGGGTGTTTTAAGCGGACCTCTTTCCTCAGCATCTGTGGGTATTATGGCAGCGGTTGTTTGCGGTCTGGTGGTTTCCCTTTTTGCAAAGAGTAAGGATAAGCAGTAAAAAACCGGCAGAAATGTCGGTTTTTTCATTTTGTACAAATTTTACTGCTGAATTTTGCACTTATTGCTCTTTTCTTTTTTGTCCGAACAAGATATAATATAATCATAAAAAACTCAGGGAGACTTTTATGCAACAGTTAATGAGCAAAATCGAAATTCTTCTCAAGGAATACGAGCCTGTGCTTTCAGAAAAAGGTTTATCCTGCTCTCTTTCAAAAAATACTTTGAAGCAAAAACGCCATCTGTGACACTTCACGCTTCTTATACCCTGCTTGACAATATTTACAAACATTTCGCACGCAAGCGTGAAAACAAGCATTTCAACCATCAGCCCAACCGTCATCACTGTGCAGTGCTCTGCTTTCACCCTTCAGACAAGACACTTCTTAAAAAGACTGAATGTAAGGAATATTCTTTTATACTTTACGAGATTTCACGCTCCGAAGAGGGACTCACTCCAAAGAAAAGAATACGTAAGGAGAATGTCATTCTTAAAAAGATAGAAAAAAGAATCAATAAAATTTTAAAATCAGCAAAAAAGAAAAATTCTGTAAGCATCTGCAAATGCACCAAGGTTGATTTTGTAAGATATTTTTTCAGAAAAGAATACGGCTATATGAAAAATATAAACGGTAAGGACAGAGATTTCCTTGATCTGGTTATCTCAGCTGCAGTTTTAGGAATTATGGGCATAATTGCTCTCATAATCGCTGTATAAAAAAGAAACCTCTCAACAGATTTAACTGTAAGCACATTAAAATTATACAAGTTACATATGAACCCGAAATATATTATTAACGAGGTTAAAAAATGAAAAACACTACATACGAAAACAAATATTTTTCTATCGTCGGTGACTCCATAAGCACCCTCGAGGGCTTCAATCCCGACGGATATAAGGTCTTTTATTACGGTGAAAGAAAAGATATGGCAGACATTCACTCCCCCTCTGATACCTGGTGGGGCAAGGTGATTTCGCATTTTGGCGGAAAGCTTTTGGTCAACGCCTCCTGGTCAGGCAGTTGGGTAGCAAAGCTTCCCGACAGAGACGAGCTTTACCCCTCAGGCTGCAGCGACGAAAGAACATCAGCACTGCACACGGACGCAATAACACCCGACGTAATAATAGTCTATCTCGGCACAAATGATTTTATGTTTGGTGTGTCTCCTGCCTACAGCGGAGATATTCAGGTGCTGAAGGATCAGTCCTTCTCCTATGCTTATGGAAAAATGCTGGACAAGTTAAAAAGAAACTACCCCTATGCGGAGATTTTTTGCTGTACTCTCTGCACTGCATATATGGAAAAAGATTCCTCTTTTGTTTTCAGTGAAGACAGATGGAACAGCACAATGGAAGAATTCAACGGCATTATCCGCGAAAAAGCAAAAGAAAAAAATGTTAACCTTATAGACCTTTACTCTCTGAATACAGCCTATGATTCAATTGAAGGCTGTCATCCGACGGTAAAAGGAATGAAAACTATATCAGAATTAATAATAAAGGAGATTGAAAAATGAAGGTAATTTTTCTCGATTTTGACGGCGTTCTCAACACTGACAGATACATAAGAGACTGCGGTCACACGGGAGTTGTTATTCACCCGGAAAAAATCAGACTCATCAAAAAAATTGTTGACAGCACAGGAGCAGAAATTGTTCTCACCACCTCCTGGAAGGAGCATTGGAGCCCTAATCCCGAACGGTGTGATGCATCAGGAAAGCTAATCAATGAAATTTTTGAAAGGAACGGACTTACTATTTACGACAAAACTCCTAAAACACATCTTCCCCGCGAAGAGGAGATCCGCAGTTGGTTAGAGGACAACCCCGACACAGAAAATTTTGTTGTTCTTGATGATATGCGCCTTGTGGCTGATTTTCTTACAGGCCATTTCGTTAAAACAACAGCATTCAGGGATGCACTCGAGGAAACCGATGCAGAAGCTGCCATCAAAATTCTTAACAATTAAATAGTCGGAGAATACAAATGAAAATTTATGCAGTATCAGACATTCACGGTCACTGCACCGAACTCAAAGAAGCTCTGCAAAAGGCAGGCTTCGACAAAAACGATAAAAGCCACATGCTTGTCTGTCTTGGAGATTATTTTGACAGAGGCACGGAAAATTTTGAGGTTATGAAATTCCTTGAGCGTATAGATAACAAGGTTATGCTTTTGGGAAATCACGAAGATATGCTCAATGAAATACTTGTTAAGGGTAAGCTTAAACAGCACAATTTCATAAACGGCACCGACCTTACAATAGCCGATTTTTTCGGAAAGAATTCTATAGACGCCTTCGGTGAGATTGATTTTTCAGGTAGATACCGTGACCTTGACAGACTCGAGGATTTTCTCAGCGATATGAAAAGCTTCTATGAAACCAAGCATTATATTTTCACCCACGGCTGGCTTCCAATAGATTTTTCAGGCGGACTTCACATTAAAGAAAATTTCAGAGAAGCCTCCGGTGAAGCATGGAAAAAAGCAAGATGGATAAAATGGACAGAGATGTACGGAATCTGTCCGTTGATTTCAGGCAAAAACCTTGTTTGCGGTCACGTTCCGGTACAGTACGCCTACCGCATAAGCCACACGAGAAATCACGAAAACAGCGACATTTTCTTTGGCGAAGGTATGACGGCAATTGACGGTGGAGTCTTTATGAACGGCAAAATCAATGTTCTTGTGATTGAAGATGACATAATATGACACAATAACCGACAGTATTTTTTCCGCTGTCGGTATTTTCACACACAGAACTTCAAAAACTTCAACTTTTTCAAAAAAAAGACTTGACAATATTAAAACTATATGGTAATATCATTAGGCAAATACGGAGAGATACCGAAGTGGTTATAACGGAACGGTCTTGAAAACCGTCGTACGTTTGCGCGTACCGTGGGTTCGAATCCCACTCTCTCCGCCATCTTTTTTTATTTAAGGCACTAATGGAGTAGTACTCAAGTTGGTGACGAGGCGCCCCTGCTAAGGGCGTAGGTCGGGTAACCGGCGCGAGAGTTCGAGTCTCTCCTACTCCGCCAAGTAAAGGTAATCGAAAGGTTACCTTTATTTTTTTGCTTTCAGCAAGGTAACTCGAACTCGAGCGACGAAGGCGCGGGCATCATCACCGAAGCGCGTCCGGTGTACGATGTAACGAGGTGGTGATGGCGCAGCGGTCAAAATTCATAGGCACTACAAGCCGTAATGAATTTTGGGTACCGCAAGAGGGAGCGAGTCTCTCCTACTCCGCCAAGTAAAGGTAATCGAAAGGTTACCTTTTTTTGATTAAAAATCATCATCTTACAGTTTCTCTTGCTTTTTTCAGCAAAATAAATATAATTATACGGTAAAACAGCGTGAAAGGAGATGAACAGATGCTCCGCAAACTCAATTTCAGAATGCTCCCTATTATACTCTCTCTTGCCTGGCCTACTATGCTTGAACAGCTTATGCAGACAGCAGTACAATATATAGACACGGCTATGGTCGGTTCACTCGGCACCGATGCCACAGCAGCTGTCGGTTCAACTACCACGGTAAACTGGCTTGTCGGCTCTTCGATTTCAGCTCTCGGTGTCGGCTTTCTTGCATTTATCTCTCAATCTATCGGTGCGGGACGTAAGGATATAGCTGTAAAAGCATCAAGTCAGTCTGTTTCTGCAGTTTTAGTTTCAGGCATATTTTTCACGGCAGTAACTCTTGCCATAAGCCCCTTTGTTCCATCGCTTATGCAGGTTGACGAAAGCATAAGAAAAATTTCCGCACAGTATTTCTTTATTCTCTACACCCCTATGCTTTTCAGAACAGCCACAATAATCTTTGGCTCTGTTCTTCGTGCTGCGGGTGACACAAAAACACCGATGCTCGTCGGATTTGCCGTAAATATAATAAATGTCGTTCTCAATTTTATTCTTATATATCCCGCAAGAGCAGTCTCTGTTTTCGGAAAAGAAATCACTCTTTTCGGAGCAGATATGGGTGTAATCGGTGCGGCAACAGCAAGTGCTGTCGCTTTTGCAGCAGGCGGCATACTTATTACTGCAGCACTTATGGTGCATAAAGATATTGCACCGAAAAGAGCTTTTCTTAAGCCCGATAAGGAAATTCTCACCCCCTGTCTAAGGGTAGCACTGCCGAATATGCTTCAGCGCTTCGGTACCTCCTTCGGATATGTGGTCTTTGCTTCAATGATTAACTCTCTGGGTGAAATTTCGACGGCGGCACACACAGTAGCAAACACTGTAGAATCCGCCTTTTACATTCCCGGCTACGGTATGCAGGCCGCAGCAGCCACTCTTATGGGCAATGCCCACGGAGCAAGAGACAGAGATAAATCAAAAGATTTAAGCAGACTTCTCATTTTTATTGAAGTTACTCTTATGATAATTTCAGGCGGCCTTCTCTTTGCCTTCGCAGAACCTATGTCAGCTCTCTTTTCCGACAACGGTGAGGTTATCTCTCTTTGCTCCACTGTTCTGCGTATGGTTGCTCTTTCCGAACCTTTTTACGGTGTATCTCTCATAATTGAGGGTATGCTTCAGGGTATAGGCAACACAAAAACACCCTTCATTTTCAACATTACCGGTATGTGGGGAATAAGAATAGTCGGAACCTTTATCTGCATAAACCTTTTGTCTATGGAACTTATAAGTGCCTGGGCGTGTATGATAGGACATAATCTGATGCTGTTTATGGCATTTACCTTATATTACAGACAGAAAAAGCTTTAAGAGGAGGTCATTGCCTCCTCTTATTTTATGAAATTACACATTCATTTTCTGCACTTATCAATACTCGGATTAAAGGCATAGAAGTTCTTCTCATTCATCTTATCCGAAGCTATTCTCAGACCCTCACCGAAACGCTGATAGTGAACTATTTCTCTTTCGCGAAGGAATTTGATTACATCACAAACATCAGGGTCGTCAACAAGGCGGAGAATGTTATCATAGGTTGTTCTTGCCTTCTGCTCTGCCGCCATATTTTCGTGAAGATCGGTAATCACGTCGCCCTTACTCTGAAGATATGCCGCTGTGAAAGGTACACCTGCCGCGGAAGCGGGATAAACACCTGTAGTATGGTCGACGAAGTAGGACTCAAAGCCGTTTTTCTTTATATCCTCACAGGAAAGGTTTCTCGTCAGCTGATAAACGAGGGTGCCTGCCGAGCTCTTCGGTGCCTAAAGAGGATAAAAAATGGTTATTATATTTAGTTTCAGCACAGAAAAATGCACCTCCGAAGAGGTGCATTTAAAATTAATTCAATAAATACAGGTTCGATCACTTGGAATTAATGAGTAAGTCAAGAAGATCAAAAAGCTTTATAAACAAGCAAAGAATTCTGCTGAATATGTCATTATGAGCCTTATAGCAATAGTCACAGTTACCGACCTCAAAACCGCATTCATCGCAGAAGCCATCGAGAATTTCATCAATATGAGGAAGCTTCTCAATTGACTCTTCATATACTCTCTTTTCGCATTCTGTGCAAAGAGCATACTTAAGACCTTCTTCTGAACAGGTTGATTCTTTTTCAGTTATCCACTCACCCTGTACGTGACCGTCACAGGGAATATCAAAAATAACCTCATAAGGTGTGAAGTGGTCACAGGTGATAATAAGGAAGCCTTTTTCGTGCACACAAGGAACCTCTGTTTTTGTACCATCGTCATTTGTTCTGATAACGGTTACATGCTCTGCACTGCCGTGAAGCTCTGAAAGAGGAATTCTTATCTGAATAGCTCCGTCAGGCTGAATATCTGTGTTAAGCTCATCATCGGTAAGATTGAACTCATAAAGAACTCTTGTCTTCTTGCCGGTTGATTCAACTACTTCGTAATTAAGTGCGTAGTCATACTTATCACCGCAGTTTGTACAGCAGAATGTACACTTGGCATCTTCTTTTTCGAGAGAAGGTGTCATAGCTTCGTAGTTATGACCGATAGCTGTGATTACTTCATCGTAAGTATCACCGCAGAAGCAGGTATATGTTCTTACACCGTCTGCTTCACAAGTCATTTTCTTTGTGATTTCTGAAGTGTAGTTGTGTACATGTTTACCATAGATTGCCGTGAACTCAAGGTTTTCATCGGGCATTGTTGTGGGGATACTCTTATCCCAGCTGAGGAAGATATCACCCTGGGCTGTCATTTCAACTACGGGAGCTGTAATGATAGCACCTGCTGCATAGTACTGAATAATATCACCGTCAGCTGTATGCCATGTGATTGTTCTGTCAGCCTTTGTAAGAGTTGCATCAAGAACAAGACCGTTGGTTGCCTTCTGGCTCTGGGTATCCCATCCGCTGAAGGACCAGTCGTCGGAAACCTCAATTTCAGGAATTACTGCATAGCCATTGCTGATATTTTCGGAGATTTCATAAACATCACCGTTTACAGTGAATATTACTCTTGTCTTCTTTGATGTAAGATTGATTGCCGATGTGTCAAATATTGCTTCGTAGCCCTTCGCATCCTCACCGAGCATTACACCGCTGTCTTCTGTATCAACGATATAGTCACCTGCAGTAGCAGCCTTTTCGTTAAGAGAAGCGAAGAATTCAACGGAAACCTCATAGATTAACTCTCCATCCTTTGTTGTTTCATAAGGAGTGAGACCGTTAATCTGAATTGTTGTTGTGCCGTCATCGTTTCTTGTGATGATAATATCATCGTTAGTGATGCCGTACTTTCTGATAAGGTCAATTCTCAGCTGCTCTTCCTGCTTTGTTGTAACAGTAACATACTCGGAAAGAGTCTTGATAAATGTAAGATTATCAAAGGGAGCTGTATGTGAAAGTGACTCAGTTGAAATTGTCTTGAATACATCTGAAAGTGAGTCTGTATTGTTTACTGTGAGATAATACTGACCGTCAACACCCTTACCAAGATAGCTCATTGAAAGAGCATCAGGATAACCCGATGAAACAGCATTCATAAACTTGTTGATGTTTCTGTTGTTACTGTCTGCTGCTGAGAACACACCAACTGAATAGATTGATGCATCATAAACTGATTTAAGAAGTGATGCATTATAAATAGCAGAGTTTGCAACAGTAGTCTGGAAACTGCTTGAATATGTAGGCTCACCGTCAGTCATAAACACAACTACTCTCTGACGGTCTGTTGAGTCTGTGTTTGCGAACACACCCTTAGCCATTTCGAAGCCAAGGTCAGCAGCAGTTGCACCTCTTGCCTGAATTGAATCGATAGCCTTGATAAGAGCAGAGTTTACTGCACCGTCAACATTTACACTGAGAAGAGATGAAGCATAGTCTGTTGTCTTGATGTCATCGAACTTAACAATACCATTAGCTGATGTAAGAAGCTCTGTGTTTTCATTCTTTTCAAAGCCTTGATATCTGCCGGAAAGGCCGAAGCCTACAAGTGAAATTCTATGGTCTGCACCTGTAATCTTAGCATTTTCAAGCACAGTATTCACAAAATCTTTAGCTGTATCCTTAAGTGCGTCAACCTTCTTTGTTCTGCCGCCGAGAGTTTCCTCCATTGAGCCGGACTGGTCTACAACAAGCACAATGTCGAGGGGTACTGACTTGGAAACAGTTGACTTGACAACGAGAGCATCTGCCCATGCCTTAAGCTTAAAGAGCACATCATCTTTATCTGTATAGTGGATAACCTCGGAATCAGTTTCGATTTCGGAAGCATCTTCACTCTTTATGAGAGTGTAAACTGCGTTAATTGTGATATCAGCATCAGCGAGGGTGTATTCTTCCCATTCACCTATGTATCTGTCCTTTGCGGGAACCTTAGGCTCTGCGATTTCAGTTGTACCCTTGGGGAAGTCTACAGTTGCGACAACTTCGCCATCTGCAACGAATGTAGCTGTAAATACATCGCTTTCGAGTTTAGGTGTGATTCTTTCATAATAGCCGTCACAGTAAGCACAGTCACGTCTTTCGATACCCTCCTGCTCAAATGTTGCAGGCTGGTATGTGTACCAGTCGAGGTAGGTGTGGCCAATGGACTCAAAGTTAAGAAGTCTCTTTGTAGCGAATGTATGACCAAGTGAACCACAGTAAGCACGGATAGTGCAATCTTCATCAAATTCGGGAGCAGATGTGCTTGTGTATTCGCAGTAACGGTTGAGGATTGTGAAGGTTTTGAGCTTTGACCAGGAAGCGTGATCGAAAGACTGTACAGTTTCAGGGAGAGTAAGCTCGGTGAAACCGCAGTTAGAGAACATAGAGTTGTTGATTTTTGTTATTAATTTTGGAATGTTGATGGTATCAAGAGCAGTACAATAATAAAATGCACGTTCTCCGATTGTTGTCAGCGAATCCGGAAATACTACATTTGTAAGAGCGGTACAATTATAAAATGCATAGCTTCCGATTGATTGAGTGCCGTCAGCAATTGTTACTGTTCCTACCTTTCCTCTGGGGCAAACAATAACTTCTTTTCCGTCTGCCGAATATATAATACCGTCGACTGATTTATAGCTTGTGCTGCCTTCTTCTACATTAAGGGCTGTTATTTTTTCGCAGCCATTAACAGCACTGTATGTAAATTTCTCAACAGTTGCCGGTATTGTTATTTCACCCTCTATAGCAAGAGGTACTAAAACCAATTCTGTTTTTGCTTTATTATATAAAATTCCGTCATAAGATGAATAGATCTGATTTTCTTCCGAAACGGTGATTGAAGAAAGTTTTATACAATTTGAAAAAACATAGGAACCGATGCTTTTAAGATTTGAACCCACTACAACAGACCTAACATTGCCGCACATTTCGAAAGCTAAGTCTCCGATTGTTTCCAAAGAATCTGGCAAAGAAATTTCAGATAATTTGTTACACCAAGAAAATGCACTTCTTTGTATTGTCTTCAAGGAATCAGAAAATTCAATTTGTTCTAAGTTTGAAGAAAATGCAAATGCTGACTCACCTATTGTTATAACTGAATCAGGAATTTTAATCTCAGTTATGTTTTTACAATTATAAAATGCATAATTTTCAATAATTTCTGTATCGTAACCCACAGAAACTACACCTTGTTTGCCTCTTGGACAAAAAACTAAAGTTTTTCCGTCAATGGTATAAACTATACCATCTATAGACTTGTAATATAAATTTCCAATTTCAACATTAATATCCGTCAAATTTTCGCAATAGTTCATTGCCTCATATGAAAAATCTGACACAGTTGCAGGAATGGTTATTTCACCTCTTCTCGCACCGGGAACAATGAGCAAAATAGTCTTTTCCTTATTGTATAAAACTCCATCGACAGACGAGAAATATTCATTAGAATCCGAAGCAATCATTGTATTAATATTTTTACAACCTGAAAAAGCATAGGAACCGATGCTTTTAAGATTTGAACCCACTACAACAGACCTAATATTGCCGCACCTTTCGAAAGCTAACTCTCCGATTGTTTCCAAAGAATCTGGCAAAGAAATTTCAGATAATTTGTTACACCAAGAAAATGCACTTCTTTGTATTGTCTTCAAGGAATCAGAAAATTCAATTTGTTCTAAGTTTGAAGAAAATGCAAATGCTGATTCACCTATTGTTATAACTGAATCAGGAATTTTAATCTCAGTTATGTTTTTACAATTATAAAATGCAGCTCTTCCTACTATTTCAACATCATCACCCATAGTAACCTTAACAAGGTTTTTACATTCATTGAAACAATAATCCGATATATTAGTTATACCGTCACTGATGATAACCTCTTTGATACGAAGGTCATAGTTGAAAGCCTCAGGTGCAATCTTACCTGTACCTGTAACAGTAAGCACACCCTCATCGCTGAGTTCCCAATAAATATTCTTAGTGTCGCCTTCGGCAGGATCACCGCAGTAACCGCTTGTAAGATAGCCGCCGCTTACTGATGCTGCCTCAGCCTTAAGCTCAGGCAGGCTGATGTCAAAGCCGACAAAACCCGCAAGGGGTGCAGACGTGAGCAGCATAAGTGCAACTAAAAATACTGCAAGTGATTTTTTGAATATTTTCATTTTTTCTCATCCTTTCAGATAAAATTACAATAATTGCCAAATATCATTATACTCCTTTAAAACATTAAAATCAATTGGTCATTATGACGAATTGTATGCTTGGATTTGTTGAATTTACAATCATCAGCCTATATCTCACATATTAAAACTCCACCCTCATACCAAGGGTGGAGTTCTCTTTCATTTACATTTTTTATCAAAGCTCGGATTAAAGGCATAGAAGTTCTTCTCGTTCATCTTATCCGTGGCTATTCTCAGGCCCTCACCAAATCTCTGATAGTGAACAATCTCTCTTTCACGAAGGAACTTGATAACGTCGCAAACATCGGGGTCATCCACAAGACGGAGAATGTTATCATAGGTTGTTCTTGCCTTCTGCTCGGCAGCCATATTTTCGTGAAGGTCTGTAATTACGTCACCCTTACTCTGAAGATAAGCCGCTGTGAAGGGTACACCTGCCGCAGAGGCGGGATAAACGCCTGTGGTGTGGTCTACGAAATAGGCTTCGAAGCCGTTTTTCTTGATTTCCTCGGGTGAAAGGTTTCTCGTAAGCTGATAAACGAGGGTGCCTATCATTTCCAGGTGACCGAGCTCTTCGGTACCGATGTCCGTGAGTAAGCCCTGCAGCTCTCCCCAAGGCATTGCAAAACGCTGGCTGAGATATCTGAGCGACGCTCCGAGTTCACCGTCGGGACCGCCGTACTGGCTGATTATGATTTTAGCGTAAAGCGGATTAGGCTTTTTGATATTGATAGGATACTGCAATATTTTCTCATAACAGAACATCAGCAATCACTCCCTGTGTTTATCCACGGAAAAGGACTTTTAAGCCAACGTGCTCCGTATCCATCATCGGCGGAGATAGGTCCGTACTTGCATTCATATTCCTTAAGAAGCTCAGTATATTTTTCTCTGTATTTATTCAGAAGCTCTGCAGCCTGCATATCACCGCAATGAGTGTCAAGATACAGATGAAGCTCCCACATCGCAAAACGCAGAGACATTATTCTATGTCTGAGACTGCTTTTCATGTTTGTCATTTCACACACCCCACAAAAGGAAGGTCAAGACAGGGAAAAAGAGTGCCGGTGCAAAGTCCCTTTTCCGCTGAATAGACTTCCGACCACTGCTGAAAGGGCACATAAGCCATAACAATAGCTACGCTACAGGGAAAAGAGCTTCTGTCGCAGCATTTTATATCACCGCAGGACATATCGTTTTTTATGCACGAATCATAGCCGCAACCGTTATATTCCATTTTCCTCACTCCTTATTAATATTAACAGCAGTTTGCTGTCAGTATCATACTATTCAGAAAAGGCAATTGTGGTTACGGAGAAAAGCTTTTTATAAAAAAGAAAGGTGCTGTGAAAAACTTTCGTTTTTACAGCACCTTTAATTAAATCTGATTTCAGTCTTCTTTTCCGACGAGCCAATTAATGGATACACCAAGAACATCGGCAATTGCAACAAGCTCATAGTCGCACACGCCTCTTATCTGTCCTTCAAGCTTTGATAAGCCTGAAGCCGTCAGCTCAACACCTCTTATCTGAAGCTGAGTAAGAAGGTCAACCTGCTTGATACCGAGCTCCTTTCTCTTTGCTTCAATTCTTGCTCCGACAATGTTTTTTTCACCGAGAGCCTGTTTTCTGATTCTCATTTTTTTCACACCTTATTACGTAATTATTAAAATATCTTAAGATTCCGTTAATATGATAGCACAGTGAAAATGTTATGTCAAGTTTGATTTGTTTATTATTTATACAAATATAATGTCAAATAGTAATTATCTTCGGTATTTTTGATAAAAAAATTTCAAAAACACCTTTTCATAAAAAATTTTTGTGGTATAATGTTTTATCATTATCTCAAACAAGTGACAAAAACTAAGGAGTTGTTGAAAATGAGTAATACTCTCGAATCAAGAAATCTTACCATGCTTATGGACTTTTACGAGCTTACCATGGCAAACGGTTATTTCACCAACGGTATGAAGGATAAGATAGTTTACTTTGATATGTTTTTCCGAAAGGTTCCCGACAACGGCGGCTTTGCCATTATGGCAGGTCTGAGACAGCTTACGGACTATCTTAAAAACCTTAAATTCACACAAAAGGATATTGAGCTATTTATAAGAAAGGGCTTCAATGAAGACTTCATTGAGTATCTCAAAAATTTCAAGTTCACCTGTGATGTGTGGGCAATTCCCGAAGGCACTCCCATTTTCCCCGGTGAGCCCATAGTAAAGGTCAGAGGTCCTGTAATCGAAGCGCAGCTTATAGAGACAATGCTTCTTCTTACTATTAACCATCAGAGCCTCATTGCCACCAAGGCAAACCGACTCAAAAGAGCAGCCGGTGACCGTATGATTATGGAATTCGGTTCCCGGCGCGCCCAAGGTTATGACGGTGCCATTTACGGTGCAAGAGCTGCTTATATCGGTGGTTGCGATGCCACAGCCTGTGCCATTGACGAAAGAGATTACGGTGTTCCTGCAGTGGGCACTATGGCTCACTCCTGGATCCAGCTTTTCGGTGATGAGCTTGAGGCCTTCTGCGCTTATGCAAGACAGTATCCCGACAACTGTACTCTTCTTGTTGACACATATAATGTACTCAAATCAGGTATCCCCAATGCAATCAAGGCCTTCAATCAGGAGGTTCTCCCCCGCGGCTTCAGACCCAAGGGCATCAGAATTGACAGCGGTGACATCACCTATCTTTCACGCAAAGCGAGACAGATGCTTGACGAAGCAGGCTTCCCCGACTGCAAAATTGTTGCAAGTAACTCCCTCGACGAAATCATTATCCGTGATATGCTCATTCAGGGTGCTCAGATTGATTCCTTCGGAGTTGGCGAAAGACTCATTACCGCCGCATCAAACCCCGTTTTCGGCGGTGTTTACAAAATCGTAGCTGTGGAAGAAGACGGAGTACCTGTTCCAAGAATTAAACTAAGTGAAAATGTTCAGAAAATTACCACACCCTGTGCAAAAGAGGTTTTCCGCCTTTTCGACAAATCCTCCTCAAAGGCAATTGCCGATGTTATTACTCTTCAGGGTGAAGCCATAGACGAAAGCAAGCCCTACGAGCTTTTCGATCCTAACTATACATGGAAGAGAAAAACTGTCACCAACTTCATTGCAAAGCCTCTTCTTGTCAAAATATTTGATAAGGGAGAATTCTGCTACAACAATCCCGACATCAAGGATATCAAGGAATACTGCAACGAACAGGTTGATACTCTCTGGGATGAAGTAAAGCGCTTTGAAAATCCTCACACATATTATGTGGATCTTTCACAGAAGCTTTGGGAAGAAAAGAAACGTCTGCTTGACGAATATGCAAAGAAAGGCAACGGCTGAAATTGAGAGTTCTCCGATATACCATTCCCGAAGAATTTGACGGCAAAACTGTCGAGACTTTCCTTCGTGGACACATAAAAATGTCCCTTGCTCTTTTCCGCTCACAGAAAAGAGTTCCCGACGGCATAACCCTCAACGGAATTCACATCCGTTCAATAGATTTAATCCACACAGGAGACATACTTGAGGTTAATATTCCCGATGATGAACGGGCTTCTCTTCCCAGTGATTATCCCCTTGATGTTATTTATGAGGATGAAGATGTTTTAGTCATCAATAAGCCTGCTGAGCTTCCTATGCACGAAAGCCACAACCACCAGGGCGATACCCTTGCAAACGCTGTTGCAGGTTATCTCACCAAAAAAGGCAGACCCGCCATTTTCCGTGCCGTGGGCAGACTGGACAAAGGCACCTCAGGTGCTGTTCTCTGTGCCCTCAACACCTTTGCGGCATCTAAGCTTTCAGGCAAAATTGAAAAGGAATATCTGGCAGTTCCAACGGGTAAATACACAGAAAACGGCACTATAGACAAGCCTATTTACCGTCCCGATCCTATCAAAACCTACCGCACTGCCGACGACCGCGGAGACAGAGCTGTTACCCACTATTATCCTTTGGAATACGGCGAAGATTACTCTCTTCTGCGTATAAAGCTTGAAACAGGCAGAACTCACCAGATAAGAGTGCATTTTGCCTATATGGGAACACCTCTTTACGGTGACACTATGTACGGAACAGCAGATAAAGATATAGACAGACAGGCACTTCACTGCAGAAGCCTTTCCTTTATTCATCCCGTAACGAACGAAAAAATGTTCTTTGAGGCAGAAATTCCCGAGGATATGAAAAGGCTTCTTATAAGACTCAGAAAAATCTGAACACCGAAACCGTTGTATAAAAATACAGCGGTTTTTGATTTTTAATTTACAGACAGCAGCCGGTCAGGCGGGGAGCCAAGCGACCGTCTACGGTCAGCAGCAGCACCTGCGGTGTCGCTGCTCCCTGTGCAACAGGGGCTTGGCTCCCCGCTCGCTTCATCAGACCTTGTTTTCATAAGCTTTTTCTTTGAATAAAAATAATTAAACCTATTGAAAATATTATATCTTTTTGTTAGAATTATAATGATATAATTTGTTTTTCAAGGGAAGTGACAATATGAAAGCCATTACAGGCGGTAAAATCATTCTCAAGGACAGGATTGCCGAAAACTGTGCTCTCCTTTTCACAGACAAAATTGAAGGCGTTGTTCCCGAAAATCTTGTTCCTGCTGATGTTGAAATCATTGATGCAAAAGGCGGCTATGTAGCGCCCGGTCTTATCGACTTACATATACACGGCTATCTCGGAAAAGACGTGTGCGACGGCGAAGAGGAAAGCATCAGAACAATATCAAAGGGACTTCTTGCAAACGGTGTCACCGGATATCTTCCCACAACAATGACCGAAGATATGTCCGTTATCCGTAAGGCATTGGAGGTTTGCCGCAATCTTAAGGAAGAAAGCAAAAGCTGGGACGGCAGTACAATTTTAGGATGTCACGCAGAAGGCCCCTTCATAAGCGAAAGCAAAAAAGGTGCTCAGGACCCGAAATATATTCTCAAGCCCGACGCAGCCTTTGTAAAGGAATATGCTGATATAATCAAAACAATAACTCTTGCCCCAGAAGAGGACACAAAGGATTTCAGTGCAATCCGTGAAATTTGCCGTGATACAGACGTGGTTATCTCAATGGGACACACATCAGCAGATTATGAAACTGCTATGGCGGGTATCAATGCAGGTGTAAAGCATGCTACACATCTTTTCAACGCTATGACTCCCCTTGCCCACCGCGCTCCGGGCGTAGTAGGTGCTGCTCTTAACAGCGATGTCAGTGCCGAGGTTATCGTTGATACCTTCCACGTTGATTCTTCCTTCTACAATATGCTTTGGAAGCTCAAGGGCAGAAAGCTTTGCTTTATTACAGACTGTCTCCCCGCAGGCGGTCTTCCTGAAGGCGAATACACTCTCGGTGGACAGAAAATCATCTACAAAGGTATCGTATGCCGACTTGAAGACGGTACTGTTGCAGGAAGTGTTCTTCACCTTAACAAAGGCGTATGGAATGTTTACACCAATTCTGATATTCCGCTTTATGAATGTGTAAACTGTGCCTCTCTTAACCCCGCTGCTGTCATAGGTATGGAAAAAACAAAGGGCTCACTTGAAACAGGCAAAGATGCAGACATCATAATTACTGATGCTGATTTTGAAGTAAAGAAAACTATTATTTTAGGAGAGATTAAATATGAAGCTTAAAGTTAACGCAAAACTCGACCCCAAATTCCAGCCCCTTTCAATAGTCATCCGTGATATGCGTGAGGCTACAAAAGACAACGGTCAGGATATAATTATTGCCGTTGAAAGAAACAAGGGCTACACTACTACATACAAAACCCGTATTTATGCTGACGGCACAGGCCACGACGAAGAAAATTTCCGTTTCATTGAACGTCTTGCAAAATCACTTCTTTGGGTAGCCGGCGGCTACAAAGTAATCATCGCAGGCAGTGAGGTTGTCGGCAACAAAATCAAAGAAGCCTTTTCATACGGCGGACTGCGTGACTTTGATGTTAAGTTTATGGAAAAAGTATATGAGGAAAAATTTGAGGTTGTTCTCTGTTCTCTTGAGAATGCACCCGAAGACAAATCTGCAGCTGCTCCCATCGGCAGACACCTTGACGGCTGCCGCATCGGCTTTGATGCGGGCGGAAGCGACAGAAAGGTAAGTGCTGTTATCGACGGCGAAAGCGTATATTCCGAAGAGGTCGTATGGTTCCCCAAGACTAATTCCGATCCCGAATATCACTATCAGGGTATTCTTGATGCAATGAAAACTGCCGCTTCGAAGATGCCCCGTGTAGACGCTATCGGTGTTTCATCAGCCGGTGTTTACGTTGATAACAGAATTATGGCAGCATCTCTTTTCCTCAAGGTAAACGACGAGGATTTTGAAAAAAGAGTTAAAAATATGTACCTTGACGTTGCAAAGGAAATAGGTGCAGATATCCCTGTTGAGGTTGCAAACGACGGTGATGTAACAGCTCTCGCCGGTGCTATGGATCTTAATGACAACAGTGTTCTCGGCATCGCTATGGGTACAAGTGAAGCCGGCGGTTATGTTGACCCCGACGGAAACATCACAGGCTGGCTCAACGAGCTTGCATTCGTACCCGTTGACTTTTCGGAAGAAGCAATGGTTGACGAGTGGTCAGGCGACTACGGCTGCGGTGTTAAATACTTCTCACAGGACGGCGTAATCAAGGTTGCTCCCTGGGCAGGCATTGAGCTTGACGAAAGCCTCTCCCCCGCTGAAAAGCTTAAGGTTGTACAGGGCCTTATGGAAAAGGGTGACAAAAACGCCGCTGATATCTACGACACCATCGGCGCTTACTTCGGCTATGCAATTGCTTACTATGCTGAATTCTACGATATCAAGCATGTTCTCATTATGGGCAGAGTTACATCAGGCCAGGGCGGACAGATTCTTCTTGAAAGAGCACAGGAGGTTCTTGATGTGGAATTCCCCGAGCTTGCTAAGAAGATTCAGCTTCACATTCCTGACGAAAAATCACGCCGTGTAGGACAGTCTGTTGCTGCAGCTTCTCTCCCCGAAATCAGATAAATAACCATAAAACACCAGTGACTGTTACACGACAATGTGTAACAGTCACTGGTGTTATTATCTTATGTATTTTTCTTTGTATTTCATTACTATGGCATTCATTTCGTCCATATGTGCTTCCATATCAGCCACAAGTCTGAACTGATTTCTTGCTCTGACAATGTTATGCTCCGGATGGGTTGTTCTGAAATAAACATCGCCTTCAAGATAGTCTGTAAGGAATCTCATACCGCATTCAAAGGTCATTAATTTTGCACCGAAAGCAAGATTTTCAATTTCGGCATCACAAAGGCTTTCTGCTGTTTCACTGAGATAGCCGTCAGCATACGCTTCAAAGAGAGCAAGGTCAATGCCGACCTTTGAAAGATCTGCTTCATCCTCCGCTGCCATATTTGCACCCGAACGGATACTGTCACCGAAATCATAGAGTGAAAGACCGGGCATAATAGTATCAAGATCAATTACACAGATGCTCTTATCGGAATTGGCATCAAAAAGAACATTATTGAGCTTTGTGTCATTATGAGTTACTCTGAGAGGTAATACACCTTCAGCAATAAGATCTGTAAGCTTGTGGGTATCATCCTTACGGTCGGTTACAAATCTGATTTCCTCCTCACACACTGCCTTTCTGCCCTTAACATCAGCCTCAACTGCTTTGAGGAAATTCTCATATCTTGCGGGAGTATAATGGAATTTACTGATTGTTTCGTGAAGTGTTTCTGCGGGATAACCGGCAAGGAGCTTCATAAATCTTCCGAAGGACTGTCCGGCGCTTCTGAAGGTGTCATTGTTTTTAGGCTTGTTGTAGGTCAGAGCCTCATCAACATAAATGTACATTCTCCATGCGTCACCCTTTTCATCACGGAAATAATATTTTCCGCTGTTACAGGGAAGGAAATTGAGATTTTCTCTTTTATAGTCACCGCCGTTTTCCTTTATTCTCTCGGTGATATATTTTGTTACACCCACAATGTTTTCCATAAGCTCATCGGGATTTTTAAACACGAAGGTGTTTATTTTCTGAAGTATGTACTTTTCTTTCCTGTCTGTTTCAACAAGATAAGTAGCATTGATGAGACCTGCGGTAATCTGATTTACACTGACAATGTCTCCGCCTCTTTCAAAAGCCTCAAAAGCTGTAATAATTTCTTTGTTTATCATTTTTTATTCTCCTTTCACCGTATTTCTACGGTGTTTTTTTTACTTAAACGGGAAAAGCCTTCTGAATCTTTTCTGCCACACACGAAGATAAACAGTAATTATCCTTGTGGTTGCAACATCAAAAAGAATAAATGCCACATTCCCCATTCCGAGCATTATCGGAAGCATATACCTTGCAAGAAAGCCTGTCTCCCCCTCTATTCCCATAAGCTCATCAAAGGGCATACCAAGCACCTTTATAAGCACCGCATAGGAAGCCACCATAGCGGCATTGAACACTGCAAACTTTACAATATATTCGGGTATTTTCGGAAGCCTGCTTTCAAGTATTGCCTTAAGAATGGGATAATACCCGAAAAACGCCGCATATAACACCGCCGCCTCCTTGTTGGGTACAAGCATAAGAGAAAGTACGCTCACTGCCGTATAGATTCCGAATGCCCACTTTTTGTCAAGCTCAACAACACTGAACATTATGAGCATTCCCGCAAAAGCAGGAAGAGCATAAACAAAAACCTCCAATGCAGTGGGCATAAGCACTACTACAGACAGAGCCGTTATCATTCCGCCCATAGCCGTTTTTCCACTCTGACTCATTTATCTCACCTCAGCAGCAGGGAATCAGGTCGCCGCCCATACATTCACAGCAGCAATCGGCACAGATAAGTCCCTGACAGATGTCACAGCCGTCACAGTTATCACCTGACCTATGGGTATTTCTGTTCTGAGCGGTACGGAATCCGCCGCTTCTCTGCATATTCATATTTTCATAAGTGTTACGGTATTCCGCATTTGACGGATCCATATTATAAGCCATAGAAAAATAGGTGTATGCCTGATCTGTCCACCCGCGCTTATAGTTTATCTGACCCTTAAGGTAATACCACTGAGCATCACGGAAGCTTCTGTCCATTCTTTCAAGAGTTTCCTCTGCCTCCTGAAGTCGGTTCATCTGCATAAGACTCTTTACCTGCTGGTAAGTGTTATAGCTGTATTCACTGCTGTAACCCGGTCCTGAATATGAGGAACCGTCTCTGTTACCGCTGATAATGGCATCATACGCCTCATTTATTTCCTGCATTTTTCTGTTAGCATTTTCTGCAAGAGGACTGTTTATAAAACGATCGGGATGATATTTTTTTGCAAGCTCTCTGTAAGCAGCCTTTACCTGCTCCTGAGTGGCACTTCTGGGTACTCCCAGCACTTCATACGGATCTCTCATTTTTTCACTTTTCCTTTCAGAATATCATTCATAGTGTTTTCCGTTCCCTCATAAATTATGTTTTCAATAAGAGGTGTAAGACTTTTATTTTCTATTTTTTCATAAGCCTCACCAACCATCGCAAGACACATATTGAGACTTCTTTTTATCTCTTTCTTAACTTCCTCAGAGGGAGCTTCTGTAAGAAAATATTTATTTACAAAAACATTGAAGCTTTTTCTTTTTATGTCCTTTTCCACATCGTCAAGAGCATCGCACAGATAAACGAATTTGCCCGTTCCGTAGCCGAAACGGTAAATGTTTTCATCCTCCGTGCCAAGGGAAAGAAGCTTACCCAATGCGTCAGCAGAGCTGTGCGCCGCTATATCGGGTGAGTCTGTACCGTTCTTTTCCGTAACAGATTGCTCTTTCATAGCATTTTCAATTATCAGCGCTGCCTCGGCATAAAGCTTTTTGGCTTTTTTGTATTTAAAAAAAGCATAAGGCAGAATAAGATACATCAGTATTTTTTTTAGGATTGAACCGTCTGATATATTATCCTTTACCTTAAAGTAAAACATCATCATCGAAACAGCGGCAGCATATTTCAGCTCTTCACCGCCATTCTGACAGTAATTGCATCTTTTGGAAGGGTTGTAAGGACATCTTCCGCCTTTGAAGGACGGAACCTTTCCACCGAAAGACATAAGAGTAAGAGAAAAGAAGGTAAGGTCATAGCTGAGAGTGAGAGCGGACAGCACACCGAAGTTTTTACGCATGCTCCTACACAAAGAGCAGTAAATTCCCCGATAAGCCTCATATTCCTTTACTTTCATTTCGGGCTTGTTAACCCTTACATAACCGAACATCTTTTTTCCTCTTGATTTCTGTAATTACAAGATATTATATACCAAAACGGACAACTTGTAAACTATATTATGCGATTAACTTAAAAAATAAATAAGGTTGATTATTTTTATTTTATATATTATAATAGTACAAAGAAAATATAAAGTGAGGTTAACATTATGTCAATTATCAAAAAAGAAGCCTACTTTCTTTCCTCCACGGGAATAAATAAAATCCGAACCTGTATATGGCAGAAGGAGGACTCAGAATATAAAGGTGTTTTTCAGATTGCTCACGGTGTAAGTGAACATATAGATCGTTATGACGAATTTGCACGTTTTCTTGCTGAAGAGGGCTATGTGGTATGCGGCAACGATCATTTAGGTCACGGCAAAAGTGTTGATTCCTTCGAGGATTTCGGTTTCTTCGCAGAAGAAGACGGTGACAACCGTATGATTGATGATATGCATATTCTCTATTCCATTATGCACAAGAGATACCCCGAGCTCCCCTACTACCTTTTCGGTCACAGCATGGGCTCTTTCTGTGCAAGAGTTTATGCTTCCGCTTTCAGCAATGAGCTTTCAGGTCTTGTTATCTGCGGAACGGGAGATATCCCCCAGGCTATGGCTGTTCTGGAAGAACCCATCAAGCTTCTTTGCAGAAAACTCGGCGCAAGAGCAACTGTTCCCGCTTCTCTTCTTGACAAGGTAAGCACCATCGGTATCAGCGGAGCAGAAACACCTAAGGATTGGCTCAGCTGCAACAGAGACAATGTGATGGCTTACATAAACGACCCTCTTTGCGGCAACGACCTTAAGCTTGGCGGCGTGAGAGATATTCTTTCTCTCGCCAACACCTGCAGCAGCTCTGACTGGGCTTCCTGCCTTCCCTTTGATCTCCCTGTTCTTGTGATTTCAGGAGCAAAGGATCCCATCGGTCTTAACGGCAAGGGTGTAATTGCTGTCTGTGATAAGCTTGAAGAAGCAGGAATTGAGCCGAAGGTTATACTCTATCCCGGTATGAGACACGAAATTCTCAACGAGGACGAAAGAGAAAAGGTTTACGGCGATATTCTCGATTGGCTCAAGGATATTAACAGCTGATTTTTTGAGGCTGCTGCACCTTTATGCGGCAGCCTCTTTAATAATTTATAATTCTTCTTCTGTTGTTTTCTTTTCAAATCCGTGATAAAATCAATCCATAGGATGACGGTAGTCGAACCCGATAAGGTTCGATCATTAACCACCAAAAGGAGATATCAATATGAAACTGAAGAAAATTTTATCGCTCGCTCTTTCACTTGTTATGCTTTCAGGCATATGCTCCCTCATTTCATTTGCAAAGGAGGATACCCTTCACTTAAGTGCAGGTCTTGATAAGCTACGTGCACAGTTCGTAAAGGGTCAGGGCCCCGAAATCGACGGTCATTCCATAGACTACCGCTATTATTCACCCGTAGGAGAAAATGACAGCACCGAATATCCCCTTGTGGTATGGCTTCACGGTATGGGTGACGGCGAATACGAAGGCAGACAGATTGAAAGACAGGAAGCCGCCCTCTGGTCAAGTGCAGAATTTCAGAGCCGATTCAAGGAAACAGGCGGTGCTTTTATCATTGCTCCCCGTTCTCTTGAAGAAAAGGAGCTTTATTGGTCAGACAGTCTGATTTATCCCCTTCGTGCCGCAATTGATGATTTCATTGCACAGAACAAGGATAATATTGATGTAAAGAGAATATATATAGGCGGATACTCGATGGGAGGAAAAATGACTCTAAAAATGGCTGTGGCTTATCCTGAATTTTTTGCCGCTGCCTTCCCCATCTGCCCTGCATGGGTGCCCGACGAAGAAGCTGCTGCGCTTTTGAAGAATATGCCTGTCTGGCTCACCTCAGGTAAAATGGATCCCCTTGTAGGCTATTACCGTATGGTGCTTCCCACCTGGAGAAATATTCTTTCACAAACCGATGTTCCTGAGCTTTGCCGTTTTTCATCTCTTTCGGTAACTGCAAGACCCAACGGCATTGCAATTCCCAGCGCACATTTCTCCTGGATTGCAGTCAACAACGATATGTTCTCAAACAAAAACGGAAGCTATCCCTTTATGAAAACCGTTGACGGCAACGGTGAAAAAGTAACACTGACCTATCCCGAAGGAATGATAAGCTGGATTTCGTCATTCACAAGTAATTATAACGGCACACCCGCTACAGACAGCGGCAACGCAGAAGCAACGAATGAAAGTGCACATATCACTGCTCTTGAAGCAATAAAAATCTGGCTGAAAAACTTTGCAGAAATGCTTAAAAATCTTTTCTGAGATAAATATAAAAAATGCAGATATTTCAAATGTAACCTTCGAAATATCTGCATTATTTTTTTACTTTTTCTTTTCCTTAAGTGCAGGAAGAATAATCGCTCCAGTGCCCTCAGCTTTTTTCATCTGTTCAAGCAAAAGCTTTTTCATAGCTGAACGGACTATTTTATATTCGGACTCTTTTATAAGATTATGAAGCTGCATAGGGTCATTTTCAATATCGTAAAGATATTCCTCTGTATAAACAGGCGAGCTTTTTGCCGACATACCTGCAACCGGACCGGGAACACCCACACTGTAAAGATACTGCTTTGTCCTTACAGCTCTTGCACATCCGCTTTCGCTTATCTGTATGTATACTTCCTGTCTGCGTCTTTCACCCGAAAGGTCGATTCCTTTATAATTGCCGGGAGGTGTTATCCCTGCCGCCGAAAGCAGTGTTACGGGAAGGTCAATGAGGCTGACAAGCCTTCTGTCGATAAGCCCACCTCTGTATTCTCCGCCTCTTATAACAAGAGGAATGTGGGTACTGCTGTCGTGACAGGAGCGTTTGTATTCACTGTTTCTTGTTTTGAAATGGCATCCGTGGTCAGATGTAAAGACAATTACCGTATTCTCGTAAATACCTTTTTCTTTAAGCTTATCCACAAGCAAGCCGAAATTATAGTCAAGTCTGTTGACCGAAGAAAGATAGTCGGCATACTCCTTTTCGTAATTACCCTTGAAATATGTAAGCTCTTCAGGAACCGGATAATCCCTGAAATACTCTACCGTGTCAGCATAGCCCTCAAAATGACGGCTGGAATTCTGATGATGAGGCTCAAGCTGAGAAACAAACATAAAGAAAGGCTTATCGGAAGAATAACTATCTATATATTCCAGAGCGAAGTCGTTTATGCAGTCGGCACGGTAGCCCTCAAAATCTATCTGCTCACCGTTCTCGTCAAAAATATAACCACCCTTGCTGTCTGATGTGAATTCAAGCACATCAGCGCCTCTGAAATATCCGTAGCCTCCGAGTCTTTCTTTAGGTATAGGAGATTTTTTATAATCGTTATCCTTATCAGAAGCAAGATGCCATTTCCCGATGTATGCCGTTTCATAACCTGCAGCGTTAAAGCAATGTGCTATGGTATAGGTATCCTCCGGCAAAGCTATGTCATTTTTAAAGCATCCTGTCTCCGTTGCATAAACACCCGACTGAATACAGGCACGGGCAGGTCCGCAGACAGGCTGACAGGTAAAGCAGTTATCAAAGGTAACACCCTCCTGAGCCAAAACAGTCAGGTTGGGCATAATATCCTCATTGAAGGTATCCCATCTCTGCTGGTCGGTGAAATAGAAAATGATGTTCTTTTTGCCTTTTTCGGTAAAGACCCTGTTTTCCTTCACTTCTTCGATAATCTCTTCATCCACCTGTGAAAAGACATCCTTTTCTGCCTCCTGAGAGGGCATAAAAACCTCTCTGCCGCCTTCGTTCTTTTCTTCGGGAGTGTATACCTCACGGGGCATAAAGATTTCTTTTTTTATTTCATTTTCTTCGAGTTTTATTTCGGGAGTGAAGACCTCTTTTTTTACTGTAGAGTCTTCATTTCCGTCCTTATCTTTAACTTTAACTTTTATATTGAGTGCCACCTGAAAAGCCTCCGTTTAACGCGATTTATATTTATATTATATTATCAACACTCAAAAATAGCAATAACAAAACAAAAAAAGAGACGGCATTCACCGTCTCTCAGCATTACCGAAAATCAATAATTCTCTTTTCTTACCTCGAAATAGCTCTGAGGATGTGCGCAAACGGGGCAGATTTCGGGAGCCTTTTTACCGATTACGAGGTGACCGCAGTTACGGCATTCCCACATAATCTCTTCGCTCTTTTCGAATACAGCCTGCATTTCCACATTGTTGAGAAGCTTGAGGTATCTTTCCTCGTGGCTCTTTTCGATTTCTGCTACCATTCTGAATTTAGCTGCAAGCTCTGTGAAGCCTTCTTCCTCTGCTTCCTTTGCAAAGGTAGCATACATATCTGTCCATTCGTAGTTTTCACCTGCTGCTGCGGATTTAAGATTAGCTGCTGTGTCACCGAGACCGCCGAGAGCCTTGAACCACATTTTAGCATGTTCCTTTTCGTTATTTGCTGTTGCTTCAAAAATAGCAGCAATCTGCTGATAGCCTTCCTTTTTTGCAACGGATGCAAAGTAGGTATACTTGTTTCTTGCTTCGGATTCGCCGGAAAAAGCAGCCATTAAGTTTTTTTCGGTTTTTGAGCCTTTAAGTTCCATGTTAATTTCCTCCTTGAAATTGTTGTAGTAAATATTGACCAGTAAAATTCATTTTAGTCATTGAAATAACTTTAACATTATTTTATCTTTTTGTCAATACAAAAAAAGCATTCGTGAATACAAAACTAACAACTCAAACAGGTCCTGAACTGTCAATTTTGTCCTTATTACCAAAAAGCCTTTTTTGCTTATTTTTCATTGACAAAAAAAGTGCTTTTATGCTATAATTCAAAAGGTGTCTGTCTTTTAAATACACCGCAAAAAAACAGTTCTTTGAAACTGACGGATTTGAGTGGAGCACCACGGTGAATCAAAGAACTTTACAGGCGTTTTACCGCCTTCTGTCGACCGTCTGGGCACACTTATCAAAGGACTCTCCTTAGATAAGTATGCCCTTTTTTGTTTGCTTTTTATTTTGATCTTATTTTCAGGAGGTTTTTTATGAAAAAAGTTGGTATTGTTATGGGCAGCGACAGTGACCTTCCCATAATAAAAAAAGCAACTGCAGTTCTTGATGATTTGGGTATTCCCTATACCGTAAACATCTATTCTGCACACAGAACACCCGAGCAGGCCCGTGATTTTTCCGTTAATGCAAGAGCTGACGGTTACGGTGCAATTATCGCTGCTGCAGGTATGGCGGCGCACCTTGCCGGTGCAATTGCCGCAAACACAACCTTACCCGTTATCGGTATTCCCTGTGCTTCACAGTATCTCGACGGCATGGATGCTCTTCTTTCAACCGTACAGATGCCCTCAGGTATCCCCGTTGCAACCGTTGCAATAAACGGCGGTGCCAATGCTGCTTTGCTTGCTGCGCAGATTATTGCTGTTGAAGACAAGGTTCTTGCAGACAAGCTCGATCAGATGCGTAAGGATGCAGCTGAAACCGTTCTTAAAAAAGATGCAGACGTTATGTCTAAATTAAATTCATAAATAAATTATTTACATAAAGGAGTTACAATCATGGAAAAAATTTACACAGGTAAAACAAAGGATGTTTACAAGCTCGAAAACGGCAATTGTCTTCTTAAGTTCAAGGACGATTGCACAGGTAAAGACGGTGTTTTTGATCCCGGCGAAAATTCAGTAGGTCTTACAATCGACGGCGTTGGTGATGTCAACCTCCGTATGTCAATTTATTTCTTTGAGAAGGTTAATGCTGCAGGCATCAAGACTCATTATGTAAATGCAAACCTTGCAGATACAACAATGGAGGTTCTTCCTGCAAAGGTATTCGGTCACGGTCTTGAGGTTATCTGCCGTCATAAGGCAGTAGGCAGCTTCATCCGCCGTTACGGTGATTATATTGAAGAGGGCGCTGACCTTCCCGCATATGTTGAAATGACCTTCAAGAACGACGAAAAGGGAGATCCCCTCGTAATCAAGGATGCTCTTGTTGCTCTCGGTGTTATGACTGACAAGCAGTATGATGACATCAAGGAAATGACACAGAAGATTACACAGATCGTTGCTGACGACCTCAAGGAAAAGGATCTCATTCTCTATGATATCAAATTCGAATTCGGCTATCACGCTGAAGGCAATGTAATGCTTATCGATGAAATCGCATCAGGTAATATGCGCGTTTACAAGGACGGCAAATACATCGATCCTATGACACTTTCAGAACTTTTCTTTGCATAAGGAGTAATTAAATGGGTGGTTTTTTCGGAGCGGTCAGCAAGAAGGATACTGTTCTGGATGTCTTCTTCGGCACTGACTATCACTCTCACCTTGGCACCCGCCGTGGCGGTATGGCCGCATATGACGGAAAAAAAGGATTACAACGTAAAATTCATAAAATTGAAAACTCACCTTTCAGAACAAAGTTTGAAAACATTTCAAACACCATGAAAGGTAACGCGGCAATAGGGTGCATCAGTGATTCTGATGCACAGCCTTTGCTTGTACGCTCAAAGCTCGGACTGTATGCCATCTGCATTGTAGGTCTGATCAATAACAGAGAAAAGCTGGTTGAAGATTTTCTTTTTTCAATCGGAGGCCATTTCGGCTCTGTTACCAACGAAGGCATCAACTCTACAGAGCTTGTAGCTGCAATGATTAACCGTAAGGACAGCTTTGCCGACGGCATCACTTATGCACAAAGCAAAATTGAAGGTACGGCATCCATTCTGATTCTTACCGATGACGGCAGAATTATCGCCGCCCGTGACAGACTCGGAAGAATTCCTGTTTTAATCGGTGCTAACGACGACGGCTACTGCGTTTCATTTGAAGATTTTGCCTACAAGAAGCTTGGTTATGAGGATTACAAAGAGCTCGGCCCCGGCGAAATTGTTGAGTTTACAGCCGACTCCTTCAAAACATTAAAGGAGCCCGGAGCCGAAACAAAAATCTGTGCATTTCTCTGGTCTTATTACGGTTATTCAACTGCCTGCTACGAAGGTATAAACGTTGAAATGATGAGATACAACAACGGCAGAATCATGGCAGAAACAGACCGTAAAAACGGAATTGCCCAGGATATCGACTATGTAAGCGGAGTTCCCGATTCAGGTACTCCTCACGCAATCGGCTACGCTCACGAAAGCAGAATTCAGTTCGCACGTCCCTTCATCAAATATACCCCGACATGGGCACGAAGCTTCACTCCTGCCAACCAGGCAGAAAGAAACAGAGTTGCCAAAATGAAGCAGATTCCCGTTCACGATCTGATCGACGGTAAAAAGCTGCTTTTTGTTGATGACAGTATAGTACGCGGAACTCAGCTTCGTGAAACAGTTGAATTTCTTTATGAAAACGGCGCAAAGGAGGTTCACATCCGTTCAGCCTGTCCGCCGATTATGTACAGCTGTAAATACCTCAACTTCTCAAGATCAACCTCAGAAATGGAGCTGATTGCCAGAAGTACTATTGCAGAGCTTGAGGGTGAAGAGGGTATTAAGCATATTGATGAATATATTGATTCTTCAACTCAGCGAGGCAAAGCCTTAAGAAGTGCCATTTGTGAAAAGCTGCACTTCACATCTCTTGAATTCCAGTCTATTGACGGAATTATAAAAGCTATCGGTCTTCCGGCTGACAAGGTGTGCACCTACTGTTGGACCGGAAAAGAATAAAAGAAAAATACAGGAGAATATAACTATGGATCACAAAAATTCTTTCTCTGCAAGCTATGCAGCTGCAGGCGTAGATATTACTGCCGGTTACAAATCGGTAGAACTGATGAAAAAGCACGTTGCAAGAACCCGCAATGAAGGCTCTGTTGATGATGTAGGCGGTTTCGGAGGTTGCTTTGACCTGAGCTGTGTTGCCGGAATGGAGCATCCTGTTTCCGTTTCAGGTACTGACGGCTGCGGCACCAAGGTTAAGCTTGCAATCCTTATGGACAAGCACGACACCATCGGCATTGATGCAGTTGCTATGTGTGTAAACGACATCATCTGTGTCGGTGCAAAGCCCTTGTTTTTCCTTGATTACATTGCCTGCGGCAAAAACTACCCCGAAAAGATTGCTGAAATCGTAAGCGGTGTTGCTGAAGGCTGTGTTCAGTCAGGAGCAGCTCTTATCGGCGGAGAAACCGCAGAGCATCCCGGACTTATGCCCGAAGAGGACTATGACCTTGCAGGCTTTGCAGTAGGCGTTGTAGACAAGCCTAAGATGATTGACAACAGCAAAATGGCTGCCGGTGACGTAGTTATCGCTCTCCCCTCTACAGGTATCCATTCCAACGGCTTCAGCTTATGCCGTAAGGTTTTCGATATTGACAACAACAATCCTGAACTTTATGTTCCCCGTGAAGAATTAGACGGCAAGAGCATAGCAGAAGCTCTTCTTGTTCCCACAAAAATTTATGTAAAGCCTGTTCTCGCCCTCATCGAAAAGGTTAAGGTTAAGGGTATCTCTCACATCACAGGCGGTGGCTTCTATGAAAACATTCCCAGAAGCATTCCTGACGGACTCTGCGCAAAGATTGACAAGTCCGCAGTTAAGGTGCTTCCCATCTTCGATGTAATCGCAAAATGGGGCAACATTCCCGAACGCGATATGTACAACACCTATAACATGGGTGTAGGTATGAGCATCGTTGTTCCCGCTGACGAAGTAGAGCTTTCTCTCTCCATCCTTAAAGAAAACGGCATTGATGCTTATGTTATCGGTGAGATTATCGAAGGCGACGAAAAGGTGATTCTCTGATGAATAAGAAAATTGCAGTTTTTGTCTCCGGTGGCGGCACAAATTTACAGGCGCTTATTGATGCTGAAAAAAGCGGTATCATCATCGGTGGCAGCATCAGCCTTGTAATTTCCAATGTTGCCGGTGCATACGCTCTTGAAAGAGCAAAAAATGCCGGCATAAAAACCGAAACTGTTTTAAAAAAGGAGCTCGGCTCTCAAATGGCCTTTGAGGAAAAAATCGTTTCTCTTCTCACAGAAAACGAAATTGACCTTATCGTGCTCGCAGGCTTTATGAGCATCCTTTCCGAGGATTTCACAAAGGCTTATCCTCACAGAATAATAAATGTTCACCCCTCACTTATCCCCTCCTTCTGCGGTAAAGGCTTCTACGGACTTCACGTTCACGAGGCCGCACTCCGAAAAGGCGTCAAGGTCACAGGTGCTACTGTTCATTTTGTGAACGAAATCCCCGACGGCGGAGAAATTATTTTACAGAAGGCTGTTGAGATAAAAGAGGGCGATACTCCCGAAATCCTGCAAAAGAGAGTTATGACCGAAGCTGAATGGAATATTCTTCCCGAAGCAGTAAGTCTTTTTTGCCAGGACAAGCTTACAGTAAAAAACAATACAGTATATATAGGAGAGTAAGAGATGAAAATTTCAACAATCAAAGATGAACTCAATTCCCTCGCTTACCACGGCAGAGGTATTATAATCGGCAAAAGTGCCGACGGCAAAAAGGCTGTAACTGCTTACTTCATTATGGGCAGAAGCGAAAACAGCCGTAACCGTGTTTTCGTTCTCGAAGGCGATGCAATGCGTACAAAGGCTTTCGACGAAAGCAAAATGACAGATCCCCATCTTATCATCTACTATCCCGTAAGAGTGCTCGGAAACAAGACCATCGTTACAAACGGTGACCAGACCGACACAATCTACGAGCTTATGGATAAGCAGCTCACCTTTGAACAGGCTCTCCGCACAAGAGAGTTTGAGGACGACGCTCCCAACTTCACACCGAGAATTTCAGGTATCATCCGTCTTGAAAAGGACGGCATGAACTATGCAATGTCAATTCTCAAGAGTGCAGAGGGTGATGATTCCTCCTGCGAAAGATTCACCTATGCTTATTCCAATCCCCTTTGCGGCAAGGCCAAATTCATCCACACCTACAACTGCGACGGAAATCCCCTTCCCTCCTTTGAGGGTGAACCCAAAACTCTTGAGCTTCCCGATGTTTCCATCGACGAGCTTACAGAGCTTATCTGGACAAATCTCAATGAAGACAACAAGGTTTCTCTTTTCGTAAGATACATCGACATTGAAAGCGGAGAAAGCGAAACCAGAATCGTAAATAAAAACGCATAAGGAGATCTGAAATGAAAGAATTCGAACTTAAATACGGCTGTAATCCCAATCAGAAGCCCGCTAAAATCTATATGCACGACGGAAGTGAGCTTCCTATCGAAATTTTATCAGGCAGACCCGGCTACATCAATTTCCTTGATGCCTTCAATTCCTGGCAGCTTGTTAAGGAGCTCAAGGAAGCAACAGGTCTTCCCTGTGCCGCATCCTTCAAGCATGTCAGCCCCACCTCCGCAGCTTGCGGAACCGTTCTCCCCGAAAAGCTCAAGAGAGCATGCTTCGTTGATGATGTTGAAGGTCTTGACGAAAGCCCCCTTGCCTGCGCTTATGCAAGAGCAAGAGGTACCGACAGAATGTGCTCCTTCGGTGACTGGGTAGCTCTTTCAGACGTATGTGATGCTACTACAGCAAAACTTATCAAAAGAGAAATTTCCGACGGTGTTATCGCTCCCGGCTACACAGACGAAGCTCTTGAAATCCTCAAGCTCAAAAGAAACGGCAACTACAATGTAGTTAAAATTGACGCCGACTTCGTTCCCGCCGAAATCGAAACCAAGCAGGTTTACGGCATCACCTTCCAGCAGGGCAGAAACAACTTTGAAATCAACAAAGCTCTCCTCGAGGATATCGTTACAAAGAATAAGGACCTTCCCGAAAGTGCAAAAAGAGACCTTATTGTAGCTCTTATCACTCTCAAATATACTCAGTCAAACTCCGTATGCTACGCAGTAGACGGTCAGGCAATCGGTGTAGGTGCAGGTCAGCAATCCAGAATTCACTGCACCCGTCTTGCAGGAACCAAGGCAGACACCTGGCTTCTCCGTCAGGCTGACAAGGTTCTTAATCTTCCCTTCCTTCCCACTCTCGGCAGAGCAGACAGAGACAATGTTATTGACGGTTACATCAATAAAAACGAAGAGGATGTATGTGCTGACGGCAACTGGCAGAAGTATTTCACCTCTCAGCCCGAGCCCTTCACAAAAGAAGAAATGGAAGCACATCTTAAAACATATTCCGGTATTGCTCTCGGATCAGATGCTTTCTTCCCCTTCTCCGACAACATTGAAAGAGCATACCGCAGTGGCGTAAGCTACATCGCAGAGCCCGGCGGCTCAATCAGAGACGATGCTGTTATCGAATGTGCGGACAAGTACAATATGGTAATGGCATTCACAAAGATGCGACTTTTCCATCACTAATAAACTATATATAGGAGAACAGATATCATGCTTAAACATTTTGACCAGCTTAATGAATTTGACAGCGAGGTTTTCGCTGCCTGTGAAAAGGAAATGGACAGACAGCAGACCTTCATCGAGCTTATTGCTTCAGAAAACATTGTTTCTAAGGCTGTGCTTTTAGCCGCAGGCAGTGTTCTCACAAACAAATATGCTGAAGGCTATCCCGGTAAGCGTTACTACGGCGGATGTCACTGCGTGGATGAGGTAGAAAATATTGCCCGTGAAAGAGCAAAGAAGCTCTTCGGTGCAGAACACGCCAATGTTCAGCCTCACTCAGGCGCCAACGCCAATCTTGCCGCATTCTTCGCTCTCTTAGAGGTAGGCGACACAGTTATGGGTATGAACCTTTCTCAGGGCGGTCACCTTTCTCACGGCTCACCCGTAAATATTTCCGGTAAATACTGGAACATCGTTCAGTACGGTGTAGATGACACTACAGAAACCATTGACTACGATAAAATGCTCTCCCTTGCAAAGGAGTGTCAGCCCAAGCTTATCGTAGTAGGTGCAAGTGCTTACTCCAGAATCATTGACTTCAAGCGTTGCAGAGAAATCGCAGATGAGGTAGGCGCATACTTAATGGTTGATATGGCACACATCGCAGGTCTTGTAGCCGCAGGTGTTCATCCCTCTCCCGTACCCTATGCACATGTAGTAACTTCCACAACACACAAAACCTTAAGAGGTCCCAGAGGCGGTCTTATCCTTTGCACAGCAGACCTTGCACAGAAGATCGACAAGGCTGTATTCCCCGGCACCCAGGGCGGCCCTCTTATGCACGTTATCGCCGCTAAGGCTGTAGCCTTCGGTGAAGCACTTACCGACGAATTCAAGGCTTATCAGACACAGATAGTAAAGAACTGCGCTGTTCTCTGCGATGCACTCAAAAAGGAAGGCATCAATATCGTTTCAGGCGGTACGGATAACCACCTTATTCTTCTCGATCTTCGTTCCTTCGACCTTTCAGGTAAGGAGCTCGAAAAGAGACTCGACGAAGTGCATATTACCACAAACAAAAATACTATTCCCAACGACCCGAAGAGTCCCTTCGTTACCAGCGGTCTTAGAATCGGTACAGCCGCTGTTACCTCCAGAGGCTTCAAGGAAGAGGAAATGCTTCTTATTGCTAAATGGATAAAGGCTGTTATCACCGATTTTGAAGGAAACAAGGATCAGGTAACAAAGGAAGTTATGGCACTTTGCGAAAAGTTCCCTATCTACAAATAAGGAGGGTACAAAATGAAAGTAATGGTTGTAGGTGGTGGCGGACGTGAGCACGCTATCATCAAAAAGCTTAAGGAAAACAAAGAAATTACTGAAATCTTCGCTCTCCCCGGTAACGGAGGAATCGCTGCAGATGCTACCTGCGTAAGTATCGGCGCGAAGGATATAGAAAAAATAACTGAATTCGCTAAGGCAGAAAATATCGATTATGCAGTAGTTGCTCCCGACGATCCTCTCGTTTTAGGCTGCGTAGACGCTCTCAACGAAATCGGTATCCCCTGCTTCGGACCTGAAAAGAAAGCCGCAATCATCGAAGGCAGCAAGGTTTTCTCTAAAAACCTTATGAAAAAATACGGTATCCCCACTGCGGAGTACGAAGTATTTACCGATCTTCAGTCAGCTCTCACATATCTTGACACAGCTCCCATTCCTACAGTTATCAAGGCTGACGGTCTTGCTTTAGGCAAGGGTGTTATCATCGCAATGACAAGAGAAGAAGCCAAGGAAGCTGTCCGCTCTATGATGGAAGATAAAATCTTCGGTGAAAGCGGAAGTCAGGTAGTAGTAGAGGAATTCCTTACAGGTCCTGAGGTTTCCGTGCTCTCCTTTACCGACGGTAAGACAGTAGTTCCTATGATTTCCTCCATGGACCATAAGAGAGCCCTCGACAATGACGAAGGTCTCAACACAGGCGGTATGGGCACTGTTGCTCCTAACCCTTACTACACGGAAGAAGTGGCAAAGGAATGTATGGAAAAAATCTTCCTTCCCACAATAAACGCTATGAACAGCGAGGACCGCACCTTCAAGGGCTGCCTTTATTTCGGTCTTATGCTGACCCCCAAGGGACCCAAGGTAATCGAATACAACTGCCGTTTCGGCGACCCCGAAACACAGGTTGTTCTTCCCCTTCTCGACAGTGACCTTCTTACAATTATGCAAGCAACCACAAACGGTACTCTTGCTGAAACAGAGGTTAAATTCAAAAATGAGCACGCCTGCTGTGTTATTATGGCTTCAAAAGGTTATCCCCAGAAGTATGACAGCGGCTTTGAAATTACTATTGACGACGAAATCAAGGATAAGGTTTATGTAGCAGGCGCAAAGAAGGACGGCGAAAAGCTTCTTTCTGCAGGCGGTCGTGTTTTGGGCGCTACAGAAACTGCCGACACGCTCGAAAAAGCTATTGACGGTGCATATGCCCTTGTAGAAAAGATACATTTCGAAAACGCTTATTTCAGACACGATATAGGCAAAAAAGCCAAGGAGGCAAAATAAATGGTATACCGTATATATGTAGAAAAGAAGGAAGGTCTTGACAATGAAGCCAAGGGGCTTCTGAGTGAAGCAAAAAATCTGCTTGGCATTGAAAAAATCGAAAACATCCGTCTTTTCAACCGTTATGATGCAGAAAACATCACAGAAGAGCTTTTCAGCTACGCTGTGAAAACCGTTTTCTCCGAACCTCAGCTGGACAATGTATCCGACTGTGTTGACATTCCCGACGCTTATGTTTTTGCAGTCGAAGCACTCCCCGGCCAGTTCGACCAGAGAGCAGACTCAGCCGCTCAGTGTATTCAGATTATTTCACAGGGCGACCGTCCTCTTATCCGCACTGCAAAGGTTTATGCTCTTTACGGAGAGCTTTCACAAGCTGATATTGACGCCTTTAAGCATCACGTAATCAATGCCGTTGAAAGCCGTGAGGCAGAACTTGGTCTTCCCGAAACTCTTGCTGCCGAATATGCAGCACCCGAAACAGTAGCAACTGTGGAAGGCTTTATCGGTATGGACGAAGCTGCTCTCAGCGCTCTTCTCGACGAAAAAGGCCTTGCAATGGACCTTGACGACCTCAAGTTCTTACAGGCTTATTTCAGAGACACCGAGCACAGAGATCCTACAATTACAGAAATCCGTGTTGTTGATACCTACTGGTCTGACCACTGCCGTCATACAACATTCTCTACTCACATCGACAATGTCCGCATCAGTGACCCCGCTGTTCAGGAGGCTTATGACCGTTATCTTGCCGCAAGAGTAGAGGTTTACGGCAAAGAAAAGGCAGCAAAGCGTCCTCAGACTCTTATGGATATTGCTACCATCGGTACCAAGACTCTCAAAAAGAGAGGTCTTCTTCCCGAGCTTGACGAAAGTGAAGAAATCAACGCCTGCTCTATCCACGTTACTGCAACCGTAAACGGCGAAGACCAGGATTGGCTTCTTATGTTTAAAAATGAAACTCACAACCATCCTACAGAAATCGAACCCTTCGGCGGTGCTGCTACATGTATCGGAGGTTGTATCCGAGATCCCCTTTCAGGCCGTGCCTATGTTCATCAGGCAATGCGCGTAACAGGTGCCGGAGATCCGAGAAAGACTATCGCTGAAACTATGGCTGGTAAGCTTCCTCAGAGAAAGATTTGCCAGACTGCTGCAGCAGGTTACTCCTCATACGGTAATCAGATCGGTCTTGCTACAGGTCACGTTGCAGAAATGTACCACGAAGGCTTTGTTGCAAAGCGTATGGAATGCGGTGCAGTGGTCGCTGCAGCTCCCGCTTACAATGTTCGCCGTGAACGTCCCGCTCCCGGTGATGTTATCGTTCTTCTCGGCGGCCGTACAGGTCGTGACGGTATCGGCGGTGCTACCGGTTCATCAAAGAGCCACAACATGAAATCTCTTACCACTATGGCTTCCGAGGTTCAGAAAGGTAACGCTCCCGAGGAAAGAAAAATTCAGAGACTTTTCCGCAACGCTGAGGTAACCCGTCTTATCAAGAGATGTAACGACTTTGGTGCAGGCGGTGTATCCGTTGCTATCGGTGAGCTTGCTCCCGGTCTTCAGATTGATCTTGATGCAGTACGTAAAAAGTACGAGGGTCTTGACGGTACAGAAATCGCTATTTCCGAATCTCAGGAAAGAATGGCTGTTGTTGTTGCCGCTGAAGATGCAGATAAATTTATTGCATTCGCTCAGGAAGAAAACCTTGAAGCTTACCGTGTAGCTGTGGTAACAGAGGAAGAAAGAATGGTAATGAAGTGGAAGGGCAACGTTATCGCCAACCTCAGCCGTGAATTCCTTGACACCAACGGTGCCGTTAAGCACACAGACGTTGCTGTTACAGAAAAAGATCTTTCCGTACTCTCCAAGGCTATGTTCGGCTCTTTACGCGAAATGGCATCCGACCTTCGCACTGCAAGCCAGAGAGGACTTGTAGAGCGCTTTGACTCCACCATCGGTGCCGGAAGTGTTCTTATGCCCTACGGCGGTAAACGTCAGCTCACTCCCACTCAGTCAATGGCTGCTGTTCTTCCCGTTCTTCCCGGACAGGAAACAGATCAGGCAAGTGTATTCAGCTGGGGCTGTGATCCCGATCACCTTTCAGTTGATCCTTATACAGGTGCACACGCATCTATCTATAATTCAGTTGCTAAGCTTGTAGCCGCAGGCTGTGATTACAAGCAGGCATATCTCACATTACAGGAATTCTTTGAAAAGCTCAGAACCGAGCCCGAACGTTGGGGCAAGCCCTTTGCAGCTCTTTTAGGTGCACTCGATGCACAGCTTGAGCTCGGCGCTGCCGCTATCGGCGGTAAGGACTCTATGTCAGGCTCCTTCCTTGACAAGGATGTTCCTCCCACTCTCATTTCTTTCGCAATCGCTCCTATCAAAAAGCAGGATGTTATTTCTCCCGAATTCAAGGAAATCGGAAGTCCCGTTTACCTCTTCGGTGCTGCTGACGAAAGCGCCGAAAGCCTTAAGGCTACATGGGAAAGATTCCACGCTCTTTGCAAGGAAGGCAAAGTAAAATCTGCCTGGGCGGTAGAAAGAGGTATCGGTGAAGCAGTAATGAAGATGTCCTTCGGTAATAACATCGGCTTCAAGTCCTGTGCAGAGCTCAAGGAAAACTGGCATCTTGGCATGTGGGGCTTCCTTGTTGCAGAGCTTACTGAAGATGTTGAGCTTCCCGGTGTAATGAAAATCGGTGAAACTACAGCTGAAGCTGTAATCACTCTCGAAAACGACAGTGCAACAATCGAAGAGCTTTACAAATTACATACCGCTGTACTCGAGGATGTATATCCCACCAAAGCTAAGGAAGACAAGGGCGAAATCCCCACCTTCTCATTCGACGGCAAGTGCAGTGCTTCTCCCAAAAATAAGGTTGCTAAGCCGAAAGTTCTCATCCCCGTATTCCCCGGCACCAACTGTGAATACGACTCAGTACGTGCAGTAGAAGCAGCGGGCGGTGAAGCTGAAATCTTCGTAATCAGAAACCTTACAGCTGAAGATGTAGCAAGAAGTGTAGAAGGCTTCTCAGCTAAGGTTAAGGATGCTCAGATTATCTTCATCCCTGGTGGTTTCTCAGGCGGTGACGAGCCAGACGGTTCAGCTAAGTTCATCACAGCATTCTTCCGTAATCCCGCTGTTAAAGAGGCAGTTACAGACCTTTTAGATAACCGTGACGGTCTTATGTGCGGTATCTGCAACGGCTTCCAGGCACTTATCAAGCTCGGACTTGTACCCTACGGTAAGATTATCGACACAGATGAAAACTGCCCCACTCTTACCTTCAACAACATCAGCCGCCATCAGAGCAGAATTGTTCACACAAGAATCGCTTCTGTCAAATCTCCCTGGCTGAGCAGAATGAATGTAGGTGACGTTGTAAACGTTCCCATTTCTCACGGCGAAGGTAAGTTCCTCGCATCTGCTGAGCTTGTCAAAGAGCTTGCAAAGAACGGACAGATTGCTACTCAGTATGTAGACCTTGACGGTAATGCAACTGCAAATATCGATTTCAACCCCAACGGCTCCATCTGCGCTATTGAGGGTATCACCTCTCCCGACGGCCGTGTATTCGGTAAAATGGGTCACAGTGAAAGAATCGGTGACGGTCTTTACAAGAACGTTCCCGGTGAGTACGATATTCAGATGTTCAAGGCAGCTGTGGAATATTTTAAATAAATCTCTCCATTCAAAGAGATGCTGAGATAGAATTAAACCGCACAGGATGTGATGTCCTGTGCGGTTAGTGTTTATATAGATTTATAACTTTTTTATTTTTCCTTTCAGCAAGAGTTTTAAATTTGTATGCACCACCATAGCTTCTACATACATAAGTTACTACGTAATCCGATTGATCAAGCATCCATCTGTTTCGGTAATCTATAGTAAATCTTTTAGGCACTGTTTCAAGGTCGGCATCGGGATAAAGAGTATGCTCCCAATCCTCATTTTCCTTGTCATCTGGTAACTTATGAAAAACTACGGAATAATTAATGTGTGTATATACTTTTGAAAAGGCTTTAAGCTCAGACAGTACCATTGAATCAAATCTGCCGTTATTTCCTACAAGAAACCATACCACACCCTCATTTTCTATAAGCTCTGTAAGAACTTGTCTTAAATCATAGCGTATACTTTCGGGTGCATCACGATGCCCAAAGAATGTGCATATTGACATAATATCACCTTTTCTTCGTATGAGGATTATATCCCCTTAATATTTAAGATTATAACCCCCATAATAAATGTTGTCAAGGAGGTTATTATGATTATTTTTGATAAGCTTTGGATAACAATGAAGGAAAAAGGTGTATCAACTTATTGGCTTCGTGAAAAATGCGGTATTGACAGCAAAACCATAAGAAGGCTAAAAGCAAACGAAAACACCGAAACGAAAACGCTCGACAAAATCTGTGAAGCGCTTGACTGCAATCTCAATGATATAGCAGAATTTGTAAAGAAATAAAAAAGTGCGTCAACCGAAGTCAACGCACCAAAAACGCAAACTCCGATTGTTGCTACACAAAACCAGATAAGCGGGATTCGAAACACACACTATCTGTCGGAATCTGCTTTTTTGCAAATTCATAAAATAGTGTATGCAAATAAAAGGTATTCATAAATTAAATACCATCCCTGCTTTTTTTATTAGGTTTTGTGTAGCACGGTTAGTATAACACATTATGCTTTGAAAATCAATATGAACGTTTTTTTTAAAATACAACTAAAACAAAAACAACAATCCGCCAAGTCAAATCATCAATCTGACCCGGCGGACGTTTATTAATTTTTTTATCATTCCAGCTCGAAAGCGCCCGTATAAAGCTGATAATACTTACCCTTTTTCGCTATCAGATCCTCGTGAGTGCCTCGCTCAATAATCTCGCCCTTTTCAAGCACCATAATAACATCGCTGTTTCTTACAGTTGAAAGACGGTGAGCAATAACAAATACCGTTCTTCCGTGCATAAGAGCATCCATACCTCTTTGAACAAGAGCCTCTGTTCTTGTATCAATAGAAGAGGTTGCCTCGTCAAGAATCATAACCGGCGGATCTGCAACTGCAGCACGGGCAATTGAAATGAGCTGACGCTGTCCCTGTGAAAGATTTGCACCGTTACCCGTAAGCATAGTATCATAGCCCTGGGGAAGACGGGATATAAAGGAGTGAGCATTGGCTTTCTTTGCCGCTTCGATTATCTCTTCGTCTGTAGCATCAAGATTGCCGTAGCGGATATTTTCCTTTACAGTACCCGTGAAAAGGTTTGTGTCCTGTAAAACTATACCGAGAGAGCGACGAAGGTCACTCTTTTTTATTTTGTTGATATTTATTCCGTCATATCTTATCTTACCGTCAGCAATATCGTAAAAGCGGTTGATAAGATTGGTTATAGTGGTTTTACCTGCACCTGTGGCACCGACAAAGGCCACCTTCTGTCCCGGTTCAGCATAAAGGGTAATATTTTTAAGCACTGTCTTTTCAGGCACATAGCCGAAGTCCACATCAAACATACGGACCTCACCCTCTAATTTCTGATAGGTAACAGTGCCGTCGGAATGGGGATGCTTCCACGCCCAAAGACCTGTATGCTCAGGAGTTTCGGTAAGCTTTCCGTCAACTTCCCTTGCATTTACAAGGGTTACATAGCCTTCATCCTGTTCGCTTTCCATATCTAAAACCTCAAAAATTCTTCTTGCTCCTGCCATAGCCATAACGACAGAATTGAGCTGCTGTGAAACATGGTTTACGGGCATTGTAAAGGATTTGGAATAGCCGAGGAAGGTTGCAACAGAGCCGGCTGAAAGAGCAAAAATACTCATAAAACCGCTTTCGGGGAATACACCCTTCGCCGTAAGCACAGCAAGGAAACAACCTGTTATTGCCAGGATAACATACTGAAGATGACCAAGATTGTTATTTATCGGACCGAGCATATTGACGAATTTGTTTGCTGAGTATGCGTTGAGGAAAAGCTCCTCATTCTTTTCGTCAAATTCCTTCTTTGTCTTTTCCTCGTGACAGAATACCTTTATTACCTTCTGTCCCGTTATCATCTCTTCAATATAACCGTTTACATCACCGATAGATTGCTGCTGCTTCATAAAGAATTTTCCGCTGTTGCCCGCCACCTTGCCTGTTACGGTAATCATAGCGAAAATACAGACAAGCACCACCAAAAGAAGAGGTATACTTTCAAGAAGCATTGCAACAAAGGTGGAAGCAATTGTAACAACCGAAGAAATAACCTGCGGCACGGTCATTGAAATCATCTGGCGGAGAGTGTCAATGTCATTAGTGTATCGGCTCATTATATCGCCGTGACTGTTTGTATCAAAATATTTTATGGGTAAGGTCTGCATATGTGAGAACATTTCGTCACGGATAGTTTTAAGTACTGACTGGGAAACAATAACCATAATACGGTTCTGTGCAAAGGTAGCAACAATACCCACAAGAAAAATACCCGCCATTTTTAAAAGAGTAGCTATAAGAGGAGCAAAATCCGTTGAGCCTGTTTCAAGCATAGGCGTTATATGGTCATCTATAACCGAACCGACAAAGCTTGAAGAAAAAATTGTAGCAATACTTGAAAGGAATATGCAAAGAACAACTATAACAAGAAGAAGCTTCTGCTTTGCGCCAAGATAGGACAAAATTCTCTTTATAACCTTGAAGTCCAGCTTTTCACCCTTCATTCTTACAGGTGTACCTCCGTGTCGGCCTACAGGCATACGGGGAGGTGCCTTGCTCTGAGCTGTATTGGGATTACTCATTATCTTCTCCTCCTTTCGTCTGTGAGAGATAGACCTCACGGTAGATTTCACTGCTTTCAAGAAGCTCTGTGTGTGTGCCGAAGGCTGCAACCTCGCCGTCATCTAAAACGATGATTTTATCTGCACCCTCTATTGAGGAAATTCTTTGGGCTATAATAATCTTTGTGGTTTCAGGTATGAAATCCTTAAATGCCTGTCTTATAAGGGCGTCAGTCTTTGTGTCAACAGCGCTGGTTGAGTCGTCAAGAATAAGAATTTTCGGTTTCTTAAGAAGAGAGCGTGCGATGCATATTCTCTGCTTCTGTCCGCCGGATACATTTGTTCCGCCCTGTTCAATATAGGTGTCATAGCCTTTTTCCATCTCTTTTATAAACGGGTCAGCCTGAGCAAGTCGGCAAGCCTCAATCATTTCCTCATCGGTAGCATTTTCGTTGCCCCAACGGAGATTATCCTTGATTGTACCCGAAAAAAGAACGTTTTTCTGCAGCACCATAGCTACTTCGTTACGCAGAGTATCGAGGTCATATTCTCTTACATCTCTTCCGCCGACCTTCACCGTACCTGCCGTAACATCGTAAAGACGTGGTATAAGCTGAACAAAGGTTGTTTTTGATGAGCCTGTCGAACCGATGATTCCTACAGTTTCACCGCTTTCAATTTTCAAATTGACATTTTTTAAACAAAGCTTATCCTTATCCGAAGAATAGCTGAAGCCTGCACCGATAAATTCAATGCTTCCGTCAGTGACTTCATAAGCTGCCTCTTCGGGACTGTGCAAGTCGCTTTTTTCGTCGAGAACCTCACATACTCTTTCGCCTGAAGCTCTTGACATAATAAGCATAACGAAAATCATTGAAAGTGACATCAGGTTCATAAGAATCTGCATAGTATAGTTGATAAGCGAGAACAGCTCACCTGTAGTCATATCAATTGCATTGGTTTTAATTATAAGGTTCGCACCGAACCAGGCAATAAGAATCATACAAAGATAAGAGCTGAACTGCATGACGGGAGCGTTAAAAGCAATTATTCCCTCTGCCTTTTTTGTGTCGGAGTAAATTTTATCCGAAACAGCACCGAATTTTTTCTTTTCCTCCTCTTCTCTTACGAAGGACTTTACAACTCTTATTCCGTGAAGATTTTCATTCACCACGCCATTGAGCTTGTCATAGGTTTTAAAAACTCTCTTGAAAACGGGATGTGCTTTTGAAACTATCAGCCCCAGAGCAATACCCAGAATCGGTACTATTGCCACAAAAACAAGAGACACCTTAGGATTTATCGCAATTGCCATGCCGAGAGAAAAAAGAAGCATAACGGGAGAACGGACAGCGATTCTTATTATCATCTGAAATGAATTCTGAAGATTCGTTACATCGGTTGTAAGTCTTGTAACCAGCCCCGAGGTTGAAAATTTATCTATGTTTGCAAATGAGAAACCCTGAATGTTATGGAACATATCATGGCGGAGATTCTTTGCAAAGCCTGAGGATGCTTTTGCTGCCGTCACACCGCCCGCAACACCCGCAAAAAGGCTGAAACAGCAAAGAACGAGAAGAACAAGACCGGTTTTCACCACATAATCTGTATCGGTTTTATATATACCGTTATCAATAAGCTTACCCATAAGCATCGGAATAAAAACTTCCATTGTAACCTCAAGTGACATAAAAACAGGAGTAAGCAAGGTAAGAGTTTTGTACTCTCTTATACATTTCATAAGTCGTTTAATCATTTGTATCATCATTCCTTTCCATATTTTTATTTACCTTATCAAGAACACGGAAAAATACCGTCAGCTCCTCTTCGGATATTCCCTCCTTGATTTTTTCTTCCATTTTACTGAAGGCAGCTTCTACCACACTCTGAACCTCAAGTGCCTTTTCCGTAAGGACTATCCTTTTAAGTCTTGCATCATAGGACACGCTTTCTCTTTTTATAAGGTCGTTGCCTTCCATAAGAGAAAGAATTTTACTTGCCGTTGAACGGCGTATATCAAATTCCTTTTCAAAATCCTTCTGAAAAATATCCCTGTGACGGTTGTTATATAAATAACCGATTACCCGTCCGTGAGTACCTGTAATTCTTTCAACATAGCTTTTTGAAGCATCATTATCCATATATCTTTTAACAATACGCGATGAACGGTGCAGCTCAAAGCCTATTCTTCTGTCTTTCATAAGAGCCTCCATTTTGTTAGTTTGCAAACTGTTAGACCGCTAACATATATTATATGTTCCGCTATGCATTTTGTCAACAAAAAATTCTCATTTCAAAAACATTTAACACTATTAATTATTTTAAAGTTATGTTAAGGTCATAATATATAATTATGATGGATGTATATGTTGGCAAATTAACCGAAGTAATATATTTTTGTTCGGATTTTTTTAACAAATTATAGATTTATAAGAAAAACTGATTTTACTATTGAATAAAAACCTACACTGTGATATATTATTTCACAGTGTTAAATAATGGATAAAAAGGAGGTTTTTCAGTGAGCACGGTTATACTTGCAAAAGAATTGTTGGAAATGCTTAGTAATATGGATAAACAAAGTGTACTTTCAAAGCGCAAAATGCTGCTTAAGGGTGAAGATCTTTTCCTTGTTGTACTTAATGAAATCGGCGGAATGAGTTCACCGTCAAAGCTTTCGGAATATACTGACTTTACCCCTGCCAGACTTTCCGCAATTATCAAATCTCTGGAAAACAAAGGATATATAGTCAGACAACAGGACGAGCTTGACAAAAGATGCTCAATAATTGAAATTACTGAAAAAGGTGCTTTACACAGCATATATCTCAAGGAAGCAACAATCAGAAATTCACTGAAAATTGTTGAAAAATTAGGTGAAAAGGATGCCTACGAATTCCTGAGACTTCTAAAAAAGCTGTTTATTATTATGGAAAACGAAGAAAGGAGCGGTGAATAAATGAATATCAGCAAAAAAACCAAAAGCTTACTTTCTCTGTTTCTCGCTGTCGTGCTAATGTGCTTTTCCGCTCTTCCCTGCCTGGCTGCGGTATATTACCCGGAAAACATCACAAAAGAACAGGCTCTTTCCACAATCTACAAGGCTGACAAGGCCATAAACGGATTTATGGAAACACAGAACACCTCTCTTTCGGAGATTGTCTTCAAGGAAATTTATTCTGATAAGACGCTTTCTATGATGCTTACGGAAATTTATAAAACGCTTGAAGCTCAGGCCGGTGACACACTCGGAACCGTAGGCATTGACAGCTCGGTTGAAGGTCTTGCAAAAAAGTTAGGTAATTATCCTGAGGTTTCTGACAAGCTTTCCGCTTACAGCTCCTGGTCAGAGGTTGACCTTACAGGTGCACACTGGAATGTTGATAATAAAAAGGATTTTGCGGTCGCTCTTTCCTCTATGCTTTCACCCTTTAACGATATTTTGTACGCTCTTCTCTGCTCCGGCTCCTATTCCCTTAATCTTCTTGTAGGTATCAAGGGCTCCAACGGATATGAGACGGCAATCATTCCTACTCTTAAGGCACTGGGCTGTAAGGACTATCTTGCCGCTGAGGATTTCTACTCTCAGGCTAAGGATAATAAAGGAAGCATGATATACAACATAGCATATGACCTTGTGACCTTTGCTGAAGATGCTCTTGTTACTCCCTGCGATACACTTTCCTCTACACTTCCCTCTATCGCTTATTACTTTACAAGCGGAAGCTTTGACAGTGCAGTTTCAGCACTTATGGCTCCCCTGAGACTTGAAGTGCTTAACATTTCTACTCTTGTCCCCATCGAGGCTCTTGCCTCCTTCCTTTCTGACACAGAAAGCTTTACTCAGAATTTCACTCTCAACATAAACGATATACTCTCACAGACAGGCATCCCCATGGCTCCTGTTGACCTTGCCTTCATTGCCTCCCTCGGCACAGTGAACGAGGACGGTACCGTAACCGCAGATAAGGCAGACTCCTTTATGTTCCTTCTGCGCTGGTTGATTGACACACTCAAGCTCAACGGTTCTTCCTTAGGACAGTTCCTCCCCGAGGCTGATGCACAGACATTACAGCTCATTTCCGGTGTTCTTGCAAAAAATACAAACGAGCTTCTTTCCATCGTTTTGTCTCTTTTCAATCAGACAGGTCCCGTAATAAACGACAGTCAGTGGGCATTCCCTCAGTTTATTCCCGGTCAGGTCACATACACACCTAATCTCACTGCAGAAAAATACCAGCGTGTGGCTGACGGTGTTGACGAACTCCTTGACCAGATTATCGCTGAAACAGGCGAAGAAAAATCCTTAAGCGCACTCATCAAAAAGGAAATTTATTCTTCAAAAACCCTCTCTGTTCTTATGAAAACCATTTTCAGTGCAATCGAAAGCGAAGAAATGGCAGCAGTTGCATCAATGCTGAATTTGGATTTTTCACCGAAGGGTATTGCGAAAACACTCGAAGCCAAAGGCTTTTCGGCAGCCGCAAGAAACCTCCGCTCCTTCAGCAAATGGAGCAGTATTGGCGAAAAAGGTGTTGACCTCGGTATTAAGACAGGTAATAAAAAGCAATTCGTTTCCGTACTTGCTTCTGCCTTTTCTCCCCTTAACGATTTACTCGGTATGCTCCTTGCCGAAGACAAGTACATTCTTTTTGATGCTGTAGAGATTTACGGTTCAAACGGCTACAACACTGCCATCATTCCCATTTACGAAGCATTAGGCTGTGAAGATTCAACCATAAGAACACATGAAGAGTTCAAGACACTTTACAATAAAGGTAAGGGCATTGAAGCGCTTCTTGACCCCATCGTTACTCTTATTGACAGAGTAATTGACAAGCCTGTATACACAGTTTTACAGATTTTACCCAACTTCCTTTATTTTCTGAATAGCGGCGGCATAAAGCTTTGCATTGATAACCTTATGTTCCCCTTCAAGGGACTTCTTGCACAGCTTGGTCTGGAAACTGCCATTGACCTTTCTGCTCTGGCAAGTATTGATGTAAACGCCCTTGCAGCACAGCTTCTTTCTTCGGTTGATTTGGGAATTACTATTCCTGCTGTTGACATTTCATATTTTGCTTCACTCGGTACACCCACAGAAAAAACAAGTAAAAGAGTTGTCGGCGGACAGTATGCAACAGTAACATATATCAGTTCCGATATGCCGGCCCTTTGCGTCAGCCTTCTCAGAATAATGGCTCAGACAATCAAGGATCCTGCAAATGCTTCTTTCATAGACACTCTTATGGAAACAGGAACAAGTGCTCTCGGCGGTACAAAGCTTCCCGAGGGAACAGAGGGTATTGCCGAAAGCTTTATCCAAAGCGTTGTTGACGATATAAACGCTATGTCAGTTGATGAAGCAACCGAATGGATTTACAAGCTTTTCTTCAGAGAAAGAGCTACCGTAGCAGATACCTCAGAAGAAGACTATATGCCCACAATCATTTACAAACCCGAAAGAAACTACTCTTTTGTTCTTGTAATTTTAGGCGTACTTATGCTTATTCCGCTTAGCGTAATAGCCAGAAACAAGCTTAAGCTGAAAAGAATGGAAGAATATTCCGAAACTTCACAGGAGGTGTAATCTATGCTCAGATTAAAAGACATAGTAAAAGATTATCAGACAGGTGATACCGCCGTCAAAGCACTTCGCAAAATTGACATTAACTTCAGAGAACACGAATTTGTTTCTATTCTCGGTCCTTCAGGCTGCGGTAAGACAACCCTTCTTAATATCATCGGCGGTCTTGACCGTTACACAAGCGGTGACCTTATCATCAACGGTAAGTCAACAAAAACCTTCAAGGACGGTGACTGGGACACTTACCGCAACCATTCAATCGGCTTCGTTTTCCAAAGCTACAACCTTATCCCTCATCAGAGTGTCCTTGCAAACGTTGAACTCGCTCTTACTCTTTCAGGTGTTTCCAAAAAAGAGAGAAGAGAAAGAGCTATTGAAGCTCTTGAGCAGGTTGGTCTTAAGGATCACATATACAAAAAGCCCAACCAGATGTCAGGCGGTCAGATGCAGCGAGTTGCTATCGCCCGTGCTCTCATCAACAATCCCGACATTCTCCTTGCCGACGAACCCACCGGTGCTCTTGACAGTGAAACAAGCGTACAGGTTATGGAAATCCTTAAGGAAATATCCAAGGATAAGCTCATCATTATGGTTACTCACAACCCTGAGCTTGCCGAAGCTTATTCCAACCGTATCATCCGTTTTGTTGACGGTAAGATCATCGGTGACTCTAATCCCTTCGAGCCCGAACAGAAGGATTATGTTTACGAAAGACAAAAGGCAGAGGAAGAAAAGAAAAAGGGTAAAAAGCCTTCAATGAGCTTTTCTACAGCCTTCGGTCTCAGTCTTCGCAACCTTGCAACCAAAAAGGGAAGAACCTTCCTCACCTCCTTTGCAGGCTCTATCGGTATTATCGGTATCGCCCTTGTTATCGCTCTTTCAACAGGTATACAGAACTTTGTAGACAACGTTCAGACAGATACACTTATGGCATTCCCTCTTTCCGTCGAAAACGAGTCGGTAGATATTGAGTCTGTTTTAAACTCCATGTCCGGTATGGCAAACCTTAAAAATCTTGACCATGACAGAGAAAATGTCTATGTCAACGGTATGGTTGCCGAAATAGTAAACACCCTTGTTTCAAAGGCTACGGCAAACAATCTCCGCTCCTTCAAAAAATACATCGGTGACAATCAGGAAAGATTTGACGAGCTGTGTAACGACATACAGTATATATATAACACTCCGCTTAATGTCTTTAACGCGGATGTGTCAGAGGGTATCGTTCAGGTAAGTCCCAACACAGTTATGGACGAAATCAGCGGCAGTGCCGAAACAACAGATATGTTCGAAAGCTTCACAGGTACAAGTCTTACCATATGGGATGAGATTATCGGTGAGGGTGAAGAAATTCTTGAAAACTACAACCTTGTTTACGGCCGTCTCCCCGAAAACAAAAACGAGGTACTTGTTATTCTCGACATAAACAACGAGGTTAACGAATTTGTTATGCACGGTCTTGGTCTTAAGGACCAGAACAAATTTATGGAAGAGGTTATGGGCTCTCTCGGCACAGGTAACACCTACGAGCACGAAACTCAGGAAAAATACAGCTATGAAGAAATCTGCGGACGAAAATTCAAGCTTCTTCTTAACTATCAGTACATGGTCAAAAACGACAAGACAGGCCTTTGGGAGGACAAGAGCTCAAACAAAGCCTTCCTTAAAAAGCTTATCAATGAAGAAGCTCTTGAGCTCAGCGTTGTAGGTATCATCCGTCCCCAGGACGACAACCTTATTGCTGTCGGTACAGGCGGTGTAGGCTACACCTCAGAGCTTATAGATTATGCTCTTGAACAGACTCTTAATTCACAGGTTGTACAGGAACAGCTCTCTTCTCCCGACAAGGATGTTCTTACAGGTCTTGATTTTGTAAAGCTTTCAGTAAACGATTTTGACCTTGCTGATATCGACCTCAATGATATCGACATCAAATATCTTGACCTCTCCCCCTTTATGAGCCTTATCGACGGAATAGACATTTCAAAGATTGACATTTCAAATATCAACCTTTCTTCCACAATAGGCTTCGGCTCAATGAGCGATCTTCAGAAAAAATTAGTCGAAGGCTTCCTCAGCGACGAGCAGGTTATTGCTCTTAAACAGGCATACATCGACACCGTAACCTCCAAGCGTTCCTATGATAACACTATGGAAATTCTCGGATACCAGTCAGCAAGCTCTCCCAAGGCTATCTACTTCTATCCCAAGAGCTTTGAGGCAAAGGATACTCTTAAGGAAATGTTCGAATATTACAACAATCAGGTTACTGCTGACGGACATCCCGAATACTCCATCAAGCCTACAGACGCTGTCGGTGCTCTGCTTTCATCAGTAACAATGATTATCGACATTGTTACCTATGTGCTTATTATCTTTGTTGCAATTTCACTTGTTGTTTCTTCAATTATGATAGGTATCATCACCTACATTTCCGTTCTTGAAAGAACCAAGGAAATCGGTATTCTCCGAGCCATCGGTGCATCAAAGAGTGACGTTTCAAGTGTATTCAATGCCGAGACCTTTACAATCGGTCTGGCGGCGGGTGTATTGGGTATAGTCACTACCCTGCTGCTCGAAATACCCATCAATATTCTTATCGCATATTTCACAGGCACAAGCGCAGCTGCAGTTCTTCCCGTCTCCGCAGCAATAATTCTTATTTGCGTAAGTGTATTCCTTACCTTCATCGCAGGTCTTGTTCCATCAAGAATGGCGGCTAACAAAGACCCAGTTGAAGCACTCAGAACCGAATAATAAAAAGAGTCACGGAACACCTGAAAAGGCTCCGTGACTGCTTTTTTCTTGCAATAACAGATACTATAAAAAGAGACAGGTTCATCAGTCGAGCCTGTCTCTTTAGCTTTATTCTGCTTTTACCGATACCACCGTAAGCACCTTACCCTTTACCTTAAAGCCTGTCTCCACCCCACCGAAGGGCAATCCGTAAACTCTTTCCTCATCGTTCTGATAAGACGGACGGGGATCACAGGCCAGAACCTTGACAAGTGCCGTTCTTTTCTCTTCGGGCACTTTGGTGAGCAACTCTTCGGGAAAATCCACCTCGAGGACTCTTTCGTCAAGATTTTCCGTAAAGCCTCCTACTGCCTCGGGATGACTGTCCGCATAAGGAAGATAGGGCTTTATATCGTAAATAGGTGTGCCGTTCATCAGATCGGCTCCCTTTACATAAAGAACTGTCCCCTCTTTTTCTGTCTGCTCTATTCTGTCGAGCTTCACCGAAGAAAGACCGATAGAGTTAGGTCTGAAAGGTGAACGGGTGGCAAACACGCCCATCCTCTTATTTCCACCTAAAAGAGGCGGCCTGACCGTGGGGCGCCAATCTTCCCTCACAGTCTCGGAAAACTCCCATAAAAGCCAAATATGAGAAAAATCTGCCAATCCTCTCAAAGCTTCCGGATTTCGGTATTCGGGAGTGAAGACTATTTTCCCCTCTAACTCTTCGATAAGACCGCTTTGGCGGGGTATACCGAACTTTTCGGGAAAATCAGTATATATGTGTGCAATTACTTTCATTTTCATTTCTTCTTTCGGGATGTGTTTTATTAATTATACAATAAAAATGCACCCTGTTCAAGAGTGCATTTTGCATTATGAGATATTTTCAATATACTCCTCCAGGCAAAGATTTTTCTTTTTCATTTCCTTTGCCGCCTTTTCACCCACATAACGGTAATGCCACGGCTCATTTGCTATACCCGTAATGTCTGTCTTGTCCTCGGGGTAGCGCTTTATGAAGCCGTATTTATGGGCGTTTTCCGAAAGCCACCTGTAGACCTCGTCACCGCTTTTTTCTCTGTCGGGATTTATATCTACGGCAAGTCCTGTTTCGTGCTCACTGGTTCCCGGCTCTGCAACCCATTGTTCCGTAAGCTCTCTAGCCTCTTTTTTGCTGTAGCCCTGTTCTCGGAAGGAAGCATATTTATTTTCAAAGATATCCTCCTGATTTTCCTCGTTGCGATAACCTGACCTTACCTCGGGATAATAGCCCTCTGCCCTCATATCGTCAAACATTTTCTGCAAAGACGGATAAATATCCTCGTCTATCTGCTGACCGTTGGTTAGTGTCATAAGCTTCGGCTCATAATCCTTCGGAACCTTATTTTCAAAGTTCACCAATATAAGAATTTTTCCGTTCTCCATAGTAGCTTCTCTGTGCCCGCTGTTTTTCCCTATCATATCTCCGGAAACGGCCAGAATCAAAGCAACAGCAAACACAAGCATAAGAATTCGGAAGCTGTTTTTTTCTTTCCTTTTCTTCACGGGAATCACCTCCGTGACTACTATAAATCAACTAAAGTGACAAAGCAATACAAGTAAGAGACTCTTCAGTTATTCTTAAGAAATCCGTAAGAAAAGGGGCTGTAAAAATGATACAGAATGAACAAACTGAGCGAAAAACAAAGCTTATAACCTTCTTTTTAGTATCCCTGTTTTTGTTGAAAAGACCGGAAAGGAAAATAAACAGAGGCATATGAAAAGAATAAATGAATAAAAATATACTCTTATATACATTCTGATTCTGCTGTAGCTAAATCTATTATGTGACCCACTACCACCGTCATAATCAAAAAGAATTTAATATTATCATACAGGCATATTCTGCCTTTGTTCATCATCTTATCCATAAGAATTACTCTCTTGAAAGCTTCTTACCCCATAGGTCTTTTCTTTGCGGTAAAATCACTGACATCTATTCTGATAACAGCCACGATGCCTGCCATCTTATCTGTTATCTCAAAATCTCTTCCTGTCTGCGTTTTCATAAGCACCTGAAGACCCTTGATTTTTTCTTCGGTATCTTCGACTATAACAGCCTTGCCTCTGCCCATAACGGAAGCATAGGTGATGCCGTAGTTGCAGGCAGTCTTACCCTCAAAAGGTACGATGTCACAGTCCATTTCGAAGAATACCTTCGGATTCACTCTGATAACATCTAATTTTCTGCCCTTTAATGCTCCGTGAAGATAAACAATCATTTTTCCGTTTTCCATTGTATAGCCGTAATTCATCGGCACCACATAGGGCTCATCACCGTCAACAAGACCTAAATGTAAAACCTTAGCTTTATCGAGAATGGAGATAATCTCCTGCATATCAGTTACTTCTCTCTCTCTTTTTGTTATACCCTTATTCATTTTTACTGTCCTTCCTTTTCAAAAGTGCCACTGATTCGACTGTAATTTTTTCATTCGGAAAAGATACTTCAACATTACTTCCGTCATTCCCATCGAAATAGATAGGAATACGGAACTTTATCTTTTTAAGTATCTGTCCGTTTTCAGTCGGTTCGGGGTTAATCTCGATGCGTTCAATAAAGCTACCGAGAAACTCTTTCTTTTCCGCATCAGTAAACTTTGGATATATTATATCAAAGTATAACAGAAATTGATATACTTTTTCCTGAGAAATTTTATCTTTACGGATATTTTCAAGTCTTTCATAGATGGCGGATAACTCTTTTTCCGTTTCATCTATATCACGGTACAAGCTATCAAGCCTAATTTGCATATCGTCATATTTCTTATTGTAGAACTCGTCAAACACATCAAGGTTGTCCATAGTTTTACCCAGCTTTTCTTTTGCCATATTAAGCTGACGGAGCTTCTTGTTAAGGTTTTCAAGCTCGACTTCAATTTCGGCAGTATCAATCCTTGCAGTTATCTTTTGTTTGATTGCTTCTTCAAATTTTGGATTTTTAACTATTCTTGATATAAACTCCTCAACAGCAGAGTTTACTCTTTCCTGATGAATCTGCTTTTTATAGGTGCATTTATGGCCGTCAAGCTCTAATCTGTGCTTACAAGCATAGTACCAATAGTCACGATAAAAAGTGCCATCCTTTTTTCTCTTTCTGTTTACACTGCCGTACATAGGTTGACCGCATTCAGGACAGCAAACGATACCCGAAAGCAAGTGCTGATGCTCAAGGCTGTACACCTTCTCATTCTTAATACCTGTTTTCTTTCTTTTCGCTTGTGCTAACAACCAATCTTCTTCAGAAATAATGGCATCGTGTACACCGTCATAAATCGGGTATTCGTCCTGCTTTACAATATGGTATTCGTTTCTCGCTCCGTTTACCTTTTCGGTTTTTCTTCTCCCGTATGCTAACTTGCCGCAATAAACAGGGTTATCAAGAACAAGCTTAACAAAGTGTGCGGAAAATGTACTAAGCGTACCGTTCTGTCTTTGCTTTTTCTCGTACCCGTGTTGGTTAAGATATTTGGCAATACCGTTTGCACCCATATTTGTATGGATGAACTTGTCATAGATAACCCTGATAGCTTCGGCTTCATCCTCTGCAATCTTCAGTTCACCTTTTTCAAGATAATATCCGTAAGGTGCAAAACCACCGTTCCATTTACCTTCTCTCGCCTTTTGCTTTCTGCCTTCCATAGTCTGAACAAGAATGTTCTCACGCTCAATTTCAGCAACGGCAGATAAAACAGAAATCATAAGTTTACCGCTATCCTTTGAACTGTCTATACCATCCTCAACACATATAAGATTTGCACCGTAGTCCTGCATAATCTGTAAAGAAGAAAGAACATCAGCGGCATTTCTGCCGAAACGGGACAGTTTGAAAACAAGCACATAAGCAACACCGTCTTTACCGCTTTCAATATCAGCGAGCATTCTTTGAAATTCAGGTCTGCCACCTATATTCTTACCCGAACAGCCTTCGTCACTGTATATGCCGGCAACAATCATATTCTGATATTCAGCATATCGGAGCAGCTTTTCTTTCTGCGCCTCAAGACTGAAACCGTCCACCTGCATTGATGTTGAAACTCGGATGTAGATATAGCAAATTAATCTTCTCATAAATTTTAAACCCCTTATATATTTTCAGCTTTATTATATTTTTCTTTCGCATATTCGACAAATGTGTGGAGCAGGATTAACCTGCCCCACAGTGCTTTTTATGCGGTTTGCTTTTCTGCTTTTTTATTTGCTTCGGACTTTATAATATCGTCAAGCATCGGCCCGTACTTTTCTACCATACGGGCAAGAAAATCAACCATTCTGTCAAACGACGCACTTTGCTCCGCCGTGAACTCACTTGGCTCAATACGAAAACAATATTCTCCCTTAGTGTTGTTCAGAATGGTTTTTAACAGTTGTTTGATTCGTTTAAGCATTCTCATCACCTCGCATCCCTATCCCTCTGTTTAATCAGAAACTTCCTGTAATACTCACAAGCCTTCAACACAAAATCCTCAAGCTCTTTTTTATCAGCTTTTGGTGAGAACTGTTGTAACTGTTCAAGCGGAAACTTTATCGTTTCTCTTTGATTTGCCTTGTCCTCTTGCATAATGTTTTCAATCTGCTCTGTGTCTAATTCATTACTCTGACTTAACTTTTTGAAACGGACCGCTTGTGAGAATGACGGTGTGCGTTCTTCTTCCTCTATCGTGCCGAGAAGAGCATATTGCTGTTCATCTGTAAGATAGGAAAGCTCAACTGCAGGAGTGAGCGCAATTTTGCCTTCGTCAACAAGGTCAAGCAGTTCGGGGATGAGATTTGTCAGACGAATATATCTCTGTACCGTTTTATAGCTTTCACCTGCATTTTCTCCTATTGTAGACATAGCACGGTTGTCGTCAGACTTCGGGACAGGTTGTCCCAAAGTTAAATCATTTCTCTTGCCCTGCGATTTAAGTGCTTCATACTTTAACTTATACGCAAATGCCTTTTCGCTTGGCAAAATATGTTCTCTGTGCAGATTGCTGTCAACAAGCATAATAGCCGCTTCATCTCTGCTTATGGCGTAAATTAAAGCAGGGACTGTTTTCATCCCTGCCTTTACTGCTGCGTATAAGCGTCTGTGTCCGCTTATCACCTCATATTCTTTTTCTGCTTCTTCGATAGGTCTGACAATTATAGGAGATAATATCCCTTGCTCCTTTATACTTTCTGTGAGCAGTGCCATCTCCTCGTTATCCAAAACCTTATAGGGGTGTCCCTCAAATGAATGAATTTTTTCAGTCGGTATATTTACCGGTGCCTTTAATTTTTTACTTGCCATTTTTAATAGCCTCCTTTTTAAATTTTCTTATTTGCTTTTTTAGTTTGTTATCATAGTGTACATAGTGCATACGGTGTAAGCTTTTGTCTGTTTCGTACATCCTTTCCTTTACGGCTTCAAGTTCTTCACCTATCGGTGTATTCTTCAAATCATATTTCAGACAAAGATTTCCGATTATAGAGCCGACCTTTCTGAATACCATGAGAAATTTTATAGCCTCTTTGGTAGGTTTCTCTTGTATCGGGTAACCTGCGATAATGTACCGCAGAAGTGCTTCTTTCGGGAAGAAGCTTCTTTTCGCATAATCCTGTATTTTTTCGTAGTCCTCATTAGTTATGCGTACTGCTATTCGGTTGTTTCTTGTTCGCATTGTTTCATCTCCTTTTTAATTTCAGGTATCAGATTTTCAATGTCCCTTAATGCTTCCCGCAGCATTTGAACATCAAAAACTATCTTGTGCCACAGTCGGTCTGCGACACTTTTCACTCGGTCAAGAATTGAATTCAAGGTTAAAGTAAACTCTGTGTAGTTCATTTTCGGTGTAGGTATCATTTCACTTTCTCTGATTTGTTTCCGTACAAATTCTGACCGTGTTAGCCTTAACGATGCGGCATCTGAATCAAGCTCCTTTAATTCTTCATCGTCAAGGTAACAGTACAAGGTTTTTGTTAATTTCATTTCTATCCTCCTTTCATCGGGTGTTAGGGTGTCCTTAACAAGCGGATTTGTATGCACAAATCCAGTGCTTGCTAAGACTAATGCCATCTTTTCTGTGTTTAAAATTACCCTTCACTTATATACGACATAAGAGCATACAAAATGTTCCAAGGAGTTTGAAAATTTTTAAAAATATTTTTGTACGTAAAAAAACACCCGTCAAAAATTTGACGAGTGCTATGTTATAACGCTTTACTTATTTTCACTGTGATAATAATATTTATGGACTTAGTTTACAGAAAACTCACCGCTTGCATAACCCCAATTCCCATCACCGTTAATAATATATTTCACATTAAGACGGTATTCACCTTTTTCAAGTCCTTTAAACTCTTCAAACGGATCACCAATTTCAATTGAGTCTACTGAACTTCTGCCGTGATAAATTGAGTAAGCTTCTTCTGTGTAACCGTAAGCAATATTGGTGTTCTGCCAATTGCCGTTTTCATCTTTCTTTTCAATAGAAGTGACATGTGGACGGTCAATAGTTCTTCTTGTGTTGTTTTCACATTCAAAGGTAATTATTGCAGTTTCTGTTGTAACAGGTCTTACAGTTACCTTGACATTGTCAGGCTTTGCAGGAAGAATTACTGACAGAATAGACATAAAGATTGCTATAATTGTACTGAAAAATGCTGACATAATTATCCTCCTTTCTTAGATTATTTAACCTTAAGGCGTTTTCATTATAACATTACATATATCTTATGTCAATATATATCTTGTGTTACAAAATATAAAGTTTTACAAAAATACCTTTGACTTGTTATTTGTTCTGTGATAATATATAAAAAGATAAAAAGGAAAGGAGAATCTGCCTTGCTTAACACGGATAATTTCAAACGCGGAACAGTTGACCTTGTTGTTCTCAGTGTTCTGAGAGAGAAGGATATGTACGGCTACGAAATAGTAAAAGCAATTGAAGAAAAAAGTGGTGGCAGATTTCAGCTGCCTTTAGGTACACTGTATCCTGTTTTATACCGTTTCTTAGAAAACGGTTATCTTTCAGACAGAGATGAAATAGTCAACAAAAGACTTCGAAAGTATTACCACCTTGAGAAAAAGGGTGAGGAATTTTATGAAGCAGCACTCGCGGAGTACAGAAAAATTTCAGAGGGAGTCGATATGATAACACAAGGCGGTGTAACAGAATGAAAAATGATGTATTGATAAATGAATATATTTCATCAGTTTCTTCATTGATAATCTGTCCGTTAAAACAGAAAAAAGCTTTTCTTGCTGAACTTCGTTCTGATGTGGAGAATTTCCTAGTTGAAACTGAAAATGCAACAAAAGAAGATATTGAAAATTTTTTCGGAACTCCTGAATCAATTGCTTCAAGCTTCATTTCAAATACTGACAGTGCGAAAATAAAAAGAAAGATATCAATTAAAAATATTATTATTCTCGCAGTTGTTCTTGCTCTTCTCATTTATCTTGCCTTTGTTGTAATAAGTTTAATTGACGTACACACAGAATCACACGGATATTTTGAGGAAGGTATTGTTCCGGCAGTTATTAGTATTATGAAAGGTTGTACATTATGAAAAGAATAATTTCAATTATATTGGCTTTGACACTTTTTATGTTCCAACTTGTACCTTTCGCTCAAGCAACCAATACTGAACATTTTGATGACGGCTCGTATATGGTAATCGGATTTGATGAGAATATAGACCACGAAGAAAATGAGGTTACTCTCAGCTTCATAGGAAGACTGATTGAAGCAATTAAAAAAATAATAAATCTTATCTTGGGTAAAAGCGATTATAAAACTGCGGAAACTGAGAAGTATGTTCATTACTATGATAAAAATGGTGTTCGCTTATGGAGTGTCTATCTTAAAGGCACATTCGCATATAACGGTAAAACGGTAAGTTGCACGGATACTTCTGTAAGATATTATATTTATGATAATGATTGGGAAATGATTTACTGCAATTCAGAAAAAAGCGGAGCAACGGCAAAAGCAAACTTCAAATTCAAACAATATAAATTAGGTGTACCACTTAAAGAAATCGAGAAATCAATGAGTCTTACCTGTGATGTAAACGGAAAGACAAAATAAATCTATGTAAATTAAGTTTTATTTAATACTTCAACTGCTCTCCTCATGAGGGCAGTTTTTGTTTACATAACAAAAAATCTCCACCGACTAATTCATCGGCGGAGAAATCTTATATAGTTATTTTCAGTTGTGATTTTATCTTTTTCAGTTTCTTGCCGACAGCACTGTGAGTTTTATATCCTAACTTCTTCGCAATTTCCTCTTGAGTATAACCTTGAATGTGTAACAAAAGTATTTTTCTGTCCTCATCAGGTAAAGCTACGATTACCGCTTTTGCTTCAGCTATATCAAAGGCATCTTCTGCAGGATACTTATCGTCAACATCAGACATTGACACAACCTGTGTCTTTGTTCGGGTATGATTCCACTTGCGATTAAAGTCTTGTTTCGGGTAATTATGCTTGCGGTTTGAAAAATCCTCGTGAGTAAGATTACTGTCAACGGTTTCTGCAACTTCACCAAAAGCCATAGCATCCATAAGGTCGCTCATTCTTTGATTCAGAAACTCATCCGCTGCACCCGGTTCAAGAAACAATTCAGGGCGGTGTTCAAAGGCTCCTGCAAGAATTTCTTCGATAGCATCAGGATTCTGCTCAGCAAGGTCATATATTATCTCCGAAACATATCTGCCGTTATTATCACGAAGCACCGACAAAGGACTGTCCTTTCCGTAAGCAACAGGGTCATATTTCAGACCTTTTTCCCTGGCTAAACCGTTCCAAGCCTCACCGTGAATTTCACGCACTCTGCCCATATGCTCCTGGTCTTCGAGTGAAATTATGCCGTTTTCATAATCTTTATCGCTGTGCCGCCGACGAGCCGAAAAGTCATCTTTCAAAAAGTTCTGACGGTACTCCTCAGCGGTATGTTCCTTGCCGACACCGAGAAGCTCAAGCAAAATTTCTTTGTCCATGTTTTTACCTTTCCTTGTACTTTTTGCTTTTATTATACATTTTTTGTTTGTCGAAAAGGGGTGAATTTTAGCAGAGAGGAGTGTAATTTTGAATTGTTACATTCTTCTTTTGATAACATTTACGGTTATACGGTGAGGGTATCACCCTCGTAATTCCGACAGAGCACAGAATGTTTTGGTTGTCAAGAGAAGAAACAGTAAATAAAAACATAGTTAACACATCCTTTTGAAATATATTATTTATGTTTCTTAAATCAAATTTGGGGTGACACATATGGTATCTTTGAACACTTTACCTCAACGTTCTGCAACCAGTATCTACTTTTACAAAATCTTTCAATAACTTCTCTCATATATTCTTGTTTATATGAAGGAGATACAGTTATGCTTACAATAGGCAAATGACCATCACATATTATTTCAAGTGGATTTTCTAGCCATTTCTTGTATCTTTTAATGCTTGTTCGTTTCATTTGGATTTTATAACTGTTTAACGCCTTACTAAACTCTCTACATATTTCAGATTGATCTCTACCGCTTGGAATGACTATTGGAGGTCTATGCGGCATTTCTAAGTGTTCTTTAACTATACTGTCTATTTTTTCTTTTGTATATGTATGCGCTAAACAATAACTACTACTTGCATAATCACCATATTTTATGACCATATAAGGAACCATAGATCCATCTTTTAACGTTCTAAACCGTATACATTTTTCCAGCAATCCATCCGAGTTATCAAAATTTAAACGGTATTCTTGTTCCTCTTTAAACAAGCCATTTTTTAAATATGGAGCGACATTAGCAAGAGATTTACTAGAATCAGTTTCGTCTTTGTCGTCAAATAATTTAAATAAGTTTTCTTTTATATCAACGCCCAAATAGCTAGATGAGTTAATAGGCGTACAATAAATGACAGGAACTAAGCTATTCTTATAAAGTTCCACTTTATTTATCGATGAAGTCGATTTGGGCTCATAATCCGCATGAAGAATTGTGTAAATATGCTCTTTTTCAAACTTAAACCCTATGGACACACCTCCGTTAGAACAATACCCTCTCCATTGGCTCAAAATATCTCCTTCTTGACAAAAACAAACCATATAATTATCTCCATAATATTGGTTCGTATCAATCCACTCTTCACCGAGCAATAAATTCTCCGTCGAATCATTTGAAAAACGAGATCGCGATGCCCAAAAAGAATCACCATCAAGAATTGCGAACAGCTTTTCAAAAGAGGTATAATGGTAAAAAACAGAAGAATTCTGTCCCATTTTATTCGAAAAAGCTTGATTTGAAAATCCTTCTTTTATATAGTTTATAGAAGCCTCTATATTTTTTAGTTTATCTTCGTTAAGTGCTTTTATTTTCATCATTGCTTTCACCTTACTTTGTACAGAGTTCTTTCAATTTGACTATCGTTGAATTATCAATGGAACCTAAGTTGAGATTTTCTCTCGAAACTATGGAATCACCCTCTATGTCGTTATACCTTTTTGAGTACAAACTAATCCAGTTGTCCCTCAGTCTATTTAAATAAGAATACTTCGTGTATAACAAACACGGTGCGCCTAGTTCTTTTGTAATATAATGATAAAGTTCCATTGACAGTATAGGTTCAGCTAATTTGATATCACAGTTCAACTTATCTTCATCATTTTTCAAAAGTATTATATCAAGAGCATACGCAAAATCCCCAGGATTTTCAATAGACGCAAATATATTTTTAACAGAATATAATTCTTCCAAACGGTATTGTCTATTACACCAATTCTCAGATAGAATAGAATTTCTCTTCTCCCATGATTCAAGTATCACATTTATTTTGTTTTGCAAATCGCTTGTTACATTATCATTAGGGATACAAAAAGCTAAATAATTCTTATCCAAATTAGACAGTTCATCGTCTACTTCTTTTAAAATGGCCTCATTTACTATAGCTGTTCCACCTAATTGATTTTCACAACAATATTTATATCTTTTGAAGTTTCCAATTATTTCTTCATCTGCAAAACATATTGGGTCATCACATATACAATCCGGAAAGGCATTCCCCAAAAAAGCCACCCTACTAAGTATTCCCTCCTTCCACAATTCAACAAAAGCCCCTCTAGCAACTTTTTCCATCTCATCTTCTCTGTCATCTATCCATACAATTGTATTTAACATATAATATCAATCCTCCTCTAAAAAAATCGGTAATCTTGTTTCAAACCAAACATCGTATCTTTTAATATCATCTATAACTTCGTTATAGAATTCTTTATTACTAATACGATCTTCTACTTGTTCTTTTGTTAAATATTGAAACTGTGTATCTTTCCTGTTGAACAATTCACTTTTTTTATAGATACCTAAGATGAACCTTCTAATGGTAAGTAGACTCATATGACCATCTCCATAATCTAAAGGATCATGAGTGCGTCTATAAATTTCTTCATTATGAAACAATATATTATTTCGTTTAACTCTACTTCTTTTTACATTATTCAAAATAACCAAATCATCAAAGTCTTTAAAACAAATAATATGACATTCTAATTTTTTCTCTATATCTGTCGGCAATCTTTTATCAAACATCAAGTTGTCCACACGAGGCAAAAGAGCATCATCAACTGTAGCATATTTAATAGCTGAAAAAAATATATCTAATAAAACACATCTCATATATTCTACATTATAATATTCTTTATTACCATTAAAGAAAAAGTGACAACCATCATCAATAAAGAACTTTATCTCCGCAGCTTTATTCAACAATAGAAACCTATTATCTTCCGATGATTTTATATCTGAAAATCTAATTAATCTATTTTTCAGAACATCATCTTTTTGTTCATTTTTTAAAGACAAGTATAAAGATGGTATTCCCATCTCTTCTTCCTTATCTTCTTCGTTATGAGCAAATGTTCTGCTAAACAAACGTGCGATTTGACCATTAACATAATTTTGAAGCAACAGCCACAACTCTGAACTATAATAATTATTACTTGCATTATCAGGTCCAACAATAATTTTTTTAGTTTCTACATCTATAGGATAAGATAATTCTATAAGTCTTGACACATTTCCTACACCAAAAACTCTTAAAGTTCCTTTTTCATCGGTTGTAGATGCATGACTCGAAGACCTTTCATGAGTAAGAATTGCTTCTTCTTGTACTGATACCGCATGTTTTTCCATCAAGTCCCCATTAAAATCCTCCGATAAATACCTTAAAATTCTATTGCGATATGTTAAAATATCCCTCAACACTATCCACAGCAGTTCATTTCGTCTATCTCTATTTTGTATTTTTATATTGACATATAAAAATACTCTACTTAATGGAACTAATTTGCGACCCAAGTTATTTGACAATATAATTTTGTCTGGATTATCAAAATATATTATCAAATATGGTTTTTTATAATTTTTTGTAGCATGATGGTTTTTGTACTCAATTTGTATTTGTTGTTGAATGTAATCACCGTCTTGTATTTCATCATCTGCAAAAACAATTTGATAGCCGTTTCCAGTTAAATTTCCAACAACATTGTCAGGTTCTTCAATATTTTTTGTTTCATTATTAAATGCATTTACAACTCTGTCTTTTATAACGTATCTCACTTGTTTAATATCGATATTTGTAGTAGCATTCTTACCAAACCAATCTTTTACCAATTGAATTTTTTCAATTGATGCTTTTTTTTCTTTTTTAGACATCGTTAAAAGTGCCACGTCAAAAATACTTGAGTCTAATTGATTAATTTTTGAAACATAATTAACCATGTTGTTAAGGAAATTTTCATAACGTATATCGATTTGTGGTACAGATGAATCTTCTACATCGTGCTTATTAACAGTATTTGACAATAACGCATACCACCTCTTAATCTCATCACAGTTTTCTATTCTTTGTTTAGTCCAAACTTTTGATAAATAATAGTTTTTCAAGAAATAATCTGTTTCACTAGTTTTACATATCTTTTTTTCTACAATATCAAAACCAAGTGACGCTGTAGTTAAAAACAATTCAACAGCAAAAGATTTATTTTTAAATGGTACAATATTTTGAAATTCAACTTGTTTATCTTCTTCTAAATTATCAACTGTACTTATGCATATTTTATTGTTAATTTCTTTTCCGGAAAGCAAAAAATATTCAAACCATACTGACTTGATTTCATCACTTCCACACTCTAGAATTCTTTGAATATTCGCCAAATAAGAAATCATAAGACAATTAGCAGCACTTTTATCCTCACATTGTGTTGCATCCAATAAATGTTTACATATTCCATTTTCTTTAGCACACACAGAACACGACCAACATTTACAATTTTTGGAGATTTTGTTATGTGAAGGTATCTGTACTAGATAGTTATTAATAAACTTATTTATTCTAATAATAACACTCTTTCTTATAAGATAAGTACTCCTCAAATCACCTAGAGATTCAAATACAATATCTTTGAGAAACTTGGTTATCAGAATTGGATCATTTTTGTGTAGTCTTCTAAAGCATTCAGCAATTTTAATAGTTCTTCTTATCCTGTCGTTTTTTAGCAGAAAATTTTTATAAGTATCATCATTAGGTATGGCTTCCGACAGTTTCACAACATACTCTTTAGCGTCAACATCCTTCCCGCCGAAAGAATAAATATCTAAATAGTACTCAGTTATAATCAAAACAAAAGATTGCATTTGGAGTTTAAAAGAATAATCAAAAGAGAAAAACGGTCTAGATAATAATTTTAAAAGCAATTCAGCAATGCATAGAATAGCATCATTAATCCCGCCATCTTGTAAATTATAAATTATATCACACAGCAAATCTTCAAAGAAAAAAGAGTTTTTTTCTTTGATTTTCTTTATATTGTTTTTTGAATTTGTTAATATTGTTTCAAAAAGATATAAAATACAATCATAATATTCACCTTTTTCTCGGGTTATTATTCCATCAGAAAAAATGAAATTTTGCGAAATATGAGAAAGAATCAGCCTTTCATATGCATATGTTTTGTATTTAAGTGTTTCCATCATTTCAAGATTGTCATAATTAATCGGCTCTAATCTTCGATATTTGTTTGCCCAATAATTTGCTGTAATTCTAGATGCACTTCTTTTAAACATTTTCTTTGCATCATTTTGCAACTTACAACCTATACACGAATCTCCCTGGGTACGCATATTTGAAATATCTATATGCACAAAAGAATAAAAATCAATTTCGTTTCCAGACAAAGTATACGTTCGCTTTGACTCATTTGAAAGACGATCAATTAATATAAAACACTTTTTAAACAAAAAAGCAGGATACTCTGAAACATACTTCTCAGGTAACAAAGATCGAAGCAAATTGTTTGCTTTGTTTATTGTTGCACCAGTAATTATAGTATCATCAACAAAATAAAATTCTACAGGAAAAGTGTCATCAAATACATTTTTTTGTATATGAAGCCTTTCAATCGTATTTTTCAACATTTTGTGTTCGCATACAAAATTTGATCTAAAAACCTTATCTTCATTAACCGATATAATTTCTGCAGTGCCATTAAAATAATAAGTATTTACATATTGAGCAAATCCAACATTTGTATTATGTTCTGGTGAAAATATAATTTTAAGTTTTGGTAAAGCATTATTATCTTTTTCTTGAAGTCTTTCTAACCATTTTCTTATATCACTTTGTACTTCATTTTTATAAAAGTAGTCTTGTGTGCTTATATAGTATTGATGATGGTTTTTACTTCTTTTTATATGCCCGTAATAAACGCAGTCCCTAAGCAATTTAAGTCGATAGTTATTCCCTTTATCTCCATTAACCTGTCCACAATTAAACTGATAGCAATTAATGAGACGCATATTTCTCTTTTCGTCTGTTTCTACTAGTTTTTCACTTCTTACTTGTTGAGATGGTACAGTAGATGTTAAATCCGTTTCAACTAAAGGCACCTCTCTAATTAACTCACCTTCATTTGGAAAACAAAGATGACAACTAAGTGGCGAATTCCAAATGGCTTCTGCTTGCATAAAATAGTTGATATTAGGACAATCAATTAACTCAGTTAATGCGATATTACTAAAACTATCACTTTGAGTTTTTACAGTAATAATTTGGTTGGAAGCATCAACATTTTCTAAATATTCCTGTTCTAGGTTATAATGGTATAATTCTTCATTTGTGCTCTCTTTTGTATTTGTTTTTTTCTCTCTAACCCAAAACGCGGTATAACAGTCTGATAGTTTAAGAACACTCAACTTTCCTTCCGACTCCTCGTGTACACGCTCTTTAAGTTTACTGAACATTTTATCAAATGTTGTTAATGTAGAGCTTATAGGTACAACTAGAACAACAGCAATATCTTTCTTTATATTATTTTTCAACTTAAGACACAGCCCACCTTTAACTTTGCTATTTTCTAATTCTGCACCAGTGAAATTGTTCTGCACACCAAAATACAACTGTATATGATCACTAGATGATTCGCTTTGTAAATTATGCTGGTAGGAAGCAAAAGCTACTTGCGCTTTTGCTATCGACAGAATTTTTTTGATTTCATCATCTTTTAGGTGTTTTAATGTATTACTGATATATTGCCCTATATACTCTCTTGTTATCTCCACAAGAGAAGTTAGAATTGCTTTTGAATACGAGGCGTAACTATAAAATAAAATAGGCTGTAATTCACACTTATTAGATGTAATTTGTATCCTATCTGTCAATTTTGGAACATAGGAGCGAATGATTTTAAACGCTATTCTGTTCGCAATTGTAGTTCTATAAAACAAAAATGACATTTCATAGAAAGACTGTATATGAACTTTATTTCCAAGTCTCATATGAGTATTTTCTAATTTGTATCCATTCAAATCTGCACCATCTAAACGTTTCTCAACTAGACTTAACATACGCGCTTCGAAAATCGTTTTCTTCGTCATATTGTCTTCAGGGATAATTACATCAAACGGCATCACAGAAATTATTTCTTCATTTTGGTTAATTTTATGCCTACTAGCATTCGCAACATGTGCAACACTAATTGCATCGTTAGAACGGAATAAAACCGACCCATGTTCAATTGACAACTTTATTGCATTAAGCACTGCATGGTGAAATGTATTTCCGAATAGTTGTATGTTTTTTTCATACGATTTATCAACAAAATATATCTGAAGATTTTCGCAAAAACTTTTTCCTGATAGTGAAATACAAACACTTCTTAATGTTTCAATAAAATTTGTATCTAAGTTCTTAATTGCAATGAATAAAGGATTTTTTAACTTTAAACCGCCAATTAATGTACCCATCAAGCCTTTTATAAAGATTTCTGCATTATCGTTTTCAGAAAGATATCTTAAAGCGTTTTCATCCACAGACCAATAAAAAACTTTATTAGATATATCACTCTTACTTAACTTAACAATCTGTTTATACCAAAAGTTAGTCCACAGTAATTGTGACATAAATTTCTCATCCGGATGTGTTGCTCTCATTGTTTTTATATTACATAGAGTCTCATCCATTTCTGAAAGATCGAGCATTTTCGGTTTATAATCAATATATTTAGCAAATGTATTATAATCTTCAGAAAAACTATTAATGTCACTTATACTTGCTTCTCCAATAGGATTTTTAAAATAAGATTTATAAATTGGAACAATAATTTGATATTGAGTGCCTGGAATTATTCTAGAAGAATATGCGTTTTCAAAATAGTGACTGTCCTTGTACTTAAATTCAGCCTTTTCATTCCTATTTTTGGCAGTATCAACAAATCTACACTTATATTCATTATCAATTTTAAAGTTTTTTGAGCTCTGAACCATAAAATCAGCATTACATTGAATAATTGCCTGATAAAAAATTAAAAGCCCAACATGAGCAGTAGAATCGGCGTTTCGAAATTTTTTCCACAACTCACATATTTCAAATTGTCGCTGATTTATTATATCAGCTTCTTTCACTTCATCGAAAATATTAAAGAAGTGTTTTAATGATATTTCACTAGAATCAATTAATTCTTTGTGCCCGCTTGTCAAAACATTATAATCAAATGAGTCTTCATATTTTAATGTTTGCATCTTTTCACAAGTATGTATTTCATCTAACAATCTTTCTTTAAAACACTCAATAATTGTATTTTTTGTATTAATATCTATTATTGACAGATGAAGATTATTTTCTTTTTGATCAAGATAAAAAGTAAAATAACATGATTTCTTTTCGGAATGTTGTATAGAGTTCTGTATTAACTGTTGTAATCCAGATGATAATTCACGAGATACTTGATATGTCTCATCAACATAAGTTGCAATACTTATATCGCGCCTACTTTTTCTTTTTTCAGTGTTAAAAACAAATGAAAATATTGCAAATGTTAACCAATTATTTTTTTCTTCTGTAAATCTTTTAACTATTATGTCTTTTGTTTTTATAAATCTGTCATTATCAAAATTTCCATTTGGTAAAAGCCAATTTTTCCTTAATTTTTGCCAAGAGGTTTCCGCAATATATGCCAAAAATGCGTCATTAGGATTTTTTGAATCAGCATTGTAAAATCTTAAGCCGCCTAATTGAAAAAGTGAATATTTGTTTCGCGCTGTAATTGTATCGTTATAAAGATCTTTTGCTAGAATCACCGAGGAAAGCGACTTGTTTTCATTGTTTTGCTTATTGCAGAACAACAATTCGTAGATGTGTTCATCTATCTCCAATAAAGGAAAAAAGTTTTCACCTATCGATGAATCCTTAAAGTTAACCGGAACAATTTTAGGTTCGTAAATATTTTTTTCTTTTAGCAATTCAAAAAAAGGTGCAAAAATAATACCAGTATTATTTTTCGCTAACAAACGCAAATATCTTGAAAAGCCTTTATGTGCTTCATTTATATTGTATATTGTATCTATATCTCTAAAATCACCAAACGGGAAATAATGTGAACAATACTCATCATTCAAAAGTAGAACGGATATTTTCTTTTCATCAACTAAGTCCTGATTTGCTTGTAACAATAAAGCTAAATATTGCAAATTATATATAGAACTACTTTTCACCCTAATTCTTATATGATAATAAATTTCATTATTTTTTACTAATTGTATCCATTGAGTACGACTAATATTTTCTTTTGCCGAGATTTTTGACAGAATAACATCTGGAATTTTAACATCCAACACTTCATTTTTTTCTGTAATTAAACACATGTTAAGTGAATCAAGATCTAAACTTCTATCAAAAAGAATAGTTTTATAATTACCAAAAATTTGATAATAACTATTATATATTTCTGCTATACTGTTTACCTTATTCTTTTTTGCTTTATTCATGTTTTTTAATTGTGGACATTCAAAATATCTAGGAACAGCATTATTTGTATATAAAGGAATCCTATAAAATTTGTTAACTAATTTTTCATTGATGAGTCTTCCTGCTTCTTCGATTTTCTCATCTCTCAACAAAGATATACATTCCATTGCTATTGAATAATCCTCTTGAATATTATCAATATCTAATATCACCAAATGTTTCATTTTATCCTCCAAAAATGCTATATCCTTTTATTGTTAATATAGCAGGTATTATAGTTTCATTATATTTAGTTATAAAATTAATAAAAAGTAACACTATTTTCTCACATTCCCTCGAACTTTGTCGAAACCAACAATTCACACCCACCCAATTTGTATAACTCTCCCAATAAAACACCAACCGCCTTACCTGCAAAACACAAGTAAGGCGGTTATTTCATATTCACATTTAAAACATTAAATCAAAGTGTTACACCTTATAATACTGAGCCTGGGCATTCCACAGTTCACTGTATTTCTTGCCCGACTTCAGCAACTGCTCATGTGTACCTTCTTCAACAAGCTTTGCCTTATCAAACACAGCAATCCTGTCACAGAAAATACAGCTTGAAAGTCTGTGGGAAATGTAAATTGCAGTTTTGTTTTCCGTAAAGGAGTTGAAACGGCTGTAAATTTCATTTTCAGCTACAGGGTCAAGTGCTGCCGTAGGCTCGTCAAGAATAACAAGCGGACTATCCTTGTAAAGAGCTCTTGCAAGGGCGAGTTTCTGAGCCTCGCCGCCTGAAATATCAACACCGTTTTTATCCAGGTTTTTGTAAAGATAGGTGTTCTCTTTCTCGCTCATTCTCTCAACTCTGTCCTTGATGTTCGCCTGGTCAAGAGTACGGTAAAGATTGTCCTTGTCGTATTCTTTGTCGGCGGCAATATTGTCACAAAGAGGCACGGCAAAGAGCTTGAAATCCTGAAATACAACGGAATAAAGCTTCATCAGACTCTCTTTTGAATACTCTTTGATGTTAATGCCGTTTATAAGTATTTCACCGCTGTCAACATCATAAAGCCTGCACATAAGCTTGATGAAAGTAGTTTTACCGCTACCGTTTCTGCCTACAACTGCAAGATGCTCACCGTTATGAACGGTAAGGTTGATATTCTCAAGGGCATAATTTTCACTTCCCGGGTACTTAAAGGAAACATCTTTAAATTCAATCTCAAACTCTGAGGTCAGGTCTATTTCCTTTTCACCGTAAACCATATCATCCTCGGTGTGCATTATCTCGTAGTAATAGTTTACAAGAGGTACCATTTCCTCGGTTTTACCGAAGGTTACGGCCATCTTCATAACACCGCTGATTATCTGCATAAAGGAGCCACAGTAAAGCACAAGTGAACCGATACCGAAAAGGCCGTAAAGACCTTTAACGCCAATAAACAGATAAACGCCAAATCCGACAACAGAGCCAAGAATTGCAATAAAGGAGCTTGATTTTGCAGAATTCATTGAGGCTTTTTTCAGCACCTGCTCACCCTCGGTTAAAATCTTGTGAGTGGCAGTCTTTTCGATAATGTCCTGCTCCTTGTAAAGACGGATTTCCTTGCCCGTCATATAGTCGGAGAACATATCAAGAAAATAGTAGAAAATCTTATCAAGACGGGAATATTCGTCAGAGGCCTTGAAATATTCCTTGTTCATCCTTGTAGCTACGACAAGCATAATGACAACCATAACCCCGATAGCACCGAAAATACTCAGCAGAAAAGCAGGTCTTTCAAAGAAGGTGTCTCCCGTTTTCTGAAAACCGATTTTAAAAAGAGGCCAGATTAATACTGCTGAAATTATAACCGTCAATGCGCCTGAAACAAAATCTCTGAACATCCATGAAAACTGTACGAAAGCAGAAAAGACTCTGTCCTGTGCCTCTGAGTGTTTATGTATAAGCTCTTTAAAGTTGCTGTCCTCAAGCTTTTTGAACTCCACGGAGAAAAGCTTTGAAGCAATGCTTTTAAGCTCTCTGTTATAGAGCATTGAGCGAAGCATATAGTAAATGTCGTTAAGGTATCTGTTAAGGAAAAACAGAACAAAGTTTATGCCGACCGCAAGGCAGATGTAGCCTATAAGCGTTTTTGCCTCGGCACCCGTATCAAGCAAATCAATAATCTTTGCCGAAAACCAGATGTTTACAAAAGGCATTACACCGGTGACAACAGCCGCAGTAACGGTTGTAGGCATAAGCTTACTTTCAAGGCGGTGCATTTCTTTGAATGCGTAAGTAATAGACTTAAACTTTTTCACTTTGTGCCACCTGCCCTTCCTTGTAATAGTAGCTCTGAAGCTGATACATTCTGTAATATCCGCCTTTGAGGTTCATCAGCTCTTCGTGCGTACCGCTTTCCGTAATTCTTCCGTCAGAAACAAAAAATATGCGGTCACAGAAGAGAGTTGAAGAAAGTCTGTGAGAAATGAAGAAGGATATTTTGTTCTGTGTCAGCTCATTGTATTTGAGATACAGTTCATTTTCTGCGATAGGGTCAAGAGCAGCTGTAGGCTCATCAAGAATAAGCACAGGAGCATTTTTGTAAACGGCTTTAGCTAAAAGTAGCTTCTGCTTTTCACCGCCCGAAAAATCTGCCGCATCCTTGTAAACATCTTTAACCATAAAGGTGTTTTCTTTTTCATCAAGACTTTCGATTTTCTCTCTGATACCTGCTTTCTCAAATGCAGAGTAAAGCTTTTCCTTGTCATAGTCAGAGGTGAGACAGATATTCTCTGCAATAGTCATCGGCATAAAGGTGTAATCCTGAAAAACAGGAGAAAAGAGGTCAAAGAAATCGTTTTTTGAAATATCCTTACTGCTAATGCCGTTAACAAGAATTTCACCCTCGCTCGGGTAATAAAGACCGCAAAGTAGCTTTACGGCAGTGGTTTTTCCCGCACCGTTTTCACCGACGATTGCAATGTTTTCTCCTGAATTAACTTTAAAGGACATATTTTTGATTGTGCTTTCCTCAGCGGCAGGGTACTTGAAAGAAACATTTTTAAACTCGATTGATGTTACATCGCTGAGCTTATATGAAGTCTTGCCATTATTGTTTTCATCCTCAGCCTCGGTAAAGTCACGGAAAGCCTGACAGTCATTACAGCAACGCTCAAGGTCTGAAACGCAGATAACAAGGTTCATAATCCAATTGGAAAAGCCCGTAATGATACCGAAATAGAAGATAAAATCAGAAACGCTCAGTTCATTCTTGTAAACGAGGTAAACAAGATAAGCATAGGCAACAAGCTCTCTTATCATATTAAGAAAAGCTCTTGTACCGCTGACATTGAAGCTTTGACGCATATATTTGCCCGTTATCTTCTGAAGCTCATATACAAACTTGGCATAAGCAGAAATGAAGTAGTCAGAAAAACCGTAAAGTCGGATATCCTTGGCTGCTGTGTTATCCTTGCTCAGCTCATAATAGTAGTCAAGCTTAACGAAAATACTGCCTCTTGCTCTTTTAACATTCTTCTCTTTTTCGTTGAGATAACGAAGCAGGAAAAACTCTCCCACACAGGTAAGAAGGATGAGCAAAATCATAATAATGTTGATTTTGTAAATGAGTGTAAGAGAAGTTATTACGCCGAGAACACAAACGAGAAAGGCGTTGCAAAGAGTAATAAAGTACGCCGAGGAAGACCAATGGCTTCGGTAAAATTCCATAGCTATTTTATTCTTTTCTCTGCCCTCAAGACTTTCGATATTTATGTAGTCTGTGTGTATGTTTTTCTTAAAAGCCATAACTGCATAGCGCATACGGATTACTCTTGCACAGCCCTGTAAAAGCTCATTAAGGAAGGGGTCAAGCCAGGTGGTTAGCGTAACGAGTACGCTTAAAAGTGCCACTATTAAGGTAAGTTTGCCGACAGTAACGCCCTCGTTTATGCAGTCAATCATTGCTTTAGGAATAAAGGCTGTTATGATAGGAAGAAAAACCATAGCGGGAACTCTTACAGCAAAGTACACAAGGCTTTTCTTGTCCCACTCTATCCAGTTTTTAATCATATACTTTAAGTTGTCTTTCATTGAATCAACTCCTTATTTTGAAATTCGTGTTGATAAGAAATAACGGCCACTTTAGTTCCACGGGTGCGATAATTCTGACACGGCCAAGTAGGACAGCGGGTGGGTTATTCCCGTATCCTACCGGCACCCTGAAACAAAAAAAGTGTGTGCAAACCGAAGTTCTGCACACACGAAAAATGCAAAGCTTCGTTTTGCTACCACACAAACTTTCGGACAAATCTCACAGAGAACGCCAAAATAGAAGCCTGCATTTTTACCGAAATAAAAACACGACTCCGCAAAATCTGTCCATATTAAGTTTGTGTGGTGGGTTTATTATATCAAATCACACTTGAGAGTGCAAGTGGATTGTAAAAAATAAAAATGCGCTTCTGACTGTGAAATCAGAAACGCATAAATCCGTATATATGTATATTATTTGCAAACGGACAAAACGGCAGCTGATTTCATTAAGTAAAGCTTATTCATCATTTTGTCCACCTGCCTTTCAAATGTTTTTATCAGTATAGCACTGACAATATGAAAAGTCAATATTTTACAGTGTTGTCAGGTGTAAATAATAGAGTCGAAAACAACTTCTTCGGCACAGTGACGGTAGTTGTTCATAAGACCTACCCATTTCATTTGGTCAGTGGCTTTTAGCTTTTCATCAATACCGTCAGCCTCTGCCATATGTGACACTATGCGATTAAACATTTCTTCCGCCTGGTCATTGATACCGCACAGATAATCGTGGAGTGTGCCGTTCATAAGATAGGTGTAATAGGTTGATTTGTAGTGCTTTTTAAGGTGGTTGAGATGGAGTTGTCCCCATTTGCCGATAGGGTGGTTGTCTTTGGGTTCGGATAGTTTTAGGTCAGGTAAATAATAATCGCCGTGAAGGGTGTAACTGATACCGGTTTGTTCGTTGTTGATGTGTTTGGGTAAATTCATAGAAAAATCCTCCTTTAAATTTGTAACTTCATTGTACAAATTAAAGGAGATTTTGTCGAATGTGCGGGATTTATTTTTTTCATTTTATCTTGTAAGATTTTTGTGTTTGTGCATAAATGCCTAAAGATTGTTTTGGTTATTTCGACAAAGTTTGATAAATTATACGGTTTTAATGTTACTTTTTAATAATTTTGTAACTATATATTATGTAAGCTAAAATATTTTTTAAGGAGAAATTATAATGGAAATATTAATGACGTCAATTAGAATAATCGACTATAGGAGCAATAGTGTTTATACTAGAGAAACCCCTCCTGCTTTCGATGAATATGTAAATGATCTAATATCTCATATCAATGAAAATACATCTGTTCGAGATTTCAAAACTAAATCTCCTGATACAGAGGTGATTTCTTGCGTGAAGCAAATAGTGCTTCATAGAGGAGATAATGATATAGTACAAAATAAAATAGATATAATCGCAAATCGCCTTTTAGAAAAAGAAATTGAGGCACAAACTAGGGTTTCACATTTAAATATTAATGTTCAAAAAGGCAGTTTAGTGCAAGCTCTTTTATACGATAGAACTAACGACTTATATACATATCTCTTTGCAAAAGTTGAACACGGCGATTTTGTCGATGATTCAGACTTTTCGTTTAAAAGCGGTTTCTCAAAAGATAAAAAAACTATGTGGAAATCATGTCTTATAGAAATTCCTACTACAACAGCACAAGAATATTATGCCAAAGTCTATTCTAATACATTGGCAAAATACTGGAGCAGTGATTTTCTTGAGCTCACAGAAATGATTAGCGATGAAATTAATACCACAATGGCCTTTAAATCTATAGATTCAGTTTTGAAACAACAAATTCGCAAGAATGCACCTAGAGACTATGTAATCGTTAGGAATTCAATAATATCTTATTTTAAAAATCAAGCTCACTTTGATTATGATCAAATGTTGAATTCAGTTTTGGGTGAATATCAGCCTGTTGAATTGTCTACTGAAAAACTAAATAATGTTAGGACAAAATTACAAGGACTACCCGAAGAAAAGAAGTTTGACAAACAATTCACACCTATTTCATCTGTTATAAACGCAAAGATAAAGCAAATTTATGAGGTAAATACCGGTATAGAAATTCGTATAACAGACGAGGTTCCCGATATTAATAATGTTATTACTGCTGTACGTGAAGATGATGGTTATAACTATATAAAAATAAGAACTAATAATACAAAAACATTCAACTTTTTTCGCACTTAACAAATGCTAAAATTATAAACCAAGAAAGGAGGGACTTCAAATATGAATTATATAAAAGAACTAAAAGAAATTTTCAAAAACGAAACTATTTCCTTGATAGAACAAATAAAACATGTCACTATCAATTTTGAATCCGAAATTGGTGCACTACCTGAATTTACTGTTTTGGAGCGTTTTATAAATGAAATTCCAACTAGGGATAACATAAAAATAAACATCTCTGCTGACTCGTCAGATAATTTTTATTTGTCTAAACAGAGTATAAAAACAGAGCAAGATTATAAAGATTTTATTACCGAGGCAATGCTTGGAGAATTTGCCGAAATATATATTGAAATTGAGAAAGAAATTTCAGAAGAATGTTTATCAGTGTATTGCTATGATGCTTTTATGGGTGATTTAACATCTCTAAATCACTTGAAAATGCTTGATACGTTTGCTTTGCTTTTAAAAGGTTTAGAACGATTAACTTTCGTTGTTTTCGATAAAGATTGTCACTTTATGACAAGGACTATGACATTTACTTCAATAGAAAACATTTCCATTCCTGTTGATAATCATAGATTAGATAAACTAGAACGTTGTAATAATACTTCTTCATTGTCCGATGCAAAAAAATATCGTTTACTGCCTGATGATTTTAAATTCGTAGCAAATACAGAAAATAATCCTTTAACTACTATTTTTGATAAATTGTGCACTGTTTTAGCTTTAACTTATATTTCTACCAACACAGAAATACGAAAAGAAAGTATTTTCTTTGAAATTATGGGTCAACGATATGTATCTAGCGAAGTAAAAATAGATGACATATTAGATAATAAAGAACTGTTCAAAATTTATGATTGGGTTTATACTGATGGAAACTCTGTGGATAAAGCTATTTTAGCCCGCAATACACTTAGTTTGCATTGCCACTTTACAGGTATCACAAATATTGACGGGTCTGTGTTTGCTTCAATACAATCAAACTACAATCTGTATTTAAAGAATAACATTGAACATTATTTGGAATTAAAGAATAAATTAACAGAATATATTCAAGAGTTTATTTCAAAAACCGGTGATTATTCATTGCTTATTTTTGACAAATTTAAGCAAAATCTAATAGCTATTATAGGTTTTATATTAACAACTGCAATAACAAATATTGTTTCCGATAAGCCACTTGATAACATCTTTACAAAAGATGTTGTTACATTACTTGAGCTGCTCTTGTTTGGATCTATACTGTTTTTTATAGCGAGCCTTATTGAAACAAACTATAGAATAAAAAAAGTATATTCAAGTTATGATGATATGAAAGAAAACTATAAACATGTATTATCCGATGACGACATTAAGGAAATATTTAATGATGATTCTAACTTTATAAACATGAAAGCTGAAATTAAAAGAAAGAGAATCATTTTTTCTGTGCTATGGATTTTATTAATTATTATTACGTTTATAATTCTTGAACTAAACAGTGACTTTACAACTATAATTGATCAATTTTTAAGTTTTATAAATAAGTTAAGTACTTGTTTTATTTCAAAAATCTCTTATATGTTAAATACATAAACCTTAAAACTTATATGTTTATAAAACAAATATACCTCTCTGATTAGCAGTTTATCACCGCCAGTTAGAGAGGTTATATTTTTGTATTCACACCATCCTAAAATGCCTCAGCGCATCCATGATAGCATCTTCTTTTTCCTTCGGGCATTTCGGCACTATGTGTCCTTCTTTGCCCTTGTTATAATTCTCACGCTCTGTGATTCCGCACTTGGCTTTCACCTGTGAAATATACAGCGTGGATACCTTTAAGCCAAATTTATCAAGGACATAATCCTTTATCTCCTGATAAGTCGCTTTTACCTCTGAAGCCGTTAAATCAAATTCGTCAAGGCTGATTTCAAAGTCGATATGTGTGTCGGGATTTTTTCTAACCAACTGAACAACCGTCTCGACATGCACCGTCCTCGGGAACATATCCACGGCGCAAAGCTCTGTTACCTTATATCCCTTATCCTCAAATAGTCTGCAGTCTCTGGCCAGAGTGGCAGGATCACAGGAAACATATACAACTCTTTCGGGATTCATATTCACAACCGTATCAATTACATCTGCACTGCAACCCTTTCTCGGAGGATCAAGAACAACTACATCAGGTCTTATGCCCTCATCAAAAAGAGTCTTTGCCGCACCCGAAGCATCATCACAGATAAATCTTGCATTGGTTATACCGTTAAGAGAGGCGTTTTTCTTTGCATTTTCAATAGCCTGAGGAATAATTTCCACACCGATAAGTGCCTTACAGTCCCTTGCCATAGTCAGGCCGATTGTACCCGTTCCGCAGTAAAGATCAAGAAGAGTTTCACCGCCTGTCAGGCCTGCATATTCCCTTGCTTTACCGTAAAGAATTTCCGTTCCCTCCGGATTCACCTGATAAAAAGACAAGGGAGATATTCTGAAGATAAGACCGCAGAGCTCATCCTCAATGTAATCCTCACCCCATATGGTTATACATTTTTCACCCAGAATAACATTAGTGTCCTGCTTGTTGATGTTGAGAACTATTGATTTTATATCTAAGTCCGTTGTTACAAGATACTCAACAAGCCTTAACTGTCCGGGCAGTTTATCACCGTTTATTACAAGACAGACCATTATCTGCTCTGTCTTTTTTGCCCTTCTTATATAAATATGCCTTATAAGTCCCTCACCTGTCTCTTCATTATAAATTGTAACAGGACTTTCAAGAATAAACCTCTTTACAGCATAAACTATGTGTTTGAAAACAGAATCCTGCAAAAAGCAGTCTTCACAAGGGATAATACGGTGACTTCGTTTTGAATAAAAGCCTGTGATAAGATTTCCGTCTATGTCAAGACCTACGGGAATCTGCGCTTTGTTTCTGTATCGGTCAGGATTTTTTACAGTGTAGATTTTTTCCGCCTTTATATCTATACCACCGATACGGTTCATTGCATCAGTCACAGATTGGAGCTTTTCTCTCTTTTCCGCCTCATAGGATATGTGACGGAAGCTGCAGCCTCCGCACCTTCCGAAAGCCTTACAGTCTGCTTCAATTCTGTCGGGAGAGCTTTTGTATATTTTTTTGATTATACCGACAGCATAGTTTTTCTTGACCTTGATTATATGCACAAGAAGGTCATCACCTACTGCACTGCCCTCCACAAAAACCGCCATATCATTGAATCTTCCGAGTCCGCTCCCCTGCGAAGTCAAGGTAGTTATTTTAAGGCGTATTTCGTCATTTTTTTTGATTGCCATATTTTCCCCTCTTTATTTTTTTCTGTCAAGCTCAATGATTACCTCAAGTCCTCCGAGATCACTTTTCTGAGCATAAACCAATCCTGAATGTGCATCGATTATTTCACGGCAAATAGAAAGGCCGAGTCCCGCCAGCTTTCTTCCCTCATCAGAGGTATACAGAGGCTCAAAAATAAGCTCAAGATTTTCTTCGGGTACTCCCTCACCGTTATCATTTATATGGAAATAAACATTGTCCTTGTCTGCATAAATATCAACACGTATTATCTTTTCTTTTGTTTTGAAATGCTTTACTGAATTAGCAAAGACATTTCCGAAAACTCTCTTGAATTTAAGCTTATCAATTTCTACCTGAGCATCGTCAGCATAATTATTTACCGAAAGAATAACCCCTGCATCTTCAAGGTCAGCCTCATAATCATCGCATATTGCACAGGCTATCCTTTCCGCAGAATAGACAGTTCTGTTTGTCTGGCTCTTCTGGTCAATGCTCAGATATTCATCAAACTCATTAACAAGCTCCTTTATCTCAACACTTTTTTCGTAAACAGTTGAAATATATCGCTTTCTTCTTTCCACGGATATCGTATCCTTCTGTAATCTTTCAGCATAACCCATAATAGATGTAAGCGGCGTTTTTATGTCGTGTGATATGGACGCTATTATACGTCTTTGATTACGCTGGTTAGCTTCAAGATTTTCCGTCATTGATACAAAACGGCGATAAACCTTGCCTGCATAACCTTTAATCTTCTTTTTTTCGAACTCACCTGTCTTATCATATTCCTCAATTGCCTTATAAAGCTTTCTGAATGGTCGCAGGACAAGAGTATATGTTATGAAAATCATCATTGCAAGAGATGAAAAAAATATTAAAATCTCTATAACAAAAAACTTTGTTCTCGCCCTCATATCTGCCACATAATTTTCAAGCAGATAGACGGAGGAGCTTATAAGATAAGCTTTTCCCTTGTATTCAAAGGGTGTCTGAACCTTAACGTCGAGAGCAGTCCAGGTGTTTTCCTTGCTCTTTGCAATCTCGTTATTCTGTCCGTCCTCAACCGTAACAATAATCTCATCATATTCATTTACAATATGATCCCACATATCAACAGAAGGAGCCTTTATAAGCTTGTCTATTATTTCGGTGTTGTATTCCACAAGCACCTCCTTGGCGTTGACGGCAGCATCGCTGAGAGTAGCCCTTACCGATGCATTATAAAGATAACCGAAGCCCGCAATAACACCTATGAGCACAATAATTGTTATTAAATTACCCTTCCTGCTGTGCATTTTATTCACCCTTTAAAAGACCTCATTTTTTGACCTTGACAAACTTGTAGCCTACACCCCATACCGTTTTTATGTACTCGTTCTCGGGGTCAATTTTGTCTCTTACGCTTTTGATGTTTACTGCAACTGTTCCTATATCACCGAACTCCGTATCCCATACATGGGCAAATATCTGTTCACGGGTAAGCACCTTGCCTGCATTTTCCATAAGGTACTGGAGAAGCTGAAATTCTCGGGTTGAAAGAGAAATGCTTTCACCGTTTTTGCTGACAGTAAAGGAGGATGTATCAATTTCAATTTCTCCCACCCTGATAACACCGTCAAGAATCGACGAAGAATATCGCTGCTCTCTTCTCAGATGAGCCTTTACTCTTGCAACGAACTCCTCGACAACAAAGGGTTTGGCAATATAATCGTCAGCACCGACTTCAAGCCCCTGAACCTTATCGGCAGTTTTACCCTTGGCGGAAACAAAAATAATCGGACAGTCAACGGTACCTCTGATAAACTTGCAAAGATCAACACCTGAAATTTCCGGCATCATAATATCCAGCGTAATAAGAGAAATTTCGTCTTTGTGTCCGAGAATATACTCATAAGCACTTCCGCCGTCAGTCTTTATTACAGTTTCAAATCCCTCATCCTCAAGAGAATCGGAAATAAGCTCTGCAATAGCAATTTCGTCGTCTACAATAAGTATTTTTTCCATATCCTTCACCTTCTCTGAAAACTATATAATTATTCAATATATATAATAATATATCTTGCAAAAAAAATAAAGATGTAGAGCAATTATTTTTTATTAAATAATTTTAACTGGAAAAACTTAAGATAATCTTAAGAATTGATGTATTCCAAAATCAAAAAAATATGATATACTTTTAACAGCAAATGCTTTCACATCCGACAAACCCGAAAGGATATATAAAATGAGAATACTGATAGTAGATGACGAAAAGGAAATAGCCGATTTAGTAGAAGTATATCTGCACAACGAAGGATACGAAACAGTAAAGGTATTTGACGGAAAAACAGCACTCAGCTTTATCCGCAGTGAAATTTTTGATCTTGCGGTGCTTGATGTTATGCTGGGAGATACAGACGGCTTCACTCTATGCCGTGAAATCCGAAAAAATCACACCTATCCGATAATTATGCTTACTGCAAAAACAGACTTTACCGACCGTATTTCCGGACTTTCTCTCGGTGCGGACGATTATGTAACAAAGCCCTTCAATCCGCTTGAGCTTACAGCAAGAATCAAAGCACAGATAAGACGCTGCAAGCAGTACAATGATTCAGCTGAAAAAGCAGACACTCTGGAGTCTTCCGGGCTCGAAGTAAACATTTCCACTCATTCCTGCACACTTTACGGAACAGAAATCGCACTTACACCCATAGAATTCAGAATACTGTGGCTGCTGATGGAAAACGCAGGCAAAGTTGTTTCCACAAAGGAAATATTCGAAAAGGTATGGGGTGAAGAATATCTTGACAGCAACAACACTGTTATGGTACACATAAGAAGAATAAGGGACAAGCTTAAGGAAAAGCCCCGCAATCCTAAATTCATCAAAACTGTATGGGGAGTTGGATACAAAATTGAAAAAGCCGATTAAAAGAAAAAGAAAAAAAGGAGCCGACAGCGTTGTTAAGCTGATTCTCTTCTCCTTTTTTAAGTGTACTCTGATATGCTTTTCAGTTATAGCAACGGCATACATAATCTGCTTTCTTTACGCAAGGCAGACACCATCCTTTGCTGAAGACATATATGTTTTTCTCGACGCACTGCTCAACACTCAATGGGCAGACTACATATATCATAACAGCTATATACTGCTGCTTCCCGCCTTCGGGATTGTTCTTCCGGTAATCGGCATAATATATTCCTTTTCCACCCTTATCAACTTCGGAAGAGTATATAAAAGCATAAATGCATTCGTCAAGGAGGATAAAGAAATTTCCGCTTTCCCTAAAAGCTTTTCAGAGGTTGAGCTAAAGCTCAGCGACATTCGTCTCAGAGTAGTGGAAAGCCGAAGAAAAGCCATCGAGGCGGAAAAGAATAAGGATGACCTGGTTATGTATCTTGCACACGACCTGAAAACACCCCTTACCAGCGTCATCGGATATCTTACTCTTCTGAATGAAAGTCCGGAGCTTACAACAGAACAGAGGTCAAAATTTGTAAACATTTCCCTTGACAAAGCATACAGACTCGAACAGCTTATCAACGAATTTTTCGAAATATCACGCTTCAGTATTAACACTGTCACCCTTGAAAGGAACAGAATTGACCTTAATATGATGCTCGAGCAGATGGCCGATGAATTTTATCCAATGCTCTCAGAAAAGAAGCTTACGGTGCAGTTTGATATTCCGGAGCACATTATAATGCTCGCAGATTCAGACAAGCTTGCAAGGGTTTTCGATAATCTTTTCAAAAATGCAGTCAGTTACTCCTATGAAGATACTCTAATAAAAATAGGTGCAAGAATAAGACGCAACCGTATAATTATCAAATTCCGAAACCGATGCGACGAAATTCCCGAAGACAAGCTGAACAGACTTTTTGAAAAGTTTTACCGCATGGATTCTTCACGCAATTCGTATTCGGGAGGCTCAGGCTTAGGTCTGGCAATTGCAAAAGAAATAACAGAGCTTCACGGCGGTTCCGTTTCGGCAAAAAGTACACCTGAATATACTGATTTCACTGTGGTGCTGCCATACATCAACGCAGAGTATCTGTCAGACGAGCAATTGGATTTTTAAACCGCTTGACTTTCATCCCCGCAACTAATATAATTTAGTAAGATTATGTTTTGCGGGGGTATTTTTATGGCTGAAAAAGTAATGGTCGGTATGAGTGGAGGTGTAGACAGCGCAATTTCTGCTCTTTTGCTGAAAAAGAACGGCTATGATGTAACAGGTGTGAACTGCCGTTTTTTCTGTCACAGCGTGGAAACCGCTCTTACTGATACCGAGGATGCCCGTGCCGTCGCAGAAAAGGTAGGCATACCCTTCCGTGTAATTGATTTTACGGAGGAATTCAAAAATACGGTTATCGGAAACTTTATCTCTGTTTACGAAAGCGGTGCCACACCGAATCCCTGCATTGTTTGTAACAAGCATCTAAAATTCGGCTCACTTATGGCCGAAGCCGAAAGGCAGGGCTTTGATTTCATTGCAACAGGTCATTACGCACAGTGCGGCTTTGACCAGTCAAGCGGAAGATATTATCTGAAAAAGGGTGCCGATATCTCCAAGGATCAGAGCTATGTTCTTTACTGCCTTACTCAGCATCAGCTTTCACACACCCTGTTTCCGCTCGGCTCTATGACAAAGGAAGAGGCAAGAGAAATTGCCCTTTCGGAAAATCTTGTCAACGCAAGAAAAAAGGACAGCCAGGACATCTGCTTTATTCCCGACGGAGACTACGGCTCTTTCATTGAAGGATGGCTCGGCAAGACCTATCCCTCAGGAGATTTCGTAAATACCGAGGGAAAAAAATTAGGCACTCACAAGGGAATCATCCGCTACACCGTTGGCCAGAGAAGAGGTCTCGGACTTGCACTTCCCGCTCCGATGTATGTCAAGGAAAAGGATGTTCAAAACAACAGAGTTATTCTATGCAGCAATGATGAGCTTTTCACAAAGCATGTTGATGCAACAGATATAAACCTTATTTCCTGTGACCGTCTTGACTCCCCTATACGTGTCAAGGCAAGAACAAGATATTCCCATAAGGAGCAGTGGGCAAAAGTATGGCAGACCGATGAAAACACTCTCCACGCTGAATTTGAAGAGCCTGTAAGAGCAGTAACCTCAGGTCAATCCCTTGTCCTTTACGACGGTGATTATGTCGTCGGAGGTGGAATAATAGTGAGGTAAGAGATAAAAGTGAATAGTAAAAAAGTAAAAGACCGGCAGAATGAACTGTCGGTCTTAGTTTATTCAATTAAGTTTATCAGCCAAGATGTGCGGCTACATTGTTTTCATAGTGGCCTGTATTCTGGAAGCCTGTCTGAGTATTGAGCTTTTCTGCACTCCATGCCTCAGCTATTTTTTCGTATGAACCGCTGAAAATCTTTGCCCTGTAGAAGCCATCCTTTGAGCCGTACATACACCAGTCTGATTCCCACATTTTGTCACCTGTTGCCTTGTACGTCCAAAGCATCCAGCTGTAATTAAGCTTGTTCATGGTCTTGAAGCAGTTTTCCCAGGTGGTAGCCTTATGGGGATAGAATTCGCCCATCATAAGAGGAACATTGGGATGAATTGCCATTGTAAGAAGAAGGAAGAAATTGAAAATAAAATCAGAATTGTTGTAAAAATGCACCTGATATACTACATTTTCCCATCCCCTCATAAATGAATAGGGAAGAGCGAAGCCTGTCCAGATGGCTTCCATAGTGATGATGTGGTCATTATCAACAGCACGGACGGTATCATAAAGACGCATATAAATTTTTTCATTCTTGATTCTTCTTGTAAGCTCACCGCACTTAACATCACACATAGGCTCATTAAGAAGGTCGTACATAGCTACTGCGGGGTTACCGTTGAATCTTGATGCAATAGCTGTCCAGAGCTCATCGGTAAGCTCACGGTATCTTTCACCGCGCTCACTGTCCTCCATAAGCTGTGCACCCTGATAACCTCTGCCTGAGTGAGGAGCATCACTCTGTGAACCTACTGCACCGTGCATATCAAGAATAACATAAAGTTCCCTCTTTGAGCATTCCTCTACTACCCAATCAAGACGTGAGAAATCCCATTCGCCGTTTTCGTCTTTAATTTTTGTTCCCTTATCGTCATAGTAGAAGTTTCTGTACCAGAAGGGAACACGTACACAGTTAAAGCCCATTGCCTTGATATTATCAAGATCCCATTCGGTAAACCAGTTGTCATAGAACATATTGAGAAGCTCCTGAGATTTTTCTCTGCCGAAGCGTTTCTCTAATACATCGTAAACCATTTCACCGTCATATTCTTTTCCATAGTATGGATCAAACACTACCTTCTGTTCCTCTGTAAGATCCTCATAGAAGGTACCCCAATATCTTCTCTGCTCTTCTTCTGTCATTTTTGACTTATACTCAACATCAACACAATCGGGGTTAAGCCAATTTTCACGAACGAGCCAGGCACCGATATTTACGCCCTTGAGCTGAATTTCTTCGCCTCTCTGATTGTAAATCTTTCTGCCCTTAACAGAGAGAAAATCTTCATCTGTAAAGCCTGTCACTTCTGTTTTTTCTTCTGTAGTCTCACCGGCAGCAAAAGCCACGGTGCAAACAGAAAAAGCCATAAGAAAAGCGAGAAGAAGACTGAGTGTTCTTTTAAAAGTTTTCATAATTTTTTTCCTTTCCGAATTTGTTTTCAACACAGATAAAAAGACTGTATATTTAATTATACCTTATGTTTTTCAAAAGTCAATAGAGGCAATTTTTGCCTTGTTAACTTTGTTAAATTGACCATAAAAGCTCTCTTATTTTTGTTCAAAATATAAAAACCGTGCTTCACCGTTTTAAAAGTTAAAAATTCTGTAGATTTTTTTAATGCAATGTGATATTATTTGGTAGTATGGATTATTGCATAATTTTTTCTTTTTTCAAATTATGGATCTTACAAAAATCAACGGATAATCCGTTTAAAGGAGGACAAAAGTCAATGCTTAAGAAAATCAGCACAATCCCGTTCAAGGACACACCTGAACAGGCTGCAAAACTTGACGCAGTTATTGCTGAATGCACAGGAGACAACAGCCAGCTTATGCACGTTATGCAGGTAGCTCAGGAAATCTACGGCTATCTCCCCTTTGAAGTTCAGCAGAAAATTGCAGACGGTATGAAGGTACCCCTCGAAAAGGTTTACGGCGTTGCTACATTCTACGCTCAGTTTGCTCTTTCTCCCAAGGGTGAATATGCTATCTCCGTTTGTCTCGGTACTGCCTGCTATGTTAAGTCCGCTCAGGAAATTTTTGATGAGCTTTCCGCTCAGCTCGGCATCGGCGCAGACGAATGCACAGCCGACGGAAAATTCTCACTCACAGCCTGCCGCTGCATCGGTGCCTGCGGTCTTGCTCCCGTTCTTACGGTTAACGACGACGTTTACGGCAAAATCACAGCTAAGGACGTCAAGGGCATTCTTGACAAATATATGAACTGATGAGAGAGCTTTCTCTCAATGTTCTCGATATAGCTCAGAATTCAGTAAGAGCAGAAGCCTCACTGATAACAATTGAGCTTATCGAAAGCACAAAAACAAGCACGCTTGAAATTTCAGTAAGCGACAACGGCAAGGGAATGACTCCCGGACAGCTTGAAAGTGTAAGAGATCCCTTCTTCACCACCCGCACCACAAGAAAGGTCGGAATGGGTATTCCTCTTTTCAGAATGGCGGCAGAAATGACAGGAGGCTCTTTTGACATTGAAAGCACCCTCGGTGTCGGCACTAAAACCACAGCCCGTTTCTGCACTGACCACCTGGATTTCACGCCCGTTGGTGATATGTGTTCAACGGTAATTATGCTCGTGACGATGAATCTTCATATAGATTTTGTCTATATAAGACAAATTGATGAAAAAAGCTTCACTCTTGACACAAGACAGCTCAAGGAAATTTTAGGCGATGTTCCCCTCAACGAACCGAGCATCACCGCTTGGCTCAAGGATTATATCACTGAAAACACGAAACAACTTACGGAGGTGTAAATATAATGAAAACTCTTGAAGAACTTATGGCATTAAGAGATGCTGCCAAGGCAAACCTTACAGCACGTGATGATTCTACCGAAATCACCAGAGTTGTTGTTGGTATGGCTACATGCGGTATCGCAGCAGGTGCAAGACCTGTAATGAATAAATTCGTTGAAGAAACAGCAAAGCGCAATCTTACAAATGTTACTGTTGCACAGACAGGCTGTATCGGTATGTGCCAGTACGAGCCCATCGCAGAGGTTATGGTTCCCGGCAAGGAAAAGGTAACTTATGTTCAGCTCACAGAAGAAAAGGTTGCAAGAATTGTTGTTGACCATCTTGTAAACGGTAATCCCGTTGCGGAATATACCGTTGGTGCTATTGCTAAATAAGGAGGAAGTATAAATGTATCGTTCTCATGTGCTCGTTTGCGGCGGTACCGGTTGTACCTCTTCAAATTCACAGAAAATTATCGACACAATGAATGCCGAGCTCAAAGCTAAAGGCCTTGAAAACGAAGTACAGGTTATCCGTACGGGCTGCTTCGGTCTTTGCGCACTCGGCCCCATTATGATTGTTTATCCCGAAGGCTGCTTCTATTCAGAGGTTAAGGTAGAGGATGTTCCCGAAATCGTTGAAGAGCATCTTCTTAAAGGCCGTATGGTTACCCGTCTTCTCTATAAGGAAACAGTAACTCCCGAAAAAATCAAGGGTCTTAATGACACCAACTTCTATAAAAAGCAGATGCGTGTTGCTCTGGGCAACTGCGGTGTTATCAACCCCGAAGACATCAATGAATACATCGCTTATGACGGCTATCAGGCTCTCGGTAAGTGTCTTACAGAGCTTACTCCCGAGCAGGTTATCCAGATTGTCAAGGATTCCGGTCTTCGCGGCAGAGGCGGCGGCGGTTTCCCCACCGGTCTCAAATGGAGCTTCACAGCTGCTAATAAGGCTGACCAGAAGTATGTTGTATGTAACGCTGACGAAGGTGACCCGGGTGCATTCATGGACCGTTCAGTTCTTGAAGGTGATCCCCACTGCATCATCGAAGCAATGGAAGCTGAAATCAAGGCAAAGGGTCTTGAAAATGAAGTTCAGGTTATCCGTACAGGCTGCTTCGGTCTTTGCGCATTAGGTCCCATCATGATTGTCTATCCCGAAGGCTGCTTCTACTCAGAAGTAAAGGTTGAGGATGTTCCCGAAATCGTTGAAGAGCATCTTCTCAAGGGCCGTATGGTCAAGCGCCTTCTCTACAAGGAGACAGTCACTCCCACAGAAATCAAGGGTCTTAACGACACCGACTTCTACAAGAAGCAAAAGAGAATCGCTCTTCGCAACTGCGGTGTTATCAACCCCGAAGACATCAACGAATATATCGCATACGACGGCTATCAGGCTCTTGCAAAGTGTCTGACAGAATATACTCCCGAACAGGTAATCCAGATTGTCAAGGATTCCGGTCTTCGCGGCAGAGGCGGCGGCGGTTTCCCCACCGGTCTCAAATGGAGCTTCACAGCAGCTAACA
>JAZLBS010000030.1:0-6927 GCA_045613805.1 Acutalibacteraceae bacterium
AATTAATGCCTTAGCATATCAAAGAACCTACGGTGCTTATGACTCCGTGTACACTTATAACCCATCAGGAAATTATGGTATCACTCACGGATGGTCAAATAATTATAATTTTAGATATATCACAGTAACCAAAGAGCCGACAGATGCGGGTGTTATTGCGTGGCTTAATAATAATACTGATGCTCCAAAGGTAGAATTGCCCGAAGAAACAATGCCACAAATACGATTTACAAGTGCAAGAGGTCGAGGTGTTGAGTTCGATGGTCGCTTTGCGCCCGAAGGCTCATTCTATGTCGGTAACGAAGAAGAAGGTACTGACTATCCTGTATATTTTACTGTGGAAATTGTGAGTGGTACATTGCAAGTAGGCGACCAATTGCAGTTGTGTAAAAAAACTACCTTTATGGGTTCTCCATCAAATAATGGTAGGGCTAAAATCAAACTTAAAAGAGCAGTTGAATATGTGGTAACTGAAGATGACCTTGAAAAAAGATTTTTGACACTTTCAGCAAGTCCTGTATCGGAAAGTAAAGTGTATAGGGCATTTTTCCGTGATGGTACAGGTGAAGGTAATATGAATGGAAATCTATCACCACTATATCTTCGTATTCGCAGAGCAAAAGGTGATTTGCAAAACAACGAAAGTGGACAAACTGTTGATGCGAGATTTTCAAATGTTATTACGATTTGGAAAGAATACCATCGTGGCAGTGGACAAATCAAAATTTTATAAAAATATTTTGCCTGAGTATCGGGTTTACACTCCTTAGGAGTGTAGGGTTTATACTCCTTAGGAGTATCAGGTTTACACTCGGGCTTAATAATAAAAAAATTTTAATAGGAGGAAACTATTATGAAAGAAAGGCTGACTAAATTGCTCGCTGTAAAAAGCATCGTCACAATCGCATTAACAGGCGTATTCTGTTATCTCTCAGTGGTGCGCGTCATCTCACCCGACATATTTATGACAGTCTTTTCTGTCATAATCGCTTTCTACTTTGGTACACAGCACGAAAAGCAGAATCACGAGGAGAAATAGCGAATATTCGCTGAATTTCACACTTTTCCAAATAAATATTAAAATAGTCCAAATAGATTCTTTTATTTGGAAAAATCAATCTTTTGCAGAAAACATTGTAAGTATAGTATCAATCTTTTGCAACAAATATTAATTTTTGAAGGGAAAGATGATAAATGCCAATCAAAGCCTATTCCCGTAAAAAAGACGGAAATGTAAGGTTAAGTACAAATTTTAAGGTTAAAGAATTTGCTTGTCAGGACGGCTCGGATCCTATTTTCATAGACTCGGAGCTTGTGTCAGTACTACAAAAAATACGTAATCATTTTGGCAAGGCGGTAACGATTACGTCGGCATACCGCACACCGGGGCACAATAAGAGCGTCGGTGGCACTACATACTCTCAGCACCTCTACGGCAAAGCTGCCGATATCAAGGTGCAGGGAATAGCGCCTAAGGATGTAGCTAAATACGCGGAAACGTTACTAGATGAGGGTGGCATAGGAATCTATAACACCTTCACTCATATTGACGTTCGCTCTACAAAATCAAGATGGCAGGGCTAATCGGCCCTGCCTTCTGTTATATCACACACTAATATTCTATAAGCCAAATCAAGAAGTTCCATATCGTTGCATTCTTCTATTGCTTTTTTGGCGAGCTGTTTCAAGCTCCTCATCGCGCTGATGTCGTCGTCATTCTCCATACTAAAATTTCCTTTCTTGACAAAGAATATTTTTTATGCTACAATAATTTATCAGAATATTCTGAAAACTTATTGTGATTGAATTATACATCTGTTGAGAGCAAAAATCAATAAGCATATTTGCCGTAAGAATAGGCAAATTTCCGTATTGAATCCGCAAATTTGCCTATAGAAAGGGGATTTTTACCATGTATCGTGACAGACTTGAAGAGGTTAGAAAAGAGAAAAACATTTCAAACAAAAAGTGGGCAGAAGAAAGCGGTGTTTCTGTTGATACAATAAATCGCATTATTCACCCTGAAAATCCCGAGAAGGATTCTCCAAGAGTTAACACATTAGAGGATTTGTGCGAAGTTCTCGGCATTGAACTTTGGGAGTTATTTTACACAGGGGAGAAAAGCTTCGTGTATTTGCAAGCGGAGTTTGATCTTCTAAAAGCAGAGCGCGATAATCTCATTGCAGAAAACGGCGCTCTTAAAAATGAAGTGGAAACCCTTAGAACCCAAGTTGATTCTCTCAAGGACGTTATTATTGACACACATAACTACTATATAAAAAAGAACCAAAATAATTAAAATGTGACACAATACGAATAAACCCCCCCGAAATTCAAATTTCGGGGGTTGTTTTATAGTTATACTTAAATTTTATTTTCAATAATAATTAAGAATTTTCTGAAAAGTACTTGACAAACACACTCAATGGGTGTATAATATATGTGTCCAATGGGACAAGTAATAAATCCAACAGGGAAAAGAGTATGGAAAACAAAACGAAAAAAACGATAAAAGAAATTAGAAGGATGACAGGTCTGCACCAAGCAGAATTCGGTAAGCGTCTCGGAGGCATACCTCTCCGCACAATTCAGAATTGGGAGAGTGGAGAACGCACCCCTCCTGAATGGGTAGTTGAACTTATAGCCTTCCGTGTTGAAAATGATAAAGAGTTAGCTGCTCAAAAAGTACTCGGTTATGACCAAGTAGATGGGAAATTCGTTACCAACACCGATGAAGCTGAAATCGTGAAATTCATATTCAATAAAGTCAACGAATATACCGAACACCCGCCAAAAGAATTGGTGGATAGGGTTCTTGAAATAGCAGAAGAGAACGGCGAAGTACTCACATACGAAGAAGCCGAACAGAGAGTGTCTTATAGCGCTATATTGAATTACATAGCAAAAGAGATGAATGCTAATGAAGAATTAGTTAAAATTCTCAAGAGAAACGATTCCCATACATTAAAAGGCAGCCTCCGATATAGCGATGAATGTGCGATAAAGAGCGAGTCAATTATAACAAAAGAAATGTGGGAATTGGCTCAAAAGAAAATGAAAGACAAGCGATCCGTAGCGGCGATAGATGAAGAAACGGATGACGAATAATATAAGAAAACCCCCGAAATCGAAATTTCGGGGGTTTTCTTGATTAATGCTTATGCGCGGGAACCCTTGATTTATAAGGGTTTGTTGGGTGTTAAAATTCACTACATCATAGCACAGCAGACGAAGTAGGCGTGCTATGATGTATTAAAAAAGCATAAAAATTAGAGGCGTAAAGTTACGTCCAATTGTATCTTGTCTCCGTTTCTTGGGCCATAGCGACCTTGAGAGGGAGTGCCTGTAAATTCGATTTTGTTGATGATTTGTTTAAGAGTAGCATTAACATCATTGACACTCATTTTGTCATTTTGCAATGCTTCGATAGCTGTCTCCAATTTCACAAGGCGTTCAGCATAGTCCACTGATTTCGGTAGCGATGACTTTGCAAGGTATAACTGTCTTTCGCATTCTTCCATCTTCTTTCTCAACGCTCCATTACGACGGTCAAATAGTTCCTGAGTGTATTTTTTTCGTTCTAAGAGTTCATATTGCTCGTCCTCTTGGTCGCGGTATTCACTCATTTGTTTTTCTAATTTTGATATAAGGCGCTGTTGTATTTTTCTTGCGTCTCCGTCTCCATTAGCAACCTTCTCTTGCAATTTTGGAAGTTCTCCCTCTTTTAAGGCTAAGTAAACTGCTTCCATTACATATTCAACCTTTACGGATTTAAAACATTTTTTCTCGTTCCTATTTCCGCAGTAATATCTCGTGTCATTTCTACCCCGTCTACGCTCCATCATATAGCCACATTGACTGCAACGGAATATTCCAGCAAGAGGGTTTGAAAGTTCCTTATTATCATGGACTTTAGGTGTGTTTCGGATTCTTTCCTGTGCTTTGTTCCAAAGTTCCATATCAATAATAGGATCTTGTTTTCCTTCTACTAGTATGCATTCCTCTAATGGTACTAATTTTCTCGTCTTTTTCAATTCTCCGTTCTCAATAACGGTTGTTTTCGGACGACGATTAAATACTACCTTGCCAATATAATGAGGATTACGCACCGTGCGCGAAATCACCTCAGGTTGCCACAGTTTTCCGTCGGGAGAAGGAATATCCATATCATTCAACCTACGTGCTATAGCATTGATTGCCATATCTTCGTTAGCGTACCAATGGAATATCATACGCACAATGTCGGCGTTTTCGTTGGGTTCAAGAGTATGGTCTTTTCCTATTTTTATTTTATTGTAGCCGTATGGAGGTATGTTGCCGATATAGCATCCACGCTTGACCGCAGCTTCTCGTCCTCTACGGAGTATTTCTTTGGTATATTCCAAGTAATCTCGACCTCTTAGGAGTTCGTCTTGGAAAAACTTGCGCTCCATTTTGTCTTCAAGGTCGTAAGTCATATATGGAGTAACCACAAGAGTTCTCGTATAACGAAACTCGTTGATAAGTCTTCCGCAGTCGATAAGGTCGCCACGGGAAAGACGAGAAGGTTCAATGACCAACACGCCTTTTATAGTTGGATCCTCAATGCGGGAGAGAACCCTTTTGATTTCCTCTCGGTCGTCAATGGATTCTCCGCTGACAACCTCTCTATAAATATGGTCTTCTGGAATTTTGCCACCCAATTCGCGCATAGCATATTCCTGTAAGATGTTTTCGTGCTTGGCAAGAACCTCCTCAACTGTTTCATTTGGGTCGTCTTGCCTAGATTTACGAAGATACATTAGATGTGATAGGTATTCTGCCATTGTAAATTCCCCTTTATTCATATTTATCTAAATTTTTAAAAAAATAACTCTCTTCAACCAAAACTACAAATTTTTTGAACTGATATCAGTTTCTAACAATTTCCGCTATTCAATAATAAGAAATTATCATATAATTAGAACATAAGTTTGCCTCACTTGAAAGGAGACACCTCATGAGCCTTGTTGACACCTACATAAAATCAATTAACGAACGACTGCATCAATGTAATGATATAGAGTTGCTTGACTTTATTTTCTGTTTGTTGAAAAAGCATTCAGAACCGGCTTTAGAGCCTGACGGTTCTCGGAGCTGAGTTTTGAGAGCTTTTCTACCATTTCTAATAATTCCTCATCTTTTCTCAGCTGTAAGACGATGTTCGCAAGGACATCGTTCTTTTTTCCTGTTTGCTGATCTACCCAACCCATAAGAACGGCAGGGGTAGTATTCAAGCATTCAGCGAATTTAGCAATTTTGTTTTGTGGGATATCATTGACTCCAAGTTCTATCTTATTTATAGTAGACTTAGATTTGTAGCCCATACGAGTAGCAAGTTCCTCTTGCGTCAACCCACGTTCCTCGCGTAATCTGCGAATATTTTCTCCAATTTTAGCCATATTGTTCACCTCCTGTACCCATATAATACCACAAAATTGATTAAAAGTCAACATTTTTTTAAAAATTTTCAAAAAAGTATTGACTTTGAATCAACCGAGTGCTATATTGATATTGCAAACAGGTTGATTATAAGTCAACCAAGTAGTTACGAAAGGAGGCGAAACCCTTGACTAACACTGCATTATTGGAAGAGAAGATAACAAAAAGCGGGCTAAAGAAAAGCTATATTGCAAAAGCAATGGGGCTTTCATCTTACGGCTTAACGCTTAAAATTCAAAACGTTCACGAGTTCAAAGCAAGCGAAATTGAAAAAATGTGCATTCTTCTGGGTATTGACGACCTTGAAGAACGATGTGCTATTTTTTTTGCTTCAAAGGTAGATTTAAAATCTACTTAAAGGAAAGGAGTTTCTATGAGTGATACAGATAGTTGGGTAGAATTACCCGAACGCCCGGGCTATCGTTGCAAACTGATTAAGCACGGCAATACCACAATACGAGTGTTCCGTCCTATATTAACCGATACGGAAAGGGCGAGGAGGGAGCAACAGATAATGTCGTCGGTAGGACGCATATTAAGAAATTATGGTGATTAAGAGGAAGCACAATGAAACTAACACAATCTAATTATTATGGAAAGAAAGCGAATCTCGAATATTTCAGCGTTTCGCAATTCAAGGATTTTATGAAGTGTCCGGCAATGGCACTTGCAAAAATCCGAGGGGAGTACGAGCAGGAGGCATCGAGAGCATTGCTCTTGGGATCCTTCGTCGATGAAATGCTGACGGGAACGAGAGAATCGCAAATGAAATTCCTTGAGGAAAATCATAGCGACCTGTTTAAAAAGAACGGTGATTATTATGCCGATGTAAACCAAGCTGCCGATACCATTGAAAGAATCAAGAAGCAACCACTTATGATGAAATACCTAGCAGGTAAACACCAAGTTATTATGACGGGAGAAATCGAAGGGGTGCCTTTTAAGATTAAAATGGATAGCTTCAAAAAAGGGGAATACATAGCGGATCTTAAATATATGGCAAGTCTACGCTCTCCAAATCTGTTTCAACCTATGGTGAAATATTGGGGCTATGATATGCAAGCTGCGGTATATCAAGAAATCGTGCGTCAAAATACAGGCGATAAACTGCCGTTTATGTTCGTGGTAGCAACCAAAGAAAACCCCGCACATCTTGAAGTAGGTGAGATTTCTCAGTGGAATATGGACGAAGCTCTCGACGTGGTGCGAAAGCACATCGAAAGGTTTCAGAATATTAAGACAGGTCAGCTCGAAGCGGAGCGCTGTGAGGATTACGGCTGTGATTATTGCACCCGTACAAAAGTTATAACAGAACCCATTGACACAGATTTGTTCGGTATGAGTACCGCGCAGATAAATGCTATGAGAGGTGAAATCCCATTATAAAGTTACTCCACGGTGATTGTCTTGAGGTTATGAAGGAAATTCCCGATGGTTCGATTGATTTGGTAATAACGGATCCGCCTT
>JAZLBS010000031.1:0-20368 GCA_045613805.1 Acutalibacteraceae bacterium
TATGTTCAAGACACCTATGGAAAAATTGCAAAAGGTTGCTCCTAAGGTTAAGGATAAAGACTTTGAAGATTTCGTAATAAAGGCCTGTGAGCATTATTACAGATACCTTCAGCGACAGCGAAACAGAGATGCGAGGTGATGAGTATTGAAATATATTGGAATTCTTAAAGCATATATCCGTTATCTTGATGATGACATCAGAGGAGAATATTCCTTCAAGGTTAAAGGTCACGAGGTAGTTGCTACCTTTGCAGAAAAACGTAACAATGACATTCTTCCCCGCATTCGTGAAATATTATTGGGTGATTCGCACATTCGACAAAGTGACGCCCCTGATATTAAACTAAAGAAAAATATCAAGGAGGCGGTTTAATGTCAAAAAGAGCGTGCTGTCTGTACCGAGTTTCAACGGGTAAACAGGTTGATTATGACAGCAACAATGAAGCGGATATCCCGATGCAGAGAAAGGCTTGTCATAAGTTTGCAAGTGAAATGGGTTGGGAGATTGTTCACGAGGAACAGGAAGACGGTGTTTCAGGTCATAAGGTGCGAGCTGAAAACCGTGATAAAATTCAAATCATAAAAGACCTTGCGAGAAAGAAAAAGTTTGATATTCTGCTTGTGTTTATGTTTGACCGTATCGGCAGAATCGCAGACGAAACACCTTTCGTTGTTGAGTGGTTTGTTAAAAACGGTATAGAGGTTTGGAGCACACAAGAGGGCGAACAGCGATTTGATAATCACATTGACAAGCTCCTAAACTATATACGCTTTTGGCAGGCTGACGGTGAAAGTGAGAAAACATCAGTACGAACAAAAACAAGTCTTGGTCAGTTGGTTGAATCAGGTCATTTCAAGGGCGGCGTTGCCGCCTTTGGATACGACCTTGTGAAAAGCGGCAGAGTTAATAAACGCAAACACGAGCTTTATGATTTGAAAGTTAATCCCGATGAAGCTATTGTTGTTAAGATTATCTTTGACAAGTACACTACTGAGGGTTACGGTGCGCACAGAATTACAACATGGCTGAACAATAACGGTTACCGAGCAAGAACAGGCAAAATGTGGCATGAAGCTACAATCCGAGGTATTCTTTGCAACCTGACATACACAGGTATTCTCCGTAGCGGTGAGGCTCGTTCTGAGGTTATACCTGAACTGCAGATAATTCCGCCTGAACAGTATGAAAGAGCTATGATGATTATGAAAGAACGTTCAGACAGAAAGAAAGACAATCCCACTGTTCCCCTTAACACAAAAGGTAAATCTCTTATCTCCGGTAAGATTTACTGTGGGCATTGTGGTTCAAGGCTGAATCTTACAACAAGCGGAAGATACCGTAAAAGAAAAGACGGCTCTGTTGATACTACCAAACGTATCAGATACGCCTGCTACGGAAAAAGCAGAAAGCAGACGGAATGTGACGGTCAATCGGGTTATACTCTTCACATTCTTGATGATTTGATTGATGAGATTGTCCGTGACATTTTCAGTAAAATGAAAGGTGTATCAAAATCAGATTTAATCAAGCTTCGTTATGCCGATGAGTTTGAAGTGAGAAAAGCAAGGCTGAATATGCTGAAAGCAGATTACAATAAAGAGTTTGAAAATCTCGCTATATTAAAATCCGAGGTTATTAAAGCAATCAAGGGCGAAAGTTCTTTTTCGGCTGATACACTTTCGGAGCTGATTGCGGAATCCGAGAAAGAGTGCAGTAGGCTTTTTGATTTATGTTCTGATGCTAAAAAGGATGTTGCGGACGGTGAAAGTGTACTCAAGAGTTTATCCGACAGCTTTGATGAACTCATTTCCTGGGCAGAGCTTTATGATGAGGCAAGCTTTGAAAAGAAGAAAATGATTGTGAACTGCCTGATAAAACGGGTTGAGGTTTGCAGGGGTTACAAGCTGAAAGTTGAGTTTAATATTAACTTTGAGCAGTTTATGGTGGGTATTGATAAGGTAGCCTAATAGAAAGAAACCGAGCAGAGTTTTTAGACTCTGCTCGGTCTTTCTACATCTTTCCCATAAACTTCAAAATACTTTTAAAAATTTTTACAATAAAAATTATGAAGATATTTTCTTGATGTCGGCAAATCTGATTTAATAAAGTGCATCGAAATTTACACGGATGTCGTATTAATATCCAAACCATTCTTATAGTTTGCAGATAAAGAAGATTTCAAATTCGTAGTCTTTTTCGTTTTTACGTATTTACATTTCACACTACTTTTCACCTACTTTATATGCAATTTTCTCAGTTTGCTCTCGGCTCGTTTGTAGAAAGGTATTAAGTTTTCTTATTCGACATTTCGCCATCCCTTATATTTTTTTCAATAAAAAACATTTTATTTTGCAAAAAGTAATTTTATTGTTAAAAATCAGATGACAAAAAAACGACAGTCTTTTCGACTGTCGTTGAATATACTTTACTTGCAAGTAAAAACCCAAAACTTTTTGTACTATATATATATCTTTTTTACATATTAATCCATTTATTTTCTACATTTTTGTGAAATTAAACAAAATTTCCAAGAAAACATCTCGTAACATTGACTTTGATAAATTTATGGTATAAAATCTCAATGGATAGAGAATGAGTGACAGCTCACCCGATTTCTATTTAAAAACTGAATATTGCTTATCTCTTTTCCATCGACTTCACTCATAACATCGTTTTGAAGGAAACATCACACTTATACTCATCATCGAGTATAAAATCTTAAAAGGAGGAACCTGCGATGACATTTGGAGAATATTTTAAGCAGACAAAAGGAATTTTAGTCTTACACAAAGAAGAAAACAACTTTGTGTCAGCTAAACCACCGTCTGAAGAAGAGAGAGGCGACGAGAAAGAACATACTCACAAAAAAGGAAACATTACGACGGCCATCGGTATTGTTTTCGGTTTCTGTTTTATGTTCGCTCTCATACATGTCGCCGTAGTCTGCTTCATCATTGATGCTGTCCCGGCTGTAGAACTGTTCAAATCCTTAGCGAACATCATCGTTGCATTGTGTTCAATTTTCTAGACTCAAAATCATCACAATGCTCGATATTATATCAAATCATCAAGCATTTGTCAATACTTTTTTGATTATTTTTGCAAAATCGGGTGTCCTGCGAATTCAGAGTTATATTATACTTAGTAAAAGGGAGGTTGCCGCACAATGCGGCGCTTCCTTTTTTTTGTAAAAACTTGAAGCCAAGTGAATTAAATTCAGACTTCTGTTTCATTATATGATTTTTTCAATTTTAATATGTTCAACACAAAAGTAGCCTCTTTTAGCATCCCTATGCAATGAGAATATTATGGAAACAAAAAGTAATCTTTGAAAAGAAGAAAATGATTGTGAACTGCTTGATAAAAAGGGTTGAGGTCAGCAGAGGATATAATCTAAAAGTTGAGTTTAACATTGACTTTCAGCAGTTTATGGTGGGTATTGATAAAGCGGCGTAATAATAAAAAAAAGCTAAACTCCGGGGTTTTATAACCTCGGAGTTTTCATGGTGGAGCATAGGGGGGTCGAACCCCTGACCTCTTGACTGCCAGTCAAGCACTCATCCCAACTGAGCTAATGCCCCATGTGTATAATATTCAATTTTTAACGAGGGTGCGTTTCTGAGTGCTTTGGGCTCCCAGCTGAGCTATACCCCCAAGTATTAAATTTTTCAACTGCTCAATGTGGGTGCGTTTCTGAGTGCCTTGGGCTCCCAGCTGAGCTACGCCCCCATATTTGAAGTAATAAGCAAGAGTGAAAAGTGAAGAGGTTATCTTTTATTCTCTCTGTTGCTACGATATATTACCACAAACTTTCCTGTTTGTCAATACAAAAAATTCAAAGGGCAGACATTTTCCCTGTCTGCCCTTAACTTTTTATTGTACACACATTTCTGCTTTCTGAAGTGCCTCGTCAATATGGGCGCAGAAATTTTCTTCTCCGACCTTTTCATAAAAACCTGATTTTTTCATTGCTTCTACAGGCTGGGCGTTGGCATGAGAAATAATGAGACGTATCCCCTTTTCGCTGCACTTTTTGTAAAGAGCCTCCAGGGAATTTATTGCTGTGGCATCAATTGAGTTCACTGCCCTCATTCTGAGAATAAGACATTCCGTATAATCCTTAAAGGTTATATCCAAAATCTTGTCCGCAACTCCAAAGAAAAGCGGACCGCTGACCTCGTAAACCCTTACCCTTTCAGGAACTTTTCTGAGATCAAGACTTTCGGGATCGTCTGTGTACTTCCATGAGGTTACGGCTGTCTCTTCGCTCATTCTCTTGATAAAGAGAAGAACCGCAAGAATCATGCCTACCTCAATTGCAATTACAAGATCAAATACCACCGTCAGAATAAAGGTCAGAATCATAACCGCTGTGTCACTCTTCGGAGCAGTCTTTACGGTGTGAACGAATTTTTTCCATTCGCTCATATTATATGCTACCATAAAGAGAATAGCTGCAATGGTGGGCATTGGTATAAGTCCGGCATAAGGCATAAGGAAGAGCAGCACCACAAGAAGAACTACTGCGTGAACCATACCTGCAACAGGTGTTCTGCCACCGTTTTTTGCATTAGCGGCTGTTCTTGCAATAGCACCTGTTGCGGGAATCCCTCCGAATAGGACAGATGCAATATTACCTGCACCCTGTGCCACAAGCTCAGCATTGGAATTGTGCTTTGAGTTTACCATACTGTCTGCGACAACACAGGAAAGAAGAGACTCAATAGCTGCAAGAATTGCTATTGTAAAAGCATCGGGAAGAAGAGCAGAAATCTTCTCAAAGGAAAAATCAACAGTGCCTATTGTAAGCTTTGGAAGACCCGAAGGAATGGTGTAAAGCTCGCCGATAGTGAAAACACCCTCATCAAGACCGGGAATAAGCTTCACCATAAGAGCTCCCACTACTACTGCGATAAGTGAGGGAGGCACTTTCTTTTCGAATTTAGGATAAATTATAAGTATGGCAAGACATACTGCACCGACTAAAAGCGCCTGGGGCGAGAAGGTGGAGATAGCTTCAATGTTAGCCTCAATTTTTTCTATCGTTTCGATAGGTCTTACACCCTCTGCATAGGTAAGTCCGAGGAAATCCTTAATCTGTCCCACTAAAATTGTCACGGCAATACCCGAAGTAAAGCCTGTGGTGATAGTGTAAGGAATAAATTTAATAAGTGAGCCTAATTTGAAAAGACCCATAAGAATAAGGAAGATACCTGCCATAATTGTAGCAATAACAAGACCGTCCATACCTTGTGTAGCTACAATGCCGGCTACTACCGTAGCAAAAGCTGCCGTAGGACCTGCTATCTGAATGCGGCTGCCACCGAGGAAGGAAACAGTAAAGCCGGCAAAAATAGCCGTGTAAACGCCGTTAGCGGGCTCGACACCTGAGGCAAGAGCAAGCGCAATAGACAGCGGAAGAGCAATTACAGCTACAATCACACCGGCAATAATGTCCTTTATCAGCTGTTCTTTAGAATAGTTTTTCATTACCGAAAAAAGCTTCGGCTTAAGGTAAAAATTTTTCATTTACGTCCCCTCTTTTTTTCAAAAGATTTTTAACAACAGAATATTATCACAGACATTTTTTCTTTTCAAGGTTATTTTTAAACTTCGGAGATTTATATTATTTAAGAGGTTTTACAAAGGATTTTTTGGTGATTTTTTAATTTATTACGGCAGTTGCAAAGTTGAGATAAGTCGCAAACGCTACCCAGATAATATAGGGTATGTTAAGCCATCCCGCCTTCGGAAGAATTCTGCCGAACATAACTGTCATTACACAAACTGAAACAAGAAGCAGAAGAATATCAATAAACCCTATCCATAAAAGCTCAAAGCGGAAGAAAAGAATGCTCCACAAAAAGTTAAACACTGCAAGCTGAATCCAGTAAACGGTAAGAGCATTTTTCTTAACATCCTTCGCTGTAACGGCTCTGCTGATAAGATATGCCGAGTAACCCATAACTGCATAAAGAACCACCCACACCACCGGGAAAAGCCAGGGCGGAGGTAATAACGGCGGTTTCTCATATTTCAAAAAGAAATCAGAAAAATTTCCCGCAATAAGTGCTGAAAGTGCACCTATTCCCTCTGCGGTAAAAATGTAAAAAAGTATACCGTACAGCTTCTCTTTTTTCAAAAGAAACACCCCTTTCATTTTTATTATTTTATGAAACAAAAAGAAAGGTTATACATAATAAAAAGCCTCTCCTTTCCGGAGAGGCAAAGACTGTCGATAAAGGCACAAGAACAATAATTGACACTTTAAATATAAATGCCGGGCAGTCAGGATTAAATCTTTTTTCTCTATAAATACGGTTGAAACATCGAATTTCAACCGTATTTCAATTATTTTGTGCTTTTTTCGCCCTCTCGGAGTACCGCTGTACACCTTCGGAGCGAAGAAAAGCACATCTTGTATCTTTCTCGAAAGTCTGACAGACTGTCGATAAAGGCACAAGAACAATAATTGACACTTTAAATATAAATGCCGGGCAGTCAGAATTAAATCTTTTTTCTATATAAATACGGTTGAAACATCGAATTTCAACCGTATTTCAATTATTTTGTGCTTTTTTCGCCCTCTCGGAGTACCGCTGTACACCTTCGGAGCGAAGAAAAGCACATCTTGTATCTTTCTCGAAAGTCTGACAGCTTGTCGAAAATAATTTTTCGACAAGCTGAGCCTCTCCTTTCCGGAGAGGCTCAGCATAAACTTATTTCAGTATCATACCGATGATTTCCACCTGCATTTTATCAGGAAGGAAATCCAGAAGTCTCAGCAAGGGATTTCGGTTGATGTTATAAATATATTTAGGTGATTTCGATTCAAGAGCAGACAAAACCCTGTCGGCAATCACTTCAGGCTTGACATATCTTGACTCAACACTGTCAACGATTTTCTTGAATCTTACTGCCATAGTTTTGTAAAGCTCTGTCTTATCCACAAACTTATCAATTGCTGTGGTTGAAATGTTAAGAAGACCTGTCTTAACCGCGCCGGGACGGATTATGCTTACGGGAATGTCAAGAAGATTAGCTTCCATTCTTAAAGAAAATGCGTACTTTTCAAGTGTTGTTTTCGTAATACCGTAAAGCCCGGTAAAGGGAAGCGGATCAAGGGGTGCAAGCTCACTTGAAGTGATAATTATTCTGCTGCCCTTGTGCATTAAGGGAAAGAAGATTTTATTTATACGGTAAACACCGAAAACATTAATATCAAAAATTCTCTTGAAGCGCTCCTCGTCCATTTCAATAAGAGAGTCCATATCATAAATACCTGCTGTATGTACAATGCCGTCAAGAGAATCTGTCTCCTCCTTTACCTTTTCAAACACAGCCTTCACAGACTCTGTATCCGTAACATCGCACTGATAAAATTTATCTGCCTTTACGGTATCATCCTCACGGTAATCCATGCCGTAAACCTTGTAGCCCTTATCGGTAAGAAGCGAGCATATAGCCTTTCCCATACCGCCGGAAGCACCTGTAACAAGAATTTTTTTCATTTTTATTTCTCCTTTCACTGTCAGCTGTATCCTGTCATATACAAACAGAATTATACAACAAAGGAAGGCTTTTTGTCAAACCTTCAGCCTTCCTTTTCATTTTAATCAATCAGTATAAACATGAACACATTCTCCCCAGGGAGCTTCAACAGTGCTGTCAATCATAATCCAGAGAACAGGCACCCCCTGTGCTGCTGATTCATCCGGGAAATCTGCCTCACCGTCAGTAAGTACAATTATGAACTCCGGTTTTTCGTCAAAAAACTCTTTCATTTTACGGAAAAATACGCTAAAGTTGGTTCCGCCTCCGCCCACAGGCTTTATTTTTTCAAGATCTTCCACGGATTCAAACTCCTCGGGCTTTGTAACAGACCAATCGAAAAAGGAAATATAACCGCTCAGTGATTCCATCTGCCTTACTGCATCCTTTATTTCACCGTAAGCCTCTGAAAGAGCCTTGTTTGTTACGGAAGCTGAGGTATCAATGAGAAACCAGAGGTTTCTTACACTGCTGCCGTCAATACATTCCTGAAAGGAGGGCATAATAAAATCATCCTGAAAGCGTCTGTCGGGAACAGTAAAGGTAAAGTCACTTCTGTCCTGCTGAATAAAATCGTGAAGTATCTGCTTCCAGTTGATTTTCGGAGTGCGGTAAAGGTCTTTTATGATCCTCTCGATACCGCCCGGAACGCCGTCAACACTTCTTGCGGCAGCTATAATGTTTCCGTCCCATATCTGCTCAAGTATTTTGTCAGCTTCAATTTTATCCCAGCCGTCGTGATTGTCCATAATAGCATTGATATAGTAAAACTTAACGCCGTCAAAATCCTTTTCTAAAAGCTGCTTATACACCTCGTCTGCACTGTACAGTCTGCCCTCTTTACCGTCAGGGGCAAAATGCATAACAAGATGACCGTCAACTGAAAGCTCATTTCTCCCCAAGGATTCAAGAATGATGGAGTTGATAACTATATCACAGGCAATGTTATATATAAGAGGAATTTTGCCCTTTCCTCTGGTACAGTGCTTAAGAACACAGTGCATAAGCTCATGAAGAAGAACAAAGGTCAGCTCCTCCTGACAGAGCCTTGATGCAAATTCAGGACAGAAATAAATATTTCTCATATCGGTGCAGGCTGTCTTGCAATCACTAAAATTTATGGGCATACGCATAAGAAGTCTGCCGTAAAAGGGCTGATTTGCAATTATCCACTGTCTTATATGAGTGATGCGTGTTGCAATAATTTTCAGTTCTTTAGTGTCCATAAGTGCCTACCTCTTATACAAAATTCTTATTCTTTTCAAACCACTTCCGGAAGGACGAACATTTCATAAGCTTTTTAGTAATACCGTCAACCACGCTGACATCCTTTATAAAAACCATAACAAAGTCTTCCGGAAGAGAGGATACATACCTGAAAACATTTTCAAGCTCGTCAAGAGAGACAGCACCGTGTTTATTACTGATTGTTCCGACGAGGGCACATATAAGAGCATAGATTACATCATGTGTTTTCGGAAGCTCCTTGCACTTACCCTCAAAGATTTCAGAAACAGACGGCATTTTGAGTGCTCCCTTGCAGAAGGCTTCAAATTCGATGGTTGTATCATTGCCTATACAGCCGGCAATAAGTGCGTGAATCTTTTCGGGCTCATCATCCACCGTGTCGAGAAGCGTGCTTACAAACGCCCATGAACGGGGTGTCGGGTAAGCCAGATCTGAGCCTTCGGGCTCTACACACAAACGGGTGGAGTCAAAGGAAAGATAAGCAATGACCTTAGAAGAGATACGGTTTTCTATTGCCCACTTTTTCCAGGCGGTAAAGTCACTGACAATATTGAAATGAATAAGACGGTTGGCAAGTGCCTTAGGCATCTTATAGCTTACGCTGTGGTCGGTCGTTCTGTTACCTGCGGCAATAACAATACAGTTGTCGGGAAGCTGATGCTCACCGACCTTTCTGTCAAGACAAATCTGATATGCTGCAGCCTGGACAGACTGAGGAGCCGCTGAAAGCTCATCAAGAAAGAGAATATTTATATAATCATCCCCCTCCTTCATATCAAAAATTTTAGGTCTGAGCCAATTAGTAAGCTTCCTGTCGGCATCGGCTACAGGCACACCGCGAAGATCAACGGGAGAAAAGAGAAGAAGCCTGACATCCGTCACCTCAACGGTTCTTCCCGTCAGCTCGCCGAGCTCTGCGGCAAGCTGATAAACGGATTCTGATTTACCGACACCGGGACTGCCCCAATAAAAGGGAGTGGGAAGCTTTTTAAAGGGGATATTTTTTTCAATTGCGGTTCCGTAAAGACTTATAAGCTGTGTCTTTGCCTCTGCAACGGTAAGGGCGGGAATATTCATCATGTTTGTTTCACTCATAGTAATTCTCCTTTACTCACTTTGTTTTTTTGATTCTGCAAATTCTTCAAGCTCCGCATCAATTGCGGAAAGCTCATTTTTCAGCTTATCAACTGCTTCAAGATAGGGATTCTCCTCCTTTATATCCTCCTTGGCCTCCTTGATTCTCTTTTCAGATGAAAGAGCAAGAGACTCAAAATTTTCTGCTCTGCGGTCAAGATGCTCAAGAAGATAATCAATACTTCTGCTGCAGCCCATAGCTGTCTTTTCCTTATCTATTTCACAGATATAGCTGCCGCCGTCCTTTCTTCTTACAATGATATGTCGGTATTCATCACTCATATCTGAGGGAAGAACAATATCGAAGCCCATATATGTATCAAAGAGCCTTTCCTTGCTTATACCGATGTTGCTGTTCATTTCCTCAAGAAGATCCTCACCGAAGGCAATACGCTCCTCGTTAGGAAGAGTCTCCTTGCTTGCCGAATAAAAGTCCTTATCTCTGCGTGCAAGGGCGGCAAGGTTCCTGTATTCCGTTATCTTTCTTTCGGAAATACTTATAACGGTCTGAAGCTCCTGAAGCTGCTTCTGTCTCGCTCTTGCGGCAATCTTTGCTCTTTCAAGAAGATTTGAAACCTCAACTCTTTTCTTGATAAGAGGATTACCGATGGCAAGAGCCTTGACCTCGGCATAAGACAGCACTGTGTCGGCAATGTCGGTAATCTGTCTTTGGGCACCCGTTCCGCTAAGGAAGGATGCAATGAATTTCTGTTTTGATTCAAGCAGCTGCCAGGAATATGCGTCAAAGCTTCCCTCAGTTATGTAGCGGAAAATATCAACCTTTTCACAGGTATTACCCTTACGCAATATTCTGCCCTCACGCTGAACCATATCCGCAGGTCTCCAGGGTACACTCAGGTGGTGAATTGCGGCAAGATGCTCCTGAACATTCACGCCTACACCGAGCTTCTGAGTAGAACCTATTGCAACTCTTATCTCACCCTTGTTCATAGCATCAAAGAGCTTTTCTCTTGCTTTTTCTGTGGTTGCATCGTGAATATAGGCAATTTCATTGAAGGGAATACCGAGGCTTATACATTCATCACGGACCTCGTCATAAATATTGAAGCCTTCCTTTGGTATACCGATATCACTGAACACAATCTGCACCGTACCGGGCTTTTTATGTATTTCGTATACCTTTTCCGCACAGGCACGCACCTTGGTTTTCTCCTCTATGAGGCATTTACTGTTTTCCTTTACAAGTCTTATGTCAAGAGCTGCCTTTCTGCCGTCAACGGTAACCTTGAGGAGGTTATCCTCCTTACGGTTGACCTCCCTTGCACGGATTTTCTCCGTTCTTTCCGAAAGTCCTCTGATATATTCGGTCTGAAGAGGATTCTTGGGCACACAGATATCCGTAGGGCCCTCATAATCAGGCATACCCTCTTCATCATCAGGCTGATGATAAAAGTCACAGCACAGACAGAAAATTGACATAAGCTCGCTGAGATTATGGAAAGAGGCAAACCTCGAAACATTCCTTAAGGTGTCTGCATTTGCATCAACATCACACTCTATGGCGTTTTCTCTCTGTCCGAAGGTGCTTACCCAGGTATCAAAGGTATCAATACTGTGAAACTTAAGCAAAGCGGGCTGAAGATATGTCTGGAAGGTGTAAAGGTCAGCAAGAGAATTTGTAAGAGGTGTACCCGTTGCAAAAATAAGACGCTTGCAGAAATGTGCCTTTTCCAGCATCTCACGGCATTTCTTGCTTCCGTTTCTTCCGCCGCCCATACCGACAATACCGTTTGCCTTTGTCTGAATAGGAATATTTTTGTAATTGTGTGCCTCATCAAGAACAAGTGTCTCTATACCGAGCTCATCAAAATTCAGCCACTGACATTCCTGCTCCTCTTCGATATATTTTTCAAGCTTCTTTGAAAGCTTGTCTGCACGGCGACCGAACTCCTTCTTTTCGTGCTTTGTGGCCGCATTAAAGGAAGCCATTCGAAGCTGACGGTGTTCTTCCTTCATTTTGTCTATATTATATTCCTTACTCATGGTGACCATATCGAAGCTCGAATATGCCATATAAACAGCGGTATAATCTCCGTCTCTTATTTCCTTAAGAATATCGTTGCGGCTTTCACGGGTGAACTGTCTTGGATAAACCACAAAAATCCTGTCGTTTTCGTAAAGGAGACGGTGAGCCGAAGCGATGCTTTCAAGAATATTATTGGGCACGACCACAAGATTCTTTTTACTCATACCGAGACGGTACAGCTCGTGCACAGCTACCACCATCTCATAGGTCTTTCCCGTTCCCACATCGTGAGCAAGAAGAATATTGCTTTCAGAAAGAAGAATTCGGGCAATAACGTCTCTCTGATGCTTGTAAAGAACAATATCCTTATTAAGGCCGGGAAGCTCGAGAAAGCTTCCGTCATAGCCGGAAAAGCAATAACCGGCATAGGAATCGTTATAATATTCTTCAAATCTTTCTGCACGGCTCTTATCGCTGTAAACCCAATCCTTGAACGCATCAATTATTGCCTGCTGCTTCTCGCGTCCCTCAAGAGTTTTTTCTTTATTGAATATACGCTCATATTCGAAGCTTCCCCAGGGACCGTTTCTTTTAAGCTCATAGTCGAATACCTGTACTGTTTTCGCATTGAGGGTCTGCTCAATGATATCTACGGCAGTAAGATACTGCTTTCTCCATTCGACATAGTCCTCCTGTTTGTAAACGCCGTAGGTGATTGTGTTAAGAACGGACTTTTTGCCCTCATCAGGCTCAATAATCTTCCACTGACCGAGATCCTTGTAGAAATACACCTGAGGCTCTTCCCTGAAATTCAGCAAATCCATAATAAATTCCGCAATCTCCTCGGGAGGAATCCACGTGGCACCGAGAGAAAGATGAATATCATCAAGTCCCACACTTTCGGGAAGAATTCCCTCAAGTGCTTCAATGTTGCTGTCAAATTTACCGCCGAATTTACGGTTAACCTTAACCGCTGTCTGAAGCTTCTGATGAATGTTACCGCTGAGATATGTACTTGAAAGCACCCAGCCCTCATAAGCATCGTATTCCGCACGGCTCTCAAAAGCTTCGGGAAGCTGATAAATTATTCCCTTGAGAGCAGAAATAACACTTTGCGGAGTTTCACCTGAGACTCTTGAGATGTAATCAATATCAACGCTCATTTTTTCGTTAAGACATCTGACAAGAGCATCACTTACACTGATCACGCCCTCAGAAGAAGAGCCGTCCTGCCCTTCTTCAGCCATCATAAGTGATGTAATATCAAATAATTCGCTCATTCACATATTCCTCCTTTTCGTTTCTTAACATAAGTTTCAGTATAATCCGTCTTCATCCGAGCAGGTATCGCGCATACATTCTGCCGAAACACGGTCGGGTCTTAGGATAATTGCCATAAAAAGGTCCTTCGGTATAACTGTATCCCGTCCCGCCTTCTCCGCCATAAGCTCTGCATCCTGAATAAAGGTTCTGATATAAACCTCGTCGTATTTCTCAGTTGTGTCAGAGTGGCTGATGTTTTCAATAAGACGCTTTCTCATTTCTGTTATATCAATTTTTCTGTAGGGCAGAAACGCATTGGCATAATCCGCAATCTCATCGTCACCGATTTCAAACCTGCCCGTAAGCACATCAATAACCGCCACAAGATAAGCCGCCGCAGTAAACGCCTTCTCCTCTCCCGTTACAAACCGCGCGTACTCAATCATTCTTTCCAGGTCCGGACTTGTTTTGATTTCCTTCATAAATTTTCCTCCTTTTTACCTTATCTTCTGTCTTTTGAGCCACTGTATAGCATATCATGCATATTCAGGCCACTGTGAAATGTGTTTTTCAGGTTTATTTTAAACCATAAACAACGAAATAAAAAAAGGGGTTGTGAAACACAACCCCATAATTTAATCTCAGATATTTGCGAGAGCCTTTATCTCATCGGCTTTATCGGTTTTTTCCCACTGAACATCAAGATCCTCTCTTCCCACATGACCGTAAGCGGCAAGCTGACGGTAAATGGGGGCACGAAGCTTCAATGTATCAATGATGGCGGCGGGACGAAGGTCGAAGACCTTATCAACGATTGCGCTGATTTCTTCGTCGCTGATTTTACCTGTGCCGAAGGTATCAACCATTACGGAAACAGGCTTTGCAACGCCGATTGCATAAGCAAGCTGAACCTCACACTTTGAAGCAAGACCTGCAGCCACAATGTTCTTTGCAACATATCTTGCAGCATAAGCAGCACTTCTGTCTACCTTTGTGGGATCCTTACCTGAAAATGCACCGCCACCGTGACGGGAATATCCGCCGTAGGTGTCTACGATAATTTTTCTGCCGGTAAGACCGCTGTCGCCCTGAGGACCGCCCGTAACGAAACGGCCTGTGGGATTGACATAAATCTTTGTATCCTCTCTCATAAGAGAAGCAGGAATGATGGGTCTGATAACAAGGTTTGTGATGTCCTCTCTGATTTTTTCGAGCTCAACATCGGCACTGTGATGGGATGAAACAACAACTGCAGTTACCGCTACAGGCTTTCCGTCCTCATATTCTACAGTAACCTGGCTCTTACCGTCAGCACGGAGATAACCGAGAGTACCGTTTTCTCTTACCTCAGTAAGCTTCTTTGAAAGCTTGTGCGCAAGAGAAATGGGAAGAGGCATAAGCTCCTCTGTTTCGTCGCAGGCAAAGCCGAACATCATGCCCTGGTCGCCCGCACCGTGAATATTGTATTCGTCTTCCTCGCCGCCCTTTCTTTCGAGTGACTTGTCAACACCCAACGCAATATCGGGAGATTGCTCGTCAAGAGCAACGAGAACCGCACAGCTGTTTCCGTCAAAACCCTTGTCTCCGCTGTCATAGCCGATGTCACAGATAACTCTTCTCGCTATCTTCGCCACGTCAGGCTTATATGTGGAGCTGATTTCACCCATAACAAGCACCTGCCCCGTAGTTACGGTGGTTTCACAGGCTACTCTTGCCATAGGATCGTGTGCGTAAATATCATCTAAAATTGCATCGGAAATCTGATCGCAGATCTTATCGGGATGCCCCTGTGTTACTGATTCGGATGTAAAAAGATGTTTTGCCATTATAAAATCCTTCTTTCTTTCAGAATTCTGTGTATGCAATGAATTTTCCTTAGCTTTTCCTTCAAGGGAGAATATTTTCGCCCGGCTCAATGTACGCCACAGAGCCTCAGGAAATAAACAGAGCAAAAAGCGGTCAGCATAACTGACCGCAGATCAAACCTTATCTTCCGGTCACACCGCAGGATTTAGCACCTTGCCTTTTGGCAGGTTGCCGAGCTTCAACGGGCCTGTTCCCTCCGCTTCTCTTAATAAGGAAATATTCAAAATGCAAGATATTATATCAGATTATGATACATCTTGTCAATATATAAATGAAAAAAATTATGTTTTTTATTAATCCGTCCCCATTTTGAAAGGAGAAGTCTTATCTTACATATCTTTTAAGTCTGTCAATCACTACTCTTACAAGCGGAAAGCTTATAACTGACAGCATTGCTCCCTTTATACCGTTAACTGCCGTAGCACCCCAGACAGCTGCCCATATGCCTGCCTCATCGAGAGTTATTCCTAAAAAGTGCTTGAAGAAAAGCGGTGCAATAAAATAATTAGCAAAAAAGCCAACTACTAAAATGGTCACCGTTCCCGCAAGACAGGAGAGAGACAGTCTCTTCAGATCTTCACTTTTTTTCATTTTACGGTAAAGAGCACAGAAAGGCACTACATAGGCACAGCCCACAAGAAAGTTCATCAGATTACCGTAGCCCATCTGTGTTCCGACACCCTTAACAATAAGCTCGATAAGGTTTTTGATAAGCTCAACTACTACGGCACTTACAGGCCCGAAAAGCACGCCCGACACCATAGCAGGTACATCACTGAAATCAAGCTTCAGATGAGAAAGAGATGGTATAACGGGAAACTCCAGAAGGAACAGCACAAAGCTGACCGCCGAAAGCATGCCGATTATACAGAGCATATAAACTGATTTCATGGATTTTTTGTTTTCTTTCATAAATTTCACCTTTAAAATAATATTTAAAATACCCCAAGAAAAAAGCCTGCGGTAAAAATACCACAGGCAAAAACATAAATTTTATGTTTTCTTCTTCCGTCCGGACTTTAACCGTCGGCTTCGGAATCGCACCGAATCTGCACAAAGCTTACTTTGGCTCGCGGGCTAGGGTCACAGACCCATTACCGCCGGTGAGGAATTACACCTCGCCCTGAAGATATTTTATGGTTATATAGTAGCACTGCTGAAGGGGTTTGTCAATATCGTTTTGCAATCATTCTCACACAAAAGTTCTCAGAAGAACATCCTTATAAAAGCTGTCAGGAAAGCAAATATCTCCGTAAGCCAGTTTATGATATCACGGATAAAATCCACAGGCGAAGTGCTGCCGCCGATATCGTCAGATTCTTTTACACTTTCGTCCACAATCACATAAAGGCTGAAATGATCCGATTCAAAGACCATATGGCTGCCCTGACGGAAAGCGTCCATATCCGTAAGAGTTCCGTCGTCATTGACACGGTAGACCTTGTACTGACCGTCCTTTTCCCAATCGAGAGGAAGCTTGACCTTAACCGTGCCGCTCGGTTGAACATGGACACCGTCTTTGTTTTTAAGAGTGATATCAAACACCTTGAGTATTTCAAAGTAAGTGTCATATCCGTTTGCCAGGACATTTTCAACAAGAACATACCGGTCGTCTGTCTTTGTTACATCCTCAGCTTCAAAATCGCAGTCGGGCTGAGCTGTAGATTCAATTTCAATCTCGCCATCCCCGGTTATAGTTATTGTCTTTCTGTATCCGCAGTTTTCACATTCGCAGTATGACTTATTGCCCTGGATAATCCATTCGCCGAACGCATGACCCACAGATGGAATTACTTCGGTATAACTGTCTGTACATCCGCAGATAAATTCCTTCACACCGTCTTCGGTACAGGTCGGAGGAACAACAACCCTTTCCTCATAAGAATGCTCATGAGTATCAGTCTTTTCTGTCACAATTTTAAGCACGGCAGGACCTTCGGGCTTTATGCAGTAAGCTCCGTCGGAATTCTTTTCAAGAGCCGTCTCACCCTTTTTGTCGCAAAGGATAACCTTTTCAAGATTGTATCCTTCCTCGGTTTCAACATCAAAAATGAATTCCGAACCGGGTGAGAACCAATAATAGTTATATTTGTCGAAGGTCACAAGCTCATCGGTAAGTGTGCCCTTTTCCGTAACAATTTCTGCACCCTCACCGTTTTCGATATCAAGCTGATAATATATATCTCTCAGATTATGCTTTTTTATAAAATGAAGAGTTCTGTTGTGAATATAGCTTTTGATTTCTCTGAAGCTTATAAGCTGAAGTGCTTTTTCATTTTCACGGACAACAAGCTCATATGCACCGTCAATATCACAAATGTTTGAGCCTGTATCTCTTCCGCCGAATTCATTGATATAATCATAATCCATTCTGATATATCTGTTTCCTTCTGTTACATCTTCGCAGTCAAATAACAGGTCGCTTATGAATCCTCGGAGCACCACCGTGCCGTCACCGTTTTTATAAACGGAGGTAAGATTCAATGATCTTACTCCGCCGAGTCCGCCGTAATACCAGGTAAGATATTCCTTGCTTTCATCGGTGAACATATCGTTATCCGTGAAATAGTCAATCATATCACTGTGTACGGCAAAATTCTCATCTGCCCTCTGCATGAAGACATCGTAAGGAACATTTACATATTTTTCGATTCCGTACTCACCGTATACGCCATATTCATCAAAGTATCCCATATGCATAAGGTAGTTGCGTACGAAATAATCATCGACCGTGTTATTCTCATCAAATTCATAGTCTGTACGATAAGTAAACTGATCCATAGCTTCAAAATATCTGATGAAATCCATGGTTTTTCCGCAGAAATCACAAAGTCCGTTCAGGTCATCATCCTTATGGTCGACAGGATTTGTTTCCTCTCTGCCCTCTATCCAGGTTTTACACTCATAGCAGTATGTACCCTCGGTAAAGCCACGATCTTTACAGGTTGCAGTGAGAGCGGGATATTCTTCCGTATTACCGTGTGAACAGAACTCCACATCAAATTCTGTCTGAACTCCCAATACTTTAATAACAGCCTTATGCTTTCCGCCTGTCCAAGGGCTTAAGTATGACTGGTCTGTTATAATTACCGGTTCACAGGAAAATTCACTTCTTAATTCGTTATAAGTGTATTTTTCAGTTCTTCCGTCTTTGAAGGTCACATTAATATCAAAGTTTTTTTCGTCAAGTGAATAGTAATGATATTCACAAGAAACCTCATTTCCTGTGGCTTCATCGGTATAAGTATCTTTTTCAGTATATCCGTTTTTGCCCTCACAGATATAAACAGTGGGGACCTCAATTTTTGCAACATCTGACTTTACAATTTCGAAGGTGAAGGGCACACGGCGTCCGTCAAACCAATAATCGACAGTATATGTGCCGACTCCCAAAGGATTATAGTAGCTCTGATATATATACTCTTCGTCATAGCTTTCGCACCAATCCTCTGCGAAATGGTAGATTTGATTATATACCATGCTTGTTCCGTCAGCAAAGGTTACGGTAAGACGTTCGGGATTGATATTATAATAAAAATATTCGTCGGTATATATCCATTCATCTTTATCTCCGTCATATGAGCCATCCTGTGTATAGTGTCCGTGTGTGTATTCATAAGCCGTAACAGGATCAATAACGATGCTTTCTATGATGAAATCTGTATCTCCGTCAGTAATATTTCCACCGGTCACATTACCGTCAGTGACATTACCGTCAGTGACATTTCCGTCAGTCACACGGTAAGCACCAAAGCTGTATACTGCTTCACCGATTGCGTCGGCGGCAAAAAGCAGACCTTCACCCGATATACCCACAAGCATTACACATACAAGCAGAAATGAAACTGCCTTTTTCAAACTTTTCTTCAGAATCTTTATTTCCATAATTCTTTCCTCACACTCTTGTCTCAATAACCGTAACGGCACCTAAAATCTCTACCTCACCAAGTCCTGCAGGGATAAATACGCTTTCACCCTTATAAAGAGTAACACAGCTGTCGCCGTGCATTATCACTCCGTTACCCTCAAGAGCAACAAGAGAAACAAAGGAGCTTTCATCAGCAGTGATAACCGCTTTTTCTTCTATATCCAATCTCTTTACGGTAAAAAGCTCACATCGGCAGAGAAGAGTTTCGCTGTAGCCGTCCTTCTTTTCCGTCTCACCCTGAGGCTTTCCGTCTGCGGGGATAGCCTTCGTGCTTGTAACATCAATAGCCTTTTCAACGTGAAGCTCACGGGGCTTGCCGTTTTGGAGTCTGCCGTAATCGTAAACACGGTAGGTGGTATTGGAGTTCTGCTGTACCTCTGCAAGAAGAATACCCTTACAGATAGCGTGAAGAGTACCCGCTTCAATGAAGAAAATATCTCCTTTTTTTACCTTTACTCTGTTTACATATTCAAGAAGAGTATTTTCCTCTATACTCTTTCTGAACTCTTCACTTGAAACATCCTTTTTAAAGCCGTAGATAATTTCCGCATCATCGTCACAGTCCACGATGTACCAGGCCTCGGTCTTGCCGAATTCACCTTCAACACGCATAGCGTATTCATCGTCGGGATGCACCTGAACGGAAAGATTATCCTTGGCATCAATAAGCTTTATAAGAATGGGAAAATCAGAAAACCTCTCACAGTTTTTACCCAGCCAGCTCTTGCCCTCGTTTTTGAGCACATCTGAAAGGGTTCTGCCCTTATAATCGCCGTTTTCTATAATACTCTCCCCTGCTTCATGGCAGGAAAGCACCCAGGCTTCAGCCTGTCTGTCGGCAAAGGAAACGATATCATACTCTCTTGAAAGTCTTGTGCCGCCCCAGATGTAGTCCTTAACGGCAGGTGTAAGTTTTAAAATTTTCATATTATCACTCTCCTGAATCATATTATATATCGGTAAACAAAAAAACGCAAGGAGGTTTTTTTATGGGAGGTCAGACAACTCTTATTGTTATCTGCCTTGTTGTTTCAGCAATTATTATGATAAGCATTTTCGTCAGATCACGCCACTTTTTCCGCTGTCTTTTTCTTTCGTCGCTTTCGGGGATAGGCTCCCTTTTTGCGGTGAATGTACTCAGCGGAATAACAGGGGTCAGTCTCGGAATAAATGCGATAACTCTTGCCGTAAGCTCCCTCGGAGGCATCCCCTCGGTTATTGCCATGCTTGCAGCAAGGTATTTTCTCTTAAGGTGACGGTAGTCGAACCCAATAAGGTTTAATGGTACATATTTTCACCGCAACTTCGTTAAAAAGCCTTGAAAGGCGCCAGCCTTTCTGCGTTTTTTGCCTTGTTGCAACAAAAATCTCTTACCATTAAACTTCGAAGA
>JAZLBS010000032.1:0-3479 GCA_045613805.1 Acutalibacteraceae bacterium
TAGTGTTACAAGAAAAGGCGAAAACCACCGATAATGCTGACGCATATCGGTGGTTTTTAACACATTATTGTGATGCTATTTCACTTTTTAAAGAAATACTTCCTTATGGGATGTCGGCGTTTGCAGGTACCTTTTTTTATTTCTGTTTTATTTGTCAGTAAACCCTTTTTCCAACCTGAGTCATAGCTTTGCTCATTGGCTTATAAAGAAGCATCATCAGAATGAAATTTGCTCCTGCGTGAACAAAATCCCACGGTATACCGGCAATCCACCAGGAGAAGGCGGCAGCGACGCTTCCGAGAAAAAAGATTTTGGATATAGCGCAGAAGAATCCGAAAAGCAGACCGAAAAAGCCTGATATAATTGCCCAGGTGAGAGGAGAGTCACTTTTACGGAAAAATCTTGCCGTAAGAACAAGGAGAGGCCAGGCGTAAAGGTACATTACCCACCAGTCGCCGAAGCCGAAAATTGCGCCCTCGATAAGTATGAACACAGGAACAACAAAGTAAACTCTGTTGCCGAAATGCTTCGAGAACATAAGAAGCCAGAAGGAGGTGAGCTCAATGTTGGGAAGCTCCATCATAGCCACCTTGCACACTTCGATAACGGCTACCATTATACCTACAAGAGCCACATCGAAAACGGATGCTCTGTTTTTCATATCAGTAGGTGCTGTAAACGATTCTGAAGGCATCTCCGTCATTTATGGGCTGTTCTGAGATGCCGTAATTACAGTATTCACCGTTTACATAAAAAGCCCAATAGGAGGAGTCAACATTGAAGTCGGCAACTACACCGTTTATTTCACTTACGGAAAAGCCGTACTGACCTTCGCTTCCGTCAAAGGTGAGTCCGTCTGCTTCCTCCATGGCACCGATAAGATATTCGGCATCGGTTTTCACTTCGTAGAGAACGGAAATTTCTTTGTTGTCTACAACTTCAATAGTGATTTCTTTTGTTCCCTCTGCAGTTTTTTCACTGAAAGCGGAGTAAGCAAAAAACATACCCGCAACCAGAACTGCTGCAAGAAGGAGAGCGATAATCTGTTTCTTTTTCATTTCTTTTTTCCTTTCTTTTTTGTGCTTGTCAATAAAAGATTGTGAGCAAACACATTCAAAGGAAACGAAAAACGCCCGTAGGCGAAAAGGCACCGGGTTACCCTGTATATGTTCTTGCGTTAAGCCGGTTACTCGCAGCTCCACAATATCGTTACGGGCAGGTCTTCTGACTTCGGATATCACCGTCTTTTTCCGCCTTCTCATCCTCATATGGGACAATGGCATACCGGAAAAGACTCCTTCCTTACAGCGACGAGTTCGTGAGGGATTTTCACCCTGCTTCCCTTTTCACCTGACGGATAACCGTCCGACACCTGTAACGTTTTTATTAACATTTTTGAGACAAGAGCTTTTTAAGCCTTGCTGAAAGAAAAATAACATATTTTTTTGCTGATGTCAACTGTGTTTTTCTTGACTAAAAATCAATTATGGATTATACTTATAATGTATAATTATATTTAACAGAGGTAGAGCAGATGAAAACTATTACCGAAAAAGCAAAAGAAAATATTATCATCGTTGCCCACAGAGGTGCGTGCGGCGGAAATATTCCCTGTAACACTGTTGCTTCCTATGAAATTGCTCTTAAGCAGGGAGCTGATATGATTGAAGCTGATGTGAGTGTCAGTGCAGACGGAAAGCTTTATCTGTTTCATCCGATGAAGGAATTTGCCCATTTCGGAAAACCATTGTGCTTCAACACCTTGCCTCTCAGTGTTATAAAAAAACAGCATTATGTGAATTATGACCGCACAAAAACTCAATTTACTGTGTCGGATTTCGACGAATTTCTTGAACGTTTCAAAGACAGATGCTACATAAACATAGATAAATTCTGGTCTTCTCCCGAAAAAATTTACAAGGCGATTAAAGCTCACGGAATGATCGGACAGTGCCTTGTCAAAAGTAAGCCTTCAAAAAAGGTTTTTGAGCTATTGGAAAATCTTGCGCCGGACATTCCTTTTATTCCCATTGTGAAAGAAAAGGATCTTTGCCATGAGGAGCTTATGAAAAGGAATATCAATTATATCGGTGCAGAAGTACTTTTTGAAGATGAAAATTCATTTCTGGCATCGGATGAGTTCATAGATAAAATGCACTCTGACGGTAAGCTTCTGTGGGTGAATTCCATAATTTACGACTACCGTCAGCAGCTTGCGGGCGGACACAGTGATGACAGTGCACTTACGGTCAGTGAGGATTACGGTTGGGGCTGGCTTGCTGATAAGGGCTTTGATTTCATCCAGACTGACTGGACAATGATGCTCGTGCAGTATCTGAAAAATACGGGCAGATATTATAAAGGAGAAAGAGAATGAAAAACAAGCTTGTAATATTTGATTGCTTTGGTGTTATCTTCGATGAAATCGCACCTGTTTTTTTCAGAAGACATTTTGACGAAGAAACAGCGAAGGTCTTAAAGGATAAATACTTTATTCCCGCAGATATGGGTGAGATAACCCGCGAGGAGCTTTTTGACAGGATGTCTTGTGATCTGGGAATGAAAAAGGAGGATATCCTCACTGAATGGGAGGGCCTTATTCATCTCAGACCTTATATGGTTGAGGAAATCGGTAAAATCCGTGAAACGGCAGATGTTGCTCTTCTTTCAAATGCACCGCTCGGATTTGTTGAAAGAATTTTCGAGGAAAACGGCATCACAGGTCTTTTCGACAGAATATTCGTTTCCAGCAATCTGAAAATGGCAAAGCCTGATCCGAAAATTTATCTGCATTGCGTTTCCTCGTTCGGCAAGGTTTACGAGGAAATTTATATGGTTGATGACAGTCTTCCCAATGTTGAAAAGCTCGGTGAATTGGGAATTATCGGTGTTCACTTCAAGGGAAAAGAAAGTCTCGGACAGATAAGATTATGAAAGAAACAGTAACAATTAATTGTGAAAAGGAGCGTTTGAAAATGGAAAACAACAAAACCTGTATATTAACAAAAATTACAGCTCTTATGATGGCATTCCTTATGGTTTTCTCTGTAGGGTTTACTCCGGCATTGGCTGTGGAGGGAGAAGCTGAGGAATATGTTGCATCAATCGGTGAGGAGCTCTATGAAACTCTTCAGCAGGCAGTCGCTGATGCAGAGGGAGAGACAACGATAACTCTTCTCAAAGATGCAAACGGTGACGGTATCTTCGTATCAGGTGACAAGAACATCGCCTTCGATTTCGGCGGCTTCACTTATACTGTTGACGGAGCACTTGTAGGTTCAACAGGCACAGTCAGCCAGGCAATGCATCTTGAAAAGGGTGCAAAGGTGACTCTTAAGAACGGTACACTCAAGGCAGGAGAAAATGTAAAATTCCTAATTCAGAATTACTGCGACCTTACAGTAGAGAATATGAACCTTGATGTAACAGGAGTAGCATATCCCTATGCTTATGCTCTTTCAAATAACTGCGGTAATGTG
>JAZLBS010000033.1:0-27216 GCA_045613805.1 Acutalibacteraceae bacterium
TGCGTTTGTTCTAACCTTGAGTGTTCTGAATTCATCAGCCCAGCCCATGATTGTGCCGAAGTTACCTGAAATTTCAGCGTCTACTGTAGCGATGATGCCTTCGTAGATGTTACCGGTTGAACCGTCGATAGAAATTTCTGAACCTTCAACAAATGTGATGCCTGCAAGAACGAATTTCTTGTTTTCTTCGTCCATAGCGATTTCCTGGCAACCTGATACACAGCAAGTACCCATACCACGAGCAACAACAGCTGCGTGAGATGTCATACCACCACGTACAGTAAGGATACCCTGAGCAGCCTTCATACCTGTGATATCTTCGGGAGATGTTTCAAGACGAACAAGGATAACCTTTTCGCCCTTTTCTGCCCATGCTACTGCATCTTCAGCTGTGAATACAACCTTACCGCAAGCAGCACCGGGAGAAGCGCCGAGGCCCTTACCGATGGGAGTGGAAGCCTTGAGTGTCTTTGCATCGAACTGGGGATGAAGAAGAGTGTCAAGGTTTCTGGGATCGATCATTGCAACAGCTTCTTCCTTGGTCTTGTGGCCTTCAGCAACGAGGTCAACAGCGATCTGAAGAGCAGCCTGTGCAGTTCTCTTACCGTTTCTTGTCTGGAGCATATAGAGCTTTTCGTTTTCAACGGTGAACTCCATATCCTGCATATCGTGATAGTGATTTTCAAGAAGTGCGCAAACTTCTGTGAACTGCTTGAAAGCAGCGGGGAATTTTTCTTCCATTTCAGCGATGGGCATCGGAGTTCTTACGCCGGCAACAACGTCTTCACCCTGTGCGTTTGTAAGGAATTCACCCATAAGCTTCTTTTCACCGGTAGCGGGGTCACGTGTGAAAGCAACACCTGTACCGCAATCTTCACCCATGTTACCGAATGCCATTGCCTGAACATTAACAGCAGTACCCCATGAGTAAGGAATATCGTTGTCACGGCGATAAACGTTTGCACGGGGGTTGTCCCATGAACGGAAAACTGCCTTAACAGCGCCCATAAGCTGTTCTTTGGGATCTGTGGGGAAGTCTTCGCCGATCTTTGCTTTGTATTCAGCCTTGAACTGCTCTGCGAGTTCTTTGAGGTCAGCAGCGGTGAGCTCAGTATCCTGAATAACGCCTCTGTCTTCCTTCATTTTGTCGATAAGCTCTTCGAAGTATTTCTTACCAACTTCCATAACAACGTCAGAGTACATCTGAATGAATCTTCTGTAGCAGTCATATGCCCATCTTTCGTTGCCTGACTTTTCAGCCATAACCTTAACAACTTCTTCGTTAAGACCAAGGTTAAGGATTGTATCCATCATACCGGGCATTGATGCACGTGCACCTGAACGAACTGATACGAGAAGAGGTTTCTCGAGGTCGCCGAACTTCTTACCGGTGATTTCTTCCATCTTGTCGATGTTTTCCATAATCTCAGCAACGATTTCGTCGTTGATCTTACGGCCGTCTTCATAATACTGTGTGCAGGCTTCTGTAGTGATTGTGAAGCCCTGAGGAACGGGAAGGCCGAGGTTTGTCATCTCAGCAAGGTTTGCGCCCTTACCGCCGAGAAGCTCTCTCATGCTGCCGTTACCTTCTTTGAAAAGGTATACCCATTTTCTGCTCATTGGAATCTCCTCCTGAAACTAAAATTTTTTTGATGTAAGTTACAGCGTAGAGCTATAAAGATAGCTATCCACTGTTTCACACTTAAGTTTATCACAAAACACATTTTTTGTCTATATGTTATTTTTCATATAGATTACCTTTTTTTACTGTCAATTTTGTCAAAATTAACAGAGTTTAACGGTATGTTTTTAAAAGCGGATAAATATTGTGTGAATTTTTGCCTATTTATATAGAAATTAAAGTTACTTTATGTTAGAATGGTAAATTGATATAGAAGAACTATATTTTTTCAGCACGAAATCAAGGAGGAATATCCTGAAATGAACAAAAAGCTTATCGCAGTAATCGCCCTCATTATAGCTGTTTCGGCAGCAATATGCATCTTCACTCTCAAAGGCAATGACAAGCCTGAAAATGAAACAACAGCTCCTGCAGACGGACAGCCCATAACGGTAAATCTTGAACCGGAAACAACAGAGAAGCCTGTGAAAACCTCTTCCTATGACACAAAAATAACAGTCGTTCTTCCTATTGAGGTTGTGGATAAGGAATACGGTGATGATCTGGAGGCTTTCGCAAAAGCAAGAGGCTACTTTTCAATACAGAAAAAAGGCGACTCACACGTAAAAATCAGAATGCGTGAATATTCCTACGGTCTGCTGCTGACACAGATCGGTCTTGAAACCGTAGGCGGTATAGGTTATGTAATAGATTCAGGTGATTACAGCTTTATCCGCAGATTCGCAAAATACAACAGTGATTTCAGTGACGTTGTTTTCACCGTTGACAAAGAAAAATACGAAAAATCAAAAAATGCAGATGAATTCTTCGACATTGTTGCCTTCTACTGTCTCTACTATCAGGAATTCTGCGAAGAAAACAAGGGCGTATGCAGAATTACCCTTTGCGAAGAAGGAACCAATGTGCTTATCAAAACAAAAGAAATAACAGAAGCCGACCTTCAGAAAGAATTCTCAGCAGAATAAAACTTCTTTCATTCTGATTGTTCCGTGCAAGATTTCTCTGTTGATTTACCGTTATACAGCCAAATCTCTTTGTCGTTTTGAGCAAAGCGAAAAATCTTTTATAATCTGCTCTTTACCGGCACCGCACAGTTTTTTGGCTGAAAAACGACTTAATTTTTTTCATTGCAAATCCGCGAACATAATTCTGCATTATGCATTTATCAAGTCGCGAACATAATTCTGCAAAATGCATTCTGCATTTTGCATTCATAAATCCGGGAGTGTAACAAAATGAGTTTTATTGAATTCGAAAATGTATACAGAAGATATCAGACGGGAGAAATAATAATTCCCGCTGTTGACGGAGTCAGTTTCTCCATAGAAAAAGGAGAATTCTGCCTTATTGTCGGTACCAGCGGTGCCGGCAAATCAACTGTACTTAATATTTTAGGAGGTATGGACAGCTGTGATGACGGTAAAGTCCGTGTTGCAGGCAGACCCATCACCGACCTTTCAAAAAGTGAGCTTGTGGATTACCGCCGATACGAGGTAGGCTTTATCTTTCAGTTCTACAATCTTGTTCCCAATCTGACTGCTCTTGAAAATGTTGAGCTTGCCACACAAATGTGCAAAAAGCCGGTAAAACCCGAAGAAATTCTTGCCAGAGTAGGACTTGAGGAAAGACTCGACAATTTCCCCTCACAGCTTTCCGGCGGTGAGCAGCAAAGAGTTTCCATCGCCCGTGCCCTTGCAAAAAATCCGAAGATACTTCTTTGTGACGAGCCTACCGGTGCTCTTGATTACCGCACAAGCAAGCAGATTCTTTCTCTTTTACACAAGCAATGCAAGGAAACAGGCACAACCGTTGTTGTCATCACTCATAACCAGGCTCTGTCAGCCATGGCTGACAGAATCATCACCATGCGCTCGGGCAGAGTGGTACAAATAGCAGTAAATGACCGTCCTGTCCCCGTTGAAAAGCTTGAATGGTAAGGAAAACTGAAATGAAAATGAATAAAAAAATCAACACAATTCTGATAACGGACGCACGGCGTACCATTGAAAGGTCTTTTTCAAGATTTATTTCGATAATTTCCATTGTCGCTCTCGGTGTCAGCTTCTTTGCGGGTATGAATGCCATTGCCCCGAACATGCACGATACGGTGGCAGAATATCTTAAAGACAGCAACGCTATGGATATACAGATTATTTCCACGGCGGGTCTTACGGACAATGACCTTGCTGTTATCGGCTCGGTAACAGGCGTAGAAAGCATAACAGGCGATAAGTTTATAGACGGAGTAGTCAAGGTAAACGGAGAGCCCGTAAACGATATTGACGGTTCGGAAATGACAGTGCGCGCTTACAGTCTCGACATAAACAAGGTCTACGGTGCGGCAAACGGAGCTGATGACCCGTACTATATGAACCGACCTCAGCTTGTTGAGGGCTCATGGCCTACATCCTCAAACCAGTGCCTTGTTGACAGCAGCACACTGTCTACCCCTGATGAATTCAGAATAGGCTCCGTTATATCTGTTTCAGGTGACGGAACAGATATAAGCTCATCCCTTCAGAATAAGGATTACACCATAGTCGGTATCATCCGCACACCGCTTTATATTTCCTACGACAGAGGTAATACCACCGTAGGAACAGGTAAACTCGGCACCTTCATCTATCTGCCTTCAGAAAATTTTCTGAGTAAATACTATTCCTCTATTTCCGTAAAAATTGCAGGCAGTGAAAACTATGACCCGTTTTCTGAAGCATATAAAAATTTCATCACCCCCTACAGAGATTATATAGAGCAGATTTCTTCTGAGCTTCTCGCACCGAGAATCGCTTCTCTCAAGGCTGAATATACCGATCTTGTTCTCAAAAGCGAAGTCGAATATGCACAAGCCAAGGCAGATATCGAGCTTCAGCTTGCCAATGCCGAGGAGCAGGTAAAGCAGATTCTTGATATGGCTGCAAACGGCGACAGTCTTCTGCTTCAGTATAAGCAGGAATACAACCAGAAGGCTATGGAGGCAAAAAATGCTCTCGACTCGGGAAAAACCGAGCATTCCGCACAGTATTCTCTTTGGGAAACAAAGCGCGAGGAATATAACCAGGCTAAAGCAACCATAGAAAAATTCGCAAATGCCGATGTAAACCTTGCAACAGCAAAAACCGAATACAACACAACAAAAACACAGGTTGATTCCATGATGTCAACCGTTGATTATCTCCAGGACCTTGTCGTTACCACACGTTCTGCAATGGACCAGTTTGATGCAACACAGGAAGACACCGTAGGTCAGCTTATTTCCCGATTCGAGCAGTCAGGTCTTGTAGGACAGGAAGTAGACAACATTATATCTTCCATCAACTCTCTTACCGCCGTAGGTACAGCGGAAGAAATGATTGCATATATGGAGCCTCAGCTACAGTCCTTTGAAGCAAAGCTTGCCGCCTCAAAGCAGGAGCTTTCCGCAGCACAGACCACCCTTGCAGAAAAGAAGGCGCAGCTTGACAAAGCAGAAGAACTTGTGGGTAAGCTTCAGCAGGCAAAGGTAAAACTCGAATCTGCACAGACACAGCTTCAGGAGGCCGAAAATCAACTCACCTCTGCCGGCTATGACATACAGCTCGGTGAGCTTGAGGTTCTTTCTCAGCTGAGCGATATGAAAAATCAGATAAACACCTTTGAAACAAATCTCATTATCGCAAAGGACAAGGCTCCGACCGCAGAAGCAGACTTTGAACAGGCTAAGCTACAGGCCAACGAGGAGCTTGAAAACGCAAAAAATCAGCTTGATGCGGCAAAAAATTTCCTTCTCGGACTTGACAGAGCAAAATGGTATGTAAACGACCGTAACGACTGTCTTTTAGGCTTTGAGGAATACGGTCAGACCGCTGCCCGTACCGCTGCCATAGCATTTCTCTTCCCCTGGTTCTTCTTTATCGTTGCCGCCCTTATGTGTCTTAACACCATGGCAAGAATGATAGAGGAAGAAAGAACCAGACTCGGTACCTTCAAGGCATTAGGCTTCACAGACACGGAAATCATTGCAAAATACCTTGTCTATGCAGCTCTTGCCTCAACCATAGGCAGTGTAGCCGGCTCCTTTATGGGCTTTGCTCTCTTCCCGACTCTGGCACACACAGCCTTCGGTATTCTCTACGACCTTCCCGAAATGGTCATAAAATACCGTTTCTCTTTCGCTCTTCCCGCAATTTTCATTTCAATAGCTTCAACTGTAGGCGTAACCTGGTACACCTGCTACAATAACCTTAAGGTAGTTCCCTCTACCCTTATGAGACCCAAGGCTCCTAAGGGCGGAAAGAGAGTTCTTCTTGAAAAGATACCTCAGATATGGACAAGGCTCAGCTTCACCTGGAAGGTTACCTTCAGAAATGTTTTCCGTAATCTTAAGCGATTCCTTATGGCTACAGGCGGCGTTCTCGGCTGTACGGCACTTCTCCTCGCAGCTTTCGGTCTCAACGATTCCATCCATCAGATTATGGACAGACAGTTCACCGATGAGGACAAAATCTGGCGCTACGATATGCAGATAGTTCTCAACGGCTCCTACGATACAACTGTTGCTCCCTGTGAGGGATATGAGTTTGTAAAGAGTCAGGCAAGCATCGGCTCGGCAATGCTCGAATATATGGAGGTATTTGAAGCAACAAGCGACAAAAGCAGCAAGCCTCTTGAGGTATATATGCTCGTCCCCGAGGATGCTTCAGCAGTAGAAAATTACATCGCCCTCAACGACGCAAAAACAAAAAAGCCTCTTCCCATAACCTCCTCCGGTGCGATTATAACCGACAAGCTTGCAAAGGAGCTCGACATTTCTCCGGGTGATAATATCGACATTATCATAAACGACGGTTACAGCGTAAAAATCCCCGTAGCAGACATAGCAGAAAACTACTGCTTCCATTATATCTATCTCACCAAGGATCTTTACAAGGCTGTCTTCGGTATAAATCCTCTTTACAATTATGTCTCTGCAAACCTTGCCATACCCGACATGGAGCAGGAGCAGAAAAACATTCTTGCAAAGGATCTTATGAATGAATACAGCATAAGTGCCGTAGCCTTCACAAGTCAGATACAGAATTCCTTCCAGAATATAATGAACTCCATCAATTACATTGTTATTATTCTTATCGTCTGCGCAGGTCTTCTGGCATTTATCGTCCTTTACAACCTTTCAGTAATCAACATTACCGAAAGAATAAGGGAAATTGCCACCATCAAGGTCCTCGGCTTCGATGACACGGAGGTCTCCTCTTATATCTTCCGTGAAAATATAGTCCTCACACTTATCGGTACTCTTCAGGGACTTTTCTGGGGTGTCATTGTGCACCGGCTTGTGCTTAATGTTGCAGAGGTAGACATCATCACCTTCGTAAGGGATATATCATTTATGAGCTTCCTTTACTCTGTAGCACTGTCCTTTGCTTTCTCAATGACCGTAAACCTTGTACTCCACTACAAGCTTAAGAAAATAGATATGGTAGAATCACTCAAATCAATAGAATAAGGAAGTGACCTATATGCTGGTAAATATGAAAGAGCTGCTGAAAAAAGCACAGGAAGGCTCCTATGCCGTCGGATCTTTTTCGGTAGCAAACATGGAAATGATTTTAGGCGTTATAAAAGCCGCCGAAGAAACACGTTCACCGATTATCCTTCAGATTGCCGAGGTAAGACTGAATCACTCACCTCTTGAAATAATCGGTCCGTGTATGCTTGCGGCAGCAAAAAACGCTTCCGTGCCCGTTGCTGTACATCTCGACCACGGAACAAGCCTTGAATGTATAAAAAAAGCTCTTGACCTTGGCTTTACCTCTGTAATGTTTGACGGCTCCCATCTTCCTTTTGAAGAAAACGTTGCAAAAACAAAGGAAGTTGTTGCTCTTGCAAAACAGTACGGAGCTGCAACAGAAGCTGAAATCGGCTGTGTAGGCGGAAGCGAGGACGGAAGTGTGGATATAGCAATGCGCTGCACCTCACCCTCTCAGGCAAAGGAATTCTTTGATATGACAGGTGTGGATGCCCTTGCAATTGCAATCGGTAATGCTCACGGCTTTTACAAGGACGCACCCGAGCTTCGTTTTGATATACTTGAAGATGTTGCAAAAGCAGTATCCGTCCCCCTTGTTCTTCACGGCGGAACAGGTATCGAGCCCGAGGACTTCATAAAATGCCACCAGAAGGGCATAAAGAAAATAAACATAGCCACAGCCACCTTTGCCGCCTGTGAAAGCAAGGTAAGAGAAGGCTATGAAAAAGGCGAAATCAAAGGCTACTACGACCTTCACCAAAAGGAAATCCAAGGTGCCTATGAAAACGCCAAAAAACATATGGATATTTTTTGGTCCGGAAACAATGCGTGAGTCAGCCTCTCCCTTTGTGAGAAGCTGTCGCAGTCTTACTACAACCAACCAAACAGAAAATAAATAGTTTGAAAGGAAGCAAACATTATGAAATATGTTGAATTTGACCAGAGCAAACCCCTTGATGTTATTCCCATCGGCAGAGTTGCCATTGACTTCAACCCCACCGACATGAACAGACCCCTTGCAGAAAGCTGCAACTTCAACAAATATGTTGGCGGCTCACCTGCAAATATTGCTGTAGGTCTTGCAAGACTCGGCAAGAAGGTAGGCTTCATCGGTAAGGTTTCCGACGACCAACACGGTGATTTCGTTATCGATTACTTCAACAAGGACGGCATTGATACATCCAACATCTTCCGTGCAAAGAACGGAGAAAAGTTAGGTCTTACCTTCACTGAAATCAAAAGTCCCACAGAAAGCTCCATCCTTATGTACCGCGATGCTATTGCTGACCTTATGCTTGAACCCGAAGAAGTCAAAGAGGAATACATAGCCTCTGCAAAAGCAATTGTAATTTCAGGTACTGCTCTTTCAAAAAGCCCTTCAAGAGATGCTGCACTTAAAGCAATGATGCTCGCAAAGAAAAACGGCGTTGTTGTTATCTTTGATATTGACTACCGTGCATACACCTGGAAGAACAAGGATGAAATTTCCGTTTATTACCAGATGGTTGCCCGCAACGCAGACATTATCCTCGGCTCAAGAGAGGAATACGATCTTACGGAAGCTATCACAGGTGTTTGCGGCTCTGACGAAGAAAGCGCAAAGCTCTGGCATTCCTACGGTGCTAAAATTGTTATCATCAAGCACGGCAAGGACGGCTCAACAGCCTACACAAACGACGGCAAGAGCTACTCCATCAAGCCCTTCCCCGTAAAGGCTATGAAAGGCTTCGGCGGCGGCGACGGCTATGCAAGTGCATTTATCCGCTGTCTTCTTGAGGGCTACGAAATGATCGATGCTCTTGAATTCGGCACTGCTTCTGCTTCAATGCTTATTTCCGCTCATTCCTGCAGTGCAGCTATGCCTACAGTTGAAGCAATCGAAAAATTTATCAAGGAAGAAAAAGAGCTTTACGGCGAAATGGTTGCAAGAGCATAAAAGTTCTGTTTCTGACCGCTGTTTATACCGGAACAAAACAATAAACCCGTTACGAAAGAAAGCAATAAAGCATTGCACTTTCATAACGGGTTTTCTTTTAAGCTGTTACATCTGCCGTACCCACAGGCACCACCTTACACAAATCATCAAATGAAAGCTCCACCTGATAGCCTATCTTCCCGGCACTGAAAACAATCGTATCAAAATCCCTTGCGGTGATATGGGCAGTGGTAACAAACTGCTTTTTCATACCTATTGGTGAACAGCCTCCGTGAATATATCCTGTCAGCGGTAAAAGCTCCTTTGATTTTATCATCGCAATGCTTTTTTCGCCTACTGCCTTTGCACCTTTTTTCAAATCAAGCTCTTCTGCAACGGGAATCATAAAAACACAATAATTTTTTGACGCTCCCTGTGTGACAAGGGTTTTGAAGACCTGTGCGGGATTCTGTCCCAGAGCCTCAGCTACTTCGATGCCGCTTATTGCTCCTGTAGAAGCATATGAGTGAGCTGTATAGGGAATTTTCTTTTGTTCAAGAATCCGCATTACATTTGTTTTTTCTTCTTTTTTAGCCATTACGTTACCTTTTCAAAAACGATAATTTTTGACTGCAACGAAGAACCCATTTCATAATCAAGGCCTACATTCATAAGATATGCACCGCTTAGGATTTTTTCCTTGCCCTCATATTCGAATTTATAGAGTGCATCTTCTTCAAGTCCTGCAAGATTGATATGATAGAACTTATCATTAAAGAATGTTGTCACGTCAGTACAAAGGAAAAGCACACACTGATTGCCGTAAACATATTCATTGGCGTAAATGCTGTCCTGAGCAAAGTTAAGAAGTCTGTGAAGAGCACCGAACTGCACGGTTTCACGGATTTCTTTATAAAGAGCAATATATTTCTTATGGATTTCAAGCTCTCTTTCGTCGTATTTCAGAAGGTTACCGCCGATAGAGAGAGAGCCCTGCATGGTAACATTGAAACGGAAATCCCAATCGTTGGGGCGTGAGCCTCTGTTTGTGTCCGTTACCCAGGCACGCATTGACTTTGTGGGATAAATAAGAGAGAAGCCATCCTGGATTTCAAGGCGGTCAATTGGGTCCGTATCATCGCTTGTCCATACCATATCAAAGTGTGAAAGTGCTCCGAGGTCTGCTCTGCCGCCGCCTGAAGCACAGCATTCTATCTGAAGACCGGGATGCTTAGCCTTGAGCTTATCTGCGATTTCATAAACAGCCTTGGTGTGTCTGTACCACAGCTCCTGAGGATTTTCAAGGTTTTCTGCGCCTGTTTCCGAATAACAGCGGTTCATATCCCATTTTATATAGCTGATATCATATTCATTGAGCATATCGTCCATACAGGAGAACACATGCTGCTGAACATCCTCTCTTGTAAGATTGAGAACAAGCTGATCGCGCATACGGGTAGAGGTGCGTGTATCATAATGGTATGCCCATTCAGGATGTGCACGGTAAAGATCAGAATCGGGATTTACCATTTCAGGCTCAAACCAGAGACCGAATTTCATACCGAGACTCTTCACCTTATCAATAAGAGGCTTGAGCCCGTCGGGGAACTTTTCTTTATTGACATACCAGTCACCGAGACCTGCGTGGTCGTCCTTACGCTGACCGAACCAACCGTCATCCATAACGAAAAGCTCTACGCCTAAATCTGCGGCTATTTCTGCCAATTTCTGCTGACCCTCACAGCTTACATCAAACCAGGTTGCTTCCCAGCTGTTATAAAGAACGGGAAGGGGTTCCTTAGCGAAGGATTTCGGAAGAATATGCTCCACAGCATAGTCATTCATACTGTTGCTCATTTTGCCGAAGCCCTGGACATAACCGCAGTAAACAGAGGGCGTTGTGAATTCTTCGCCTGCATGAAGATTATATGAGAAGTCGAAGTCATTGATACCGATAACTGCTCTTGTTACGCCCACGCAGTCACGGGAAATCTCTACCTTGAAATTACCGGACCAGGCAAGAGCACCGAAGAATACATCACCCTGTTTTTCGTCGGCGTTCTGCGAAAGAACAAAGAAAGGACTAACGGTATGGTCGCTTCCGCCCTTACGGCTGTCATAGGAGAGAACACCGTTTTTAACCACCGTTTCCTCTTTTCTGAACTCAGCAAGCCAGGTGCCGTTGAAGTTGGTGGAGGTATAGGGACGCTTTGAGGGGAAATTGAATTCACCTGAAGAAATCTTGCCTAATGTAATCAAAGAATCGGAGCAGTTTCTTATCACTGTCCATCTTTCTATAATATCTGTGTTTTCCTGAAGCTTATAAAAGAGAGAAACTTCAAGACTGTAGGGCTTATCCTCAAGGATAATTTCAAGAACAAAGGCACCGTTATCCTCGGTAATGTTGAAATCCTTGTATGTAAGCACTGCCTCTCTGCACTTGTCGGGATAGGTACAACTGAAGGCTACAGGTCTGTAAGCTGCACCGCCGTAGGGAAGATATTCTGTTTTTGAAAAATCTCTTGCCGAATGGTTAGAGCTTCTTTCCCAGGTCTTGTAATTGCAGAAGTAGTCGTCCACATTGCATTTTTTGCCCCAATGAAGATGATTAAGTTCACCCTCACAGTTAATGCCCATGACATAATGGGTATTTTCTGTTTCGAGAATAAATACGCCGTCACGTTCTAAAATAATCATAACATTTTCCTCTTTTCTCTTTTTTTGCCTGAAGGCCATTTTCGTTTATGAGTATAACATTATTTTCAGTAGAATACAATATATTTTTCTTGCATTCTCCCTTCACCTGTTATATAATCGTCCTATAAATCAAAAAGGAGAAAACATTATGCAGTTACTTAAAGTTGATAAAAAACATTATCAGGGACAGGCAGACCCCTATATATTAAAAAGCGGTGGCAGATATTACATATATGTCACCGGCCACGATGCCGTTTATCTTTATGAATCAGACAATTTGTTTGACGGATGGATATACTACGGTCCTGTTATGACTATGAAGGGACACGACTCCTTCTGGGCACCGAGTGTAATCGAGCTTGACGGGAAATTTTATATGTATAATTCCATTGAAATATATAACGACACACCGGACAAGGGCGGTCACAGAGGTGCTATGCATGTTTCCGTGGCAGATTCCCCCTTCGGTCCCTTCGGTGATACAAAGCAGATTCTCCATCCCTTCTCAATCGACTCTCACATCGTAAAAAACGAAGCAGGTCTTTTCCTTTTCTACTCTGCCAACAAATTCGAGGGTGACAGAATCGGCACCTGCATCTATGTAGACAGAATGCTCGACCCTCTGACTCCTGAGGGAAAGCCTGTTTTGGTTTTAGAGCCCACTCTTGACGAAGATATTTACTGCAGAGACAGATATAAAAAAGGTCAGCACTGGCACACAATAGAAGGCGCCTTCTATTTCAAAGAAGGTGACTGGCATTACCTTATGTATTCAGGCAACTGCTTTGAACAGCCCACTTATTACATCGGATACGCAAGAGCAAAAACCGACGAAACAGACCTTACAAAGATTAAATTTGAAAAATATCCCGACAAGGATACCTACCATCCCGTTATGAAAGCCAACGAATTTGAGGAAGGCACGGGACACCATTCAATGATCAAAGAGGACGGTCAGTGGTATGCTGTCTATCACGCAAGAGATTACGGCTACGAAAATGGAACAAGCGCCTTTGACGCACGTAATGCAAGAATATGCAAGCTTCACGTTAAAGACGGAATAATTACCGCAGAAAGATACAAGGACCACATCTGACATACTCATAAAAAGAAGCCTGGTAAAGCAGATAATCACGGTGCATCCGCATCGGTTATCTGCTTTTTTTGCCAAATATCAGCCTCAGAGCAGCTTTTCAGAGTTTTATTACAGCTTGTAGGGCACAGCTTTTTATACACTTTCACCAAAGAATAATACACAAAATTAGTTAATAATCCGTTGCTTTTTTGGTTATTTTGTGATAAAATGATTACTGTTATCGCCGAAGAGGACTTTGGCGAAGCAAATTTTGGAGACCGTATGAAAGAAAATGAGGTCTTAGGAGGTTTTGGAATTGAAATCCTATTCAGTAAACAACATCAGAAACATTGCCATTGCAGGTCATACAGGTAAAGGTAAAACAGCGCTTTCCGAAGCAATGTTTTATGTTGCAGGTATAACAGACAGACTCGGCCGCGTGGCAGACGGAAACACAATTATGGACTATGACGCAGAAGAAAAGAAGAGAAAGTGTTCCATTTCTTCCGCTACAGCCTCCTTTGAATGGAGAGATACAAAGGTAAACGTACTTGATGCTCCCGGTAAGTTTGATTTTGCCGGCGGTATGGCTGAGGCTATGAGAGCTGCCGACTGTGCAGTCATCGTTACATCTGCAGGCTCAGGCATTGACGTAGGTCTTGAAAAGGCTATCAAGGCCGCTGACCAGAGAAACATTGCAAAATTCTTCGCTATTACAAAGGTTGACTCTGATAACAGAGATTTCTATAAAACCTTTGAGGCACTCAAGGCTGAACTCGGCAATAAGCTTTGCCCCGTTGTTGTTCCTTATATGAACGGACCCGTATGCGAAGCATTTGTTAACCTTTGCTCAAACAAAGCATTCAAATACCCCAACGGCAGACCCGTTGAAATAGATATACCCTCCGATGATAACATCATCGCTATGAGAGCTGCTCTTGAAGAAGCAGTTGCAACCGTTGACGAAGAGCTTATGGAAAAATTCTTCGAAGGCGAACCCCTTACCAAGGAAGAAATCATCCGCGGTCTTACCGAAGGTGTTGAAAGCGGCGAAATCTGGCCTGTATATGCATGCTCCGCTACCAAGGTAGACGGATGTGATATGCTTATGGATGCTATCGTTTACTCTGCTCCTTCTCCCGATAAGGCAAAGCCTGAAATGGCTACTGACGGAAACGGCGACGCTATCGAAGTAAAGGCTGATCCGGCAGGTCCTCTTGCTGCACTCTGCTTTAAAACAGTTGCTGACCCCTTCGTAGGTAAGATGTCGTTTGTAAAGGTTATTTCCGGCAAGATTACAGCTGACACTCCCGCTTATAATGCAAGAACAGGCGAAAGCCAGAAGATGGGTAAGCTTGTTACAGTAAAGGGTATCAAGCAGGAAGACACTTCTGAAATCCCCTGCGGTGACATCGGCGTTATCACCAAGCTTTCAGGTCTCGCTACAGGCGATACTATCTGCTCAGCTAAGAACATAATAAATCTCGAAGGCGTAAACTTCCCCGCTCCATCTCTTTCTATGGCAGTTGTTGTTAAAAAGAAGGGCGAAGAGGATAAGGTTGCATCAGGTCTTCGTAAGATTATGGCTGAAGATCCTACCATCACCTTCGAATCCAACGAGGAAACAAAGGAAATGGTTATCTCCGGTCTCGGCGAACAGCATCTCGATATCGTTGTTTCCAAGCTCAAGACAAAATACGGCGTAGATATTGATCTCAAGATTCCCAAGGTTGCTTACAGAGAAACCATCCGCAAGAGCTGTCAGGTACAGGGACGCCATAAAAAGCAGTCAGGCGGTTCAGGTCAGTTCGGTGATGTATGGGTACGCTTTGAGCCCCATGACGGTGACGAGCTTATCTTCGAAACCGAGGTTGTCGGCGGCTCCGTTCCCAAAAACTTCTTCCCCGCAGTTGAAAAAGGCTTCCAGGAAGCTATCCTCAAGGGACCTCTTGCAGGATATCCCGTAGTTGGTCTCAAGGCTGTTCTTTATGACGGCTCCTACCATCCCGTTGACTCAAACGAAATGGCATTCAAGACCGCTGCTAAAATTGCTTACAAAAACGGTATGGCTCAGGCTAATCCTGTTATCCTCGAGCCTATCGGTGAATTAAAGGTATATATGCCCGATGCTAACCTTGGTGACATTATGGGTGACATCACAAAGCGCCGCGGACGTGTTCTCGGTATGGGTGCTGCTGACGAACCCAAAATGCAGGAGCTTATTGCTGAAGTACCGATGGCAGAAATGGGCGACTTCTCTACAACTCTGCGCTCAGTAACAGCAGGCAGAGGCTACTTCACACTTACCTTTGCCCGTTATGAGGACGCTCCTGTCCCCGTTGCACAGAAGGTTATTGAAGAAGCAAAGAAGGATATGGAAGAATAACCCTAATACCTCATTTATAAATTCCAAACCGGAAACGGGCAGAGAGAAATCTCTGTCTGTTTTCGGTTTTTACGGAGTTTTTTTAAGTTGACAGCATTAAAAAATACGGGTATACTAAAACCATATTACAAAAAGAGGTGTCACTATGAAGCATTACACCGTAACAGGTATGCACTGTGCCGCATGCAGTGCGAGAGTTGAAAAGGTAGTTTCCGCTCTTGAAGGAACAGAAAGCTGCTCAGTAAATCTTCTTACAGGCGATATGACAGTTGAAGGTACAGCAACAGAAGAAGAAATTATCTCTGCCGTTAAAAATGCAGGCTTCGGAATAAAAAATTCTTCAGAAACAGCTTCTGAAGAAGAAAAAGAAGATGTCTTTAAGGATACAGAAACCCCTAAGCTGAAAAAGAGACTGATTTTATCTCTCGGATTTCTTATCGTACTGATGTATTTTTCCATGGGACATGCTATGTGGGGATTTCCTTTACCTTCATTTTTTGAATCCTCTCCACTTTCAGTTGCTCTCGTTCAGTTAATTCTTACGGTTACCGTTATGATTATAAACAGAAGCTTTTTCATAAGCGGCTTCAAAGGAGTGATTAACAAAGCGCCTAATATGGACACTCTTGTTGCCATGGGCTCGGGTGTATCCTTTATATGGAGTACGGTACTTCTTGTTCAGATGATCGGTGCACCCTACGAAGAGGCTTACCATCATCTTCACGGACTTTATTTTGAGTCAGCAGCAATGATTCTTTCTCTCATCACTATGGGTAAAATGCTTGAAGCAAAAAGCAAGGGCAGAACCACCGATGCTCTCAGGTCACTTGTTAATCTTAAACCGAAAAAAGCAACGGTCATAAAAGACGGCAAGGAAACCGAAATTCCCGCTTCAAAGGTAAAGACAGGGGATATTTTCCTTGTAAGGCCGGGAGAAAGCATTCCCTGTGACGGTGTGGTTATCGAAGGTGAAAGCGCAGTAAACGAATCAGCTCTCACCGGCGAGAGCATACCCTCGGATAAGACACCCGGAAGCAAGGTCTCTGCCGCAACGGTCAACCAATCAGGCTTTCTCAGATGTGAGGCTACTGCCGTAGGGGAAGACACAGTCCTTTCGCAGATAATAAAAATGGTAAGCGACGCTTCCGCCGAAAAGCCCGAAATAGCACGCATTGCCGATAAGGTTTCAGGCATTTTTGTTCCGACGGTTATAATTATAGCTGTCATAGCATCAATTGTGTGGCTTCTTGCAGGAAAGGATTTCGGCTATGCTCTTGCAAGGGGGATATCAGTTCTTGTTATCAGCTGTCCCTGTGCTCTCGGTCTTGCCACACCCGTTGCTATTATGGTCGGCAACGGACTCGGAGCAAAAAACGGAATCCTTTTCAAAAACGCACAAGCCCTTGAAAAAGCAGGGAAAATACAGATAGTCGCCCTGGATAAAACAGGCACAGTTACCAACGGTGAGCCCGAGGTAACGGATATCATTCCCGTAAGCATAAATGAAAGAGAGCTTCTTGAGCTTGCCTGCTCTCTTGAAAAGAAAAGCGAGCATCCTCTTGCAAAAGCCATAATCAGAAAGTGCGAGAAAGAAGACATATCCCCCCTCCTTGCCGAAAGCTTCAAAGCAGTAAGCGGAAAGGGCGTTGAGGGTATTGTTAACGCTTCGGAGCTCAAAGGAGGTAATCTCTCGTTTATATTTTCCTCAGATAACTGTCCCGAAGCCATCATCAGTCTTGACCGTAAAATTTCCCTTCAAGGAAAAACACCCCTCTATTTCAGCCGCAACGGTGAATATATAGGAATGATAGCCACAGCCGACACTGTAAAGGAAGACAGCGCAAGGGCAATAAGAGAAATCAAAGAAATGGGCATAGAGGTAGTTATGCTAACGGGAGACAACGAAAACACCGCAAAAGAAATCGGCAGACAGGCAGGAATAGACACTGTAATTGCAGGTCTTATGCCCGGAGAAAAAGAAAAAGCTCTGCGTGCTCTTCAGGAAAAGGGTATAACCGCTATGGTCGGAGACGGCATAAACGACGCTCCCGCCCTCACAAGAGCAGATATAGGCATAGCCATAGGCGCAGGAACAGATGTTGCGATTGATGCCGCCGACATTGTTCTTATGAAAAGCAGACTTACGGATGTTCACGCCCTCATAAGACTCAGCAGAGGAGTTCTCAGAAACATTCATCAGAATCTTTTCTGGGCATTTTTCTATAACGCTCTCGGAATCCCTCTTGCAGCAGGTCTTTTTATCCCTTTGTTCGGCTGGGAGCTGAACCCGATGTTCGGTGCGGCCGCAATGAGTCTTTCTTCCTTCTGCGTGGTAACAAATGCCCTCAGGCTTAATTTACTTGATATTTACCGTTCAGAAAAGAACAAGAGCACAAAGTAATTGATATTTCCCTATTGCAAAAACAGTATTTTTTTGATATAATCCGATTGACAGTTAATAATCAAAGGAGGTAACAATGATGAAAAACAAACATCTTGCATTATTTATGGCACTCATTATGTGCTTCTCTCTTGTATTCGGCGCAGCTGCCGCTAACGAAGGAGAACAGATTATACCTACATCTGCCGTTTCACCCACACAGGAAGAGGATTTCATTTACGGAATCGGCGGAATGTTAGGCGACGTCGCAGGCGACAAATTTGATCAGGCAGGCTCTGTAATAGAGGACGGTATAGGAAAGTCACACGGCTTTCTCGGAATGTTCCAGAACCTTGTTGAAAACATAAAGATTTTCTTTGCAAACCTCATCAATACCATCTTCCCCTTCTTTAATATCGGCGACGGCAATTCAATTTTAGGCTGATAATATCTGAAACAACATTTCGGTAATGCTTTTGTATTACCGAATTTTTTTGGCAAATGATATATTATATATCCTTCCCGAAAGGAAAAAGACTATGATACAGTTTTTAAGAAACGGTATACCTTATTTCAAGCGTATGCTTGTGGTGGCAGTTCCTATTATGATTCAGTCAGGCGTCACCAATTTTGTAAATATGCTCGACAACATTATGGTGGGACAGGTCGGCACACTTGAGATGTCAGGTGTTTCCATTGTCAACCAGATAATGCTCGTATTCAATCTTTGCATTTTCGGAGCTATGTCAGGTGCAGGTATCTTTACAGCTCAGTTTTACGGCAAAAAAGATACACCCGGTGTAAAAAATACAGTTCAGTTCAAGTTTATCTCTGCTCTTTTACTCACAGCAATCGGAATAGCAGTCTTTGTAACCTTGGGAGACAGTCTTATCAGTGCTTATCTTCAGGGCGAAGCAGGAGAAGGCGAAAGAGAACTTGTTGCTTCTTACAGTGCGGAATATCTCAGTATAATGCTTATCGGTCTGTTACCCTTTGCACTCTCTCAGGTCTACGCAAGCACTCTGCGTGAAACAAACGACAGAGTAACTCCTATGGTATCTACCGTAACGGCAGTTTTCACAAATCTGATTCTCAATTATATTCTCATCTTCGGTCACTTCGGTGCTCCCGCACTCGGCATAAACGGTGCAGCTATTGCAACGGTTATTTCCCGTTATGTTGAGCTTGCCATCCTCGTCGTATGGTCTCATACCCACAGGAAGAAATACCCCTTCATAAAAGGTCTTTTCACAGGCAGTACCCTTACAAGGGAGCTTCTCAGAAAGATAACTCTTGTTTCGCTTCCTCTTATGCTCAACGAAGCACTTTGGTCAGGCGGTATGGCTATGCTCAATCAGTGTTATTCCGTAAGAGGTCTCGATGTTGTGGCGGCGGTAAATATTCTCTCCACCATAAGCAATGTCTTCAATGTTGCCTTTGTTTCCTTTGGCTGTGCAATAGGAATTATTTTAAGTCAGATGCTTGGTGCCGGTGAAAGGGACAGAGCAAAAAAAGCAAGCTCATATCTTTTGTTCTACGCCGTGTTCACCGTAATTTTTATAGGCATTGTTATGATTCTTTTCGCTCCATATTTCCCTGCTATTTTCAAAACTGACAATGAAATCAGAACTCTCGCGGCAAAGCTTATAATCGTTTCGGCAATATTTATGCCCGTTCAGGCATTTGTTAACGCGTGCTATTTTACCTTGCGTTCAGGCGGAAAAACAGGAATAACCTTTATTTTTGACAGTGGCTTCGTATGGATAATCTCCGTTCCCCTTGCCTTTGTTTTAAGCCGATTCACGGCTGTTCCAATTATTCCGATGTATGCTGCCATCTGTTCGGCAGATATACTCAAATGTATTCTCGGCTATATATTTATGCGAAAAGGTGTATGGCTGAATACTGTTGTGGAATAAGATATTAAATCAATACTGAAAAAAAGACTGTTGTATCAGCACAATTGCTTTTACAACAGTCTTTTTATTTATACACTTTTTAAGCCTTACACTTCTCTTTCAAGAAGCACTTCACCTTCGGTATTCACCGTTTTAACATACATTCTTCCTTCACTGAGAGTAAGCATTGATGCCGCCCACTGTCCGTCACCGAGATTGCCTCCGACAAAAAATACCGGAAGCTCCCCTTCCTGAAATTCAGACTTGTGCCAATGTCCGCCTACAATAAGCTCCATACCAAGCTTCTTGAGGGGCGCTGTCCAATCCTTGCCGAAATGATTATCGAGAACAGGCTCGTGACTGAAAACCACCTTATATCTGCCGTCAAAATCTTTCTCGTCAAGCTCACAGATCCACTCATATTCCTCGTTGCGAAGAGCTTCAAAATTAACAAGACCGCTGTATTCCTTGTGCGAGTCTTCCTTATCCTCACCGGAATCAATTACAACCGCTGAAAGAGCACCGAAATCAAAGGTGTAATAGAATTTGCCTTCACTGTCACCCAAATAATCAGAGAGAACACCGGCATATTCACCTCGTGTTTCGTGATTACCTCGTGTGAATACAACAGGAATTTCGCCTTTACTCAGATCGGCCGCATCCTTGAGAAGGAATTTGGTAAACTGATCCTTTGTGCGCATTTCCGAAGTAATATCACCTATCATACAGATAAGGTCAGGCTTTTCCTCAATATGTGAAAGTGCCTTGTTCATCTTCTTTTCCATCTCATGAATATCGGCAATACAAAGAACCTTTATGTCATCTTCCTTTTCCATACCGTTAAAGGTTACAGGCTCACTTTCACATTTTCTGCCTTTGAGACAGCTATATGCAAATTTGAATGGAATGAACTGCGATTCAACAGTGTAGCTGTTACCGCGAAGCTCCTCTTTGGGCACTCTTACACTGTGCACTGTATCGTCGGATGATATAATGCCGTTGTTGGAGTCCCATACAACCTTTTCTTCACCGTTGTAGGTATATTTTACACAGCCGCTGCCCTTGAAGGATGTTTCCCATACAATATTGTAGTAATCTCCGCCTGTTTCAAACACAGCAGGCGAAACAGTGATTTTCATAAGATTTACAGGGATAATCCAGCTTACACCAAAAAGAATAAAGGCTACAACCGATATAATTATATTTTTGAAATAATAGGAAAGTAAGCTCATATTACATTTCCTCTACTGCTTTCTTAAGACTTTCCATGGCCTTTACCACCGTTTCTCTGGGACAGGCAAGAACTATTCTTTGGAACTGCTCTGCTATCTTACCGAAGATGTCACCTGCGTCAAGCCAGAGACCTGCCTTATTTATAATAAGGTTATTAAGCTCCTCTGCCGTAAGACCGAGACCTGAACAATCCAGCCATGCAAAATATGTACCCTCAGGCTCAACGAGCTTTATGCCCGGAAGATTTTCTTTTACAAAATCTCTCACATAGCTGAGATTTTCCTTTATATATGACCAGCACTCCTCATACCAGTCGTCACCCTTTTCATAGGCTGCCTTACAGGCAACGATACCCGGGTTATTGGGCACGGTGTAACCGCTTGCGGCTACCTCCTCGTTATATCTCTGACGAAGCTCTTCGCTCTTTATCCATATATTTGAGCACTGAAGACCTGCTATATTGAAGGTTTTGCTCGGTGCAGTACAGATAATTGTCCTGTCGGCCATTTCCGGAACAGCCTCATAAAAAATATTATGCTTGTGTCCCTCATAGGTGAAATCACAGTGAATCTCATCAGCTACGACAATCACATTGTGCTTTTTGCAGATTTGACCTAACTTCTGCAATTCCTCCTTTGCCCATACTCTGCAGATGGGATTGTGAGGACTGCAGAGAATGAAAAGCTTAACACCGTTATCGGTAATCTTCTTTTCAAAATCCTCAAAGTCAATTGTATACTTTCCGTCATTGTAAACAAGGGGACTTTCTATAATATTTCTCTGATTATTTCTGATTACATTATAGAACGGATAATAAACGGGAGGCTGAATAATAACGCCCTCGCCCTTTTCCGTGAAAGCTCTTACTGCCATAGCCAGAGCATAGACAACACCGGGAGTCTGCACAAGCCATTCCCTTTCAGGTGTCCAGTCAAAATGACGGGTGAACCAACCTGCCACCGCCTCATAATAGCCTTCTTTAAGATTGCTGTAGCCGAAAACACCGTGGTCTACCCATTTCTGCATTGCTTCAAGCACACATTCGGGTGCCTTGAAATCCATGTCTGCAACCCACATCGGAAGCACATCTGCGGGCAAGCCGTTTTCAATGGCAAAATCGTGCTTGAGACTGTTTGTATTTCTGCGGTCAATTAATTTATCGAAGTTTCTCATATAAAATTCCTCCTTTTTTCTGTCTTTAGTTTAACACTAACAAGTGGCTAAGTCAACGGATTTTTAATTCACATTTTATTAATATCTACAATTGTCCTGTGTGCAGAAAACACTCAGGTATAAAAGCTGCTTCATCCGTATACCTACACTTTTACTGCCTTGTATTACCTTTGACAGCAGCTTTGTATAGGCTTGTTACAGCATCCCGACACTCCCTCTGCGCCCACTTTTTCCCAAAACACATATTTCAGGTCTAATTCCCCTGAAAGCCTTGACTTTTACTCTTTAAAGTGCTACAATACCCTCACATTTTATTCTTTTCTGTTTTTATTTTCAAAAAAATTTTCATCTGTATTTCAATATTATCGAAAATTATCAAAAAGACTTGAAAAAGCATATAAAAGCCATAAATATAATCATTTGTTTTTCTCAATCGGAAAAATACGTAAAGTAAGATTATGTATAATAATGGTTACGCTGTTTTCAGCATCAAAAAAGATTCCAAAAACCATAAATCAAAGGAGTTATAAAAATGAACAAAGTTCTTATGCTCGGTAATGAAGCCGTTGCAAGAGGCCTTTGGGAAGCAGGAGTAAATGTTATCTCCTCCTATCCCGGCACACCCAGCACGGAAATTACTGAATTCGCTTCAAAATACGATGATATGTATTCTGAATGGGCCCCCAACGAAAAGGTAGCCTTTGAGGTTGCCTTCGGTGCTTCAATGGGCGGTGCAAGATCCTTTTGTGCTATGAAGCATGTAGGTCTCAATGTTGCCGCTGACCCTCTTTACACCGCATCCTACATCGGTGCTACAGGCGGTATGGTATGTGCTGTGGCTGATGACCCCGGTATGCACTCTTCACAAAACGAACAGGATTCCCGTCACCATGCCATCGCATCAAAAACACCGATGCTTGAGCCCTCTGATTCAGCCGAATGCCGTGACTTTGCAGTTCTGGCTTACGAGCTTTCCGAACGCTTCAACACTCCCTTCCTTCTCCGTCTTTCCACAAGAGTTTCTCACGCCCGTTCGATAGTAGAGCTCGGCGAAAGAAAGGATGTTCCCGTAAAGGAATACAAAAAGGATGTTATGAGCCGTGTTATGATGCCCGCTATGGCTCGTCCTGCACACGAAAGAGTTGAAAAAAGGCTTGAAGAAATGACTGACTTCGCCAATACCGAAGCAGTTGAAATGGGTATAAATACCGTAGAAATGAATGACACTAAAATCGGTATCATCTGTTCAGGTGCATCCTATACATATGCCCACGAAGCAATGGGCGAAAAAGCAAGCTATCTTAAGCTTGGTATGGTAAACCCTCTTCCCACAGCTCTTATCACAGATTTTGCAGCTAAGGTTGACGAGGTTATCGTTATCGAAGAGCTTGACCCCATCATTGAAACTCACTGCATTAAACTCGGCGTTAAAGTTACAGGCAAAAAGCTTTTCTCCATTCTCGGTGAATTTTCACACAAAACAGTGGAAACAGCACTTACGGACACAGTAAAGGATTTCATTTCCATAGAGGACGAAATTCCTGCACGTCCTCCTGTTCTCTGTGCAGGCTGTCCCCACAGAGGCCTTTACTACGCCCTCAAGGGTATGGGACTTTATGTCAGCGGTGACATCGGCTGCTACACCCTCGGCGCACAGGCTCCTCTCGCAATGATGGACAGCTGTGTATGTATGGGTGCATCAATCAGCGGTCTCCACGGCTATAACCTGGCAAGAGGAGAAGAAGCGGCAGCAAAGAGCGTTGCCGTTATCGGTGACTCAACCTTTATCCATTCAGGTATCACAGGTATAATTGATATTGCATATAACAAGGGCTTCTCAACCGTTATTGTTCTCGATAACTCCATCACAGGTATGACAGGCCATCAGAACAACCCTGCAAACGGTTTTACCATCAAGGGCGACCCCACAGTTTCAGTTAACCTTGAAGCACTTGCAAAGGCAGTAGGCTTTGAAAACGTAAGAGTAGTAGACCCCTTTGACATTGAAAACACAAAGGCAGTAGTTAAAGAAGAGCTTGCAAAAAAAGCTCCCTCTCTCATCATTTCAAGACGCCCCTGTGCTCTTCTCAAGACAGTCAAGCACTCTGCACCTGTTAAAATCAACGCAGATAAGTGCATCGGCTGTAAGGCTTGTCTGAATGTAGGATGTCCTGCTCTTTCATTCACCAAGAGAGAAAACGGCAAGAATCTTGCTGTTATTGACGATACACAGTGCGTCGGCTGCGGAGTATGTGCCTCTGCATGCAAATTCGGCGCTATAGAGAAAGGAGAATAAGCTGATGGAAGTTAAAAATATTCTTATTGTCGGCGTTGGCGGTCAGGGTACCCTTTTGGCATCAAAGCTTATGGGTAAATGCTTCCTTCAGCAGGGCTTTGACGTAAAGGTAAGTGAGGTACACGGCATGAGCCAGAGAGGTGGCAGCGTTGTTACCTATGCGCGTTACGGTGAAAAGGTATATTCCCCCGTAATCGAAAAAGGCGAAGCAGATGTTATCATCTCCTTTGAGCAGCTTGAAAGTGCACGCTGGCTCCCATGGCTCAAAAAGGACGGTGTCCTCATTTCAAGCACACAGAAAATCGATCCTATGCCCGTAATTATGGGCAAGGCTGAATATCCCGAAAATATTCTCGGAAAGATTGCCGACAAGGGTGTAAAAATCGTAGCTGTTGACGCTCTCGAAAAAGCTCTTGAAGCAGGCACCTCAAAATGTGCCAACATCGTTCTTCTCGGTGCAGCCGCACACTATCTCGGTACAGACAAGGAAATGTGGATAGATATTATCAAATCCACCGTACCTCCCAAGACAATCGAAACAAATCTTAAGGCTTTTGAACTGGGATTTAACGCTTAAACAAATACTTTTACATAGGGACACGGTACGCCTTGTCCCTATAGTTTTATATTTTTCTGTCATCCTGAAAAATTCACCATAAGGAGAAGAAGTATATGAGGAAAACAACTGTATCCTTAAAAAACATAATCACAACCGGTGACGGCATATTCAAGGGCTGGGGTACAAGTCTTTGCTGGTGGGCAAACCGTGTCGGTCACAGCGAAAAACTCATAAGTGATGCCGCTGACCTTTTTTTCGACAAAGAGAAAGGTCTCGGTCTTAACATTATGCGATATAATATCGGAGGCGGTGATGACCCGACCCATACCCACATCAAGCGCACCGATTCCATGATGCCCGGCTTTCTTGAAAAAGACAGTGAAACCGGTGAATTAAAATGGAATTACGAAGCTGACAATAGACAGCTTGCTGTCCTTGAGGCCTGCTATAAAGCTTCTGCAAATGATGCATATGTAGAGGCTTTTTCAAATTCACCGCCATATTTTATGACCGTCAGCGGATGTTCTTCGGGACATCTTAACCCGGTCTGCAATAACCTGAAGAAAGCTTGCACAGCGGATTTTGCCGACTATCTTGCTCACGTAACTGATTACATTCAAAGAGAAAAGGGCGTAAAAATAAGCTCACTCGCACCGATGAATGAGCCTTTTACAAATTATTGGTACAAAAACAGTCCGAAGCAGGAGGGCTGTCACATATCTCCCGGCAAGAGACAGAGTGAGCTACTTGTTGCAACAAAAAAAGCGATGAGAAAATACGGTCTTGATGCAACAGATTTAACCGCAAGCGACGAAACCAATGCAAAACGTGCAGCAAAAGCTTTTTCCGCGCTCTCACCCGAAGCCCTCAGTGTAATTGACCGTGTCAGCACTCACACCTATGAAAGGGCAACAAAGAAAATCGGTGAGCTTTGCCGAAAAACAGGAATTGACCTGTGGATGACGGAAACGGACTGGTCCTCCTTAAGCGGTGAAAATGCAGGAGAAATGGGGCCCGCTATCTGGCTTTCAGAGAAAATTATAGAGGATATGTATGTGCTTCAGCCCTCAGCCTGGGTTATATGGCAGATAGTAGCAAGCTATATTTCAGAGAACGGCTACCTTGGCAGAAAGGACATGGAAGGCATGTTCGACCTGAATAAAGGCTATTGGGGCTGTGCTGTTGCAGAAATTGACAAGGAAGAATACATTCTCACTCAGAAATACTACGCCTTCGGTCAGTTTTCACGTTATATAAGACCGGGAATGAAAATTATTCTGACCGATAAGAAATCTCTTGTCGCCTATGACACAAAAGAGGAAAAGCTTATTATAGTTGCCGTTAACCCGAAGGCAGATACCGAAGCTGCAGAATTCATCCTTGAAGAGCTTCCCGACTTTACTTCGGCAAAAGCAATCCGCACATCAGGCAGTATAAAAGACGGGGAACACTGGTCAGAAATTTCCTGTGAAAATCCCTGTAAAAACATCTTCTCCGCTTCTCTTAAAGGCAACAGCATCACTACGTTTATCTTGACAAAATAATACGCGAATAATATAATATTCAAAAAGCAAAAAAAGGAATGATACATATGTTAGAGCAGCTCAAAAAGGAAGTTCTTGAGGCTAATTTAAGTCTCCCCGCTTACGGCCTTGTCACCTTCACCTGGGGTAATGTCAGCGGTATAGACAGAGAAAAGGGACTTATTGTAATAAAGCCCAGCGGTGTTGAATATGACGTTATGACAGCCGATGATATGGTGGTTGTTGACCTTGAAGGAAATGTTGTCGAAGGCAGACTCAATCCCTCATCCGATACGCCTACACACATCGAGCTTTACAAAGCCTTCCCGGAAATCGGCGGTGTTATCCACACCCATTCCACCTGGGCAACCTCATGGGCACAGGCTGGCAGAGGCATCCCCGCTTACGGCACAACCCACGCTGACTATTTTTACGGTGAAATTCCCTGCACAAGACAGCTCACTCCCGAAGAGGTGGAAAGAGCCTATGAAAAGGAAACAGGAACGGTAATCATTGAAGCCTTCGAAGGAATTGACCCGATGGCTGTTCCCGGTGTTGTTGTTTATAAGCACGGTCCCTTTGCTTGGGGCAAGAATCCCAAGGAGGCTGTCCACAACGCTGTGGTTATGGAAACGGTTGCAAACATGGCATATCACGCAGAAATGATAAGCGGTGAAAAGAAGCCGATTGAACAGTATCTTCTCGATAAGCATTATATGAGAAAGCACGGTCCCAATGCCTATTACGGTCAGAAATAATCAGTAAACTCAGACACAGATTTATAAATTACAGTCCGCCAGGTCAGATTGATCCGGCGGTCTGTTTTACAAATAAAATCTTTTCACTTATCAGAAAATCTCTCCCTGTCAGGGAGAGATTTAATATTATTAACCGAAGCAGGGCTTGCCGTTTCTGAACTCAAGCTTCTGC
>JAZLBS010000034.1:0-23162 GCA_045613805.1 Acutalibacteraceae bacterium
AATTCTTGAAGAGCTTGAAGAAATGAGAGCGGGTTACGAGAAGTAATATAGGTAAACATTCAATATAAAAATTCCGTCGGTTTATGCACATTATATTAGATAAGACAGCAGCTTCAAAGCTTTACAAAACTTTACATCAGCTAAACACACCAAGGAACAATAGGTACCATTTATGGGCATTTTCAGGCATAAAACCTATCAAAAACACCCCTGAAAACACCTCATCGAATAAGGTAACAACCCCATGGTTGGTATGACTGTTGCATGTGCTGTTGCAATTGAAGAAGCAAGTAAATAAGAACCTCACGAAACAAGACGAAACCAAAGATTTCTGTGTTTCGGAGAACCTTGTTACTCGTTTCACTCGTAATAATTCCTTTATTTATAAGGCTTTGTGAGAGTTTTTGAGACTTTGATAGCTCTCTTGAAAATCTCATCACATGAAAATTAAACATTAAAAACTAAGACACATCATTCCGGAGCTTTCCGTTATGATGTGTCTGTTTTTATCTGCGGTTAATTACTGCTTTATGCTCGCCGGCAGTCTTACCGTAAATGCTGTTCCTTTACCTTCCTCACTCTGAACGATGATTTCGCCTTGATGAAGGTCGATTATTCTTTTGGCAAGAGCAAGACCTAGTCCGTTGCCACCGGTGGATCGGGAATGGTCTCCTTGATAAAACTTTTCAAAAACTCTTTTAATAGTTTCATTATCCATTCCGGGACCATTGTCACTTACCATAATTATGGTGTCATCGTGATAGTAGCAAAGCTTCACTGCAACAGCACCGTTGTGCGGGACAAATTTAATGGCGTTTCCGATGAGGTTCAGCCAAACATGAGCAAGCAGCTCTTCGTTTCCGTAATATCTGCAGTGGGAAAGCTGTATGTCAAGCTCAATCTCTTTTTCTGACCATTTTTCTTCTAAAAGCAGAATGCTTTCTCTTATCTGCTCGTCTAAAAGAAATTCCTTTTTGCTTATGTCTACCTCTTGATTTTCCAGCCGTGAAAGCAGAAGTATGTTTCCTGTGAGTGAATTAAGTCTGTGGGTGCTTAAAAGAATCTTTCTGATGTACTCCTCTTTCTTTTCATTGCTCAGATCTTTTTTCTGAAGCAGAGTGGTGTAGCCTTCGATTGCGGCAAGAGGTGTCTTGAACTCGTGAGAAACATTTTCGATGAAATCCTTTCGGAGCATTTCTGTGTTTTCCAGCTCCTTTACCATAACATTGAAATTGGTTGCCATTTCACGGAATTCGGAAACAGAGGTCTTTTCATCAAGTCTTATGCTGAAATCGCCTTTAGCGACGGCTTTTGTTGCCTTGCTTATTTCCTCAGCAGTTTTAATGGGACGTCGGGTGACAAGACGGGAAATTATACAGCCTGCCAGAACGCTTGTAATCATCGGAAAGCTGAAATGGGCGGGACCGATGCCGGGGCGGAGCATACCGGGACGAAAAAAGCGTGCGGTCATTATCATTGATAGAAATGATGTAAGCGTCAGAACGGCAAAAATCAGCAGCGAAAAGACCACAGCCATTTTTAAGGATCGTTTGTTCATTGCTTTTTCACCACCTTGTAGCCGAGACCTCTTACGGTTATGATTTCGAAATCCTCGTTTTTCTTGAACTTTTCACGGAGTCTGCTTATGTGAACCTCGAGTGTGTGCTCGTCTGCATCACTGTCAAAGCCCCACACATCATCCATAATCTGCCTACGGGTGAATATTCTGCCGGGGTAGGTGACTAACTTATATATGAGCTGAAATTCCTTCTGAGGGAGAAGCGTTTCCGTGTCACCGTTTGTTACCGTGTAGTTATCGGCATCGAAAACTGTTTCACCTAATTTTGCCCGATGCAAAGAGAAAATCTGACCTCTGCGAAGAAGAGCCTCCACACGCCATATCATTTCATTGACGTCTATCGGCTTTACCATATAGTCATCGGTGCCTGCCTGAAAGCCTCTTCTTTTGTCATCGGCAGTATCCTTGGCGGTAATGATAAGCACGGGCATATTGTGGTCGGTTTTTCTCAGGGTCTGTATTAAATCATAACCGTCCATTTCGGGCATCATTAAATCAGAAATAACCAGGTCAATACGAGTGCTTTCTATAATACAGAAGGCTTCGTATCCGTTACAGGCAGGAAAAGGGGTATATCCGTTATCTGAAAGAACACAGCAGAATAAATCCCGCAGCTCTTTATCGTCCTCTACAACCATAATATGATACATAATTTCACCTCTGAGAAAAAGTTTAAAGCTTCAAGCTTAAATTAAGTTAATTATACTTATTTAAGCTCAACGGAACCTCAACTGTTTTTATACGCTTTAAATATGAACGAATTGTTAATTTTACTTTCTTTAAATTAGAGTTGAGACTTTGTTGAGGTTGATTTTTTATACTGACGTCAAATTTATTACAAAGGAGTTTTTTCTATGGATAATGAAGTTTCTGTTTCAAGAGGCGACGAGCTTTTCGAAGCTATGGAAGAAAAAAAGAAAAGACGCAAAAAGAAAATTATCAGAACGGTTATCATCGTTGTGACGGTGCTGGCGGTAAGTCTTGCCGTCGGTGTGGTTGTTCTTCAAAGGCAGGTAAGAACACGCTTTGCCGTATCGGAGGGAGAGGTGCAGTCTGCACAGGTAACCAGAGGTACCATCAGCACTGTCGTTTCCGGCTCAGGCACTCTTTCCGCTGTGGACGTCGAGGAGATTTCCGTTCCTTACGGAGTAGAGGTGGAAGAGGTAGCCGTTAAGGCGGGTAAGGAAGTTAAAAAGGGTGACCTTTTAGTTAAAGTTAATATGACCTCTGTAAGCAGTACCCTTACCTCCGTTCAGGCGGAAATCGACGAAATAGACGATGAAATCGCTGATGCGGAAAGTGATACCGTCTCCTCCACCGTGAAAGCAGGTGTGTCGGGCAGAATAAAAAAAATCTTTGCCGAAAAGGGTGACAAGGTAGTTGATGTTATGGCAGAAAAGGGTGCACTGGCTCTCATCTCTCTTGACGGATATATGGCTGTTGATATTGAAACAGATAAGCTTTCCGTTGGCGATAGTGTTAAGGTGAAAAGAGCTGACGGCAGCAGGATTGACGGCACCGTAGAAACTGTTTCGGGAAAGACTGCTACTGTTCTTGTTACCGATAATGGCCCGAAGTTCAATGAAAAGGTTACTGTCCTTGACTCTGACGGCAAGGAAATAGGAAGTGGTAAGCTCTATATTCATAATCCCTTATCTGTTACGGGTATAGCAGGTGAAATCAGTAGTGTCAGAGTATCCCTTAACACAAAGGTAAGTGCTTCCACAGCTGTTTTCTCTCTTACTGACACAGAATACAGTGCTGACTATGAAAGTCTTCTGCGTGAAAGAAAGGAAAAGGAAGAGGAACTGGTAGCTCTTCTCAAAATCCGTCAGGATGGAGCAGTAACGGCACCCTTTGACGGACTTATCAGCGGTGTTACTTACTCCGAGTCTGAAGATGTACAGGGCGAGGCTGTTTCTCTTCTTAGTCTTTATCCCGGCAAGAGTATGAGTGTCACTATCGGTGTTGACGAAACAGACATACTTTCTCTTGCTCTTGACCAGGAGGCTGATATAACAGTAAGCTCTGTCAGTGAAGAGGCGTTTACGGGTAAGGTTACGGAAATCAATAAAACTGCTGAAACCTCCTCGGGTGTTACACAGTATTCTGCTACTGTCACATTTGATAAGGCTGAAGGAATGCTTACAGGTATGTCAGCGAGCGTTGATGTAAAAATCGAGGGTGTAGAGGATGCACTTCTCATTCCCGTTGAAGCACTCAAGCAGACAAGCAGCAGCTCCTATGTATATACACAGTATGACGAAAAGACAAAGGAATACGGCGGCAGAACAGAGGTTGAAGCAGGTATTTCAAATAATAACTATGTAGAAATCAAATCAGGTCTTAATGAAGGAGATACCGTTTATTACACCGAAATCCAGTCGGGTAATATGTTCGGTGGTATGGGCGGCTTCGGTGGTGGAAATATGCCCGATTTCAGCGGTGGAGAAATGCCTGATTTCGGCAGCGGAGGCGGAAGAGGTGAAAGACCTCAGATGCCTTCAGGCGGTAACTTCCCCGGCTTTGGCGGTTAAGTGGGGTGAAGCAGAATGATTATTTTACAGGAAGTATGTAAGTTTTATCAGGTGGGTGACGAACGAGTGAGAGCTCTCGACCACGCCTCGCTTCATATAAGGCCTCACGAATTTGTAAGTATTATCGGTCCTTCGGGTAGCGGTAAGTCTACGCTTATGAATATTATCGGTTGCCTTGATATTGCTGATGCAGGCTCATATCATCTTGACGGTATGCCTATTGAATCCTACAGTGAAAATGACCTTGCCAAGGTAAGAAATGAGAAAATCGGTTTCGTTTTTCAGAATTTCAACCTTATAGCAAAGCTTAATGCCGAGGAGAATGTTGAGCTTCCTCTCATTTATCAGGGTGTTCCCAAGGGTGAAAGACAGCAAAGAGTAAAGGAAGCACTTGAAAAGGTAGGTCTTATCAAAAGAGCAAAGCATCTTCCCACTGAGCTTTCGGGAGGTCAGCAGCAGAGAGTTGCTATAGCAAGAGCACTTGTTACAAGACCGTCTCTGATTTTAGCTGATGAGCCTACGGGTAATCTTGACTCAAATACAAGTAAGGAAATAATGGAAATGTTCCACGAGCTTCACAGACAAGGTAATACCATTGTTCTCATCACTCACGACAACGATGTGGCAAAGCAGGCTCCGAGAAGCATCCATATTTTAGACGGTAAGGTTACGGAGGTGGAATTATGATGATGTCATTTAAAATGGCAATAAGAAGCATAAGCTCCAATAAGCTTCGTTCCGTACTGACAATGCTCGGTATCATTATCGGTGTTATGGCTCTTGTAGTTCTTGTAAGCCTTGTTGACGGTGCCACAAGCTCTGTTACGGATACTGTGTCGGGCCTTGGCAGTAATATGATTACAGTCAGTATTTCTGATGACAAGGGTATGCCCGTGACACTTAACACTATAAAGGAGTGGACGGATACAGAAGAAAAGCTTTCTGTAATTGCTCCCTATGCACAGGATTCAGTTACAGGTAAGGGTAAAAACGATAACGGAGATGTAACTGTTTACGGTACCACTCCTCTTTATTACGACATACAGGGCTTACAGCTTGCTATGGGTAGATTCATTAAAAATACCGATGTGGAAAATAACACCTATGTCTGTGTTATAAATGAAACCTGTGCAGAGGAGCTTATAGGCTATGCTGACTGTGTAGGGGATACAGTTTCTCTTAACGGTACAAAATATACCGTAGCAGGTGTTGTAACAGATAATGAAAACTCTCTCACATCGATATTCTCATCGGGTACTATGGTGGCGTATGTTCCTTACACCTCACTTCTCAGACTTTCCGATACAGTAAGCTCTGAAATCACATCCTTTTATGTAGGTGCAGAGGAGGACAGCACAATAGCTGAAGCCGAGGAAGCTGTAACGGCTCTTCTCATGGAACGCTTTGAGGAGGATGACGAAGCATTTACCGTTTCTTCACAGGATGCTTTAGAGGATACTATGGAGGACATCACTTCTATTCTCACTATTCTTCTTGGCGGTATAGCGGCTATTTCTCTTATCGTAGGTGGTATCGGTATTATGAACATTATGCTCGTTACCGTTACGGAAAGAACCCGTGAAATAGGCATCAGAAAGGCAATCGGTGCTAACAGAAAGAATATTCTTATGCAGTTTCTTATGGAAGCGGTGGTTATCTGTATGCTAGGCTGTGCTATCGGTATATTTATGTCATGGGCTATATTGCAGATAGTTACCACCATAGTGTCAAGTATGGGAATGAAGTTTACCCTTGACCTCGGAGTAGTGCTTATTGCGGTCTTATTCTGCTTTGTTATCGGTGTTCTCTTCGGTCTTTATCCCGCAAATAAGGCGGCTAAAATGAAGCCCATTGATGCACTTCATTACGGAGGTTAAGGCATTATGAAAATGATTATGAATTTTATCAGAAAATACCCTAAGAAAAAGGTTGTAGCAGTCTGCGTTTCAATTGTGATGGTTATTCTTCTGGCTGTTCTTCCTATGGCTGCATCGAAAAGAAATAATGACGGTATAAAAGCAAGTATACTTTCAGGTACTGCAGAAAAGGGAGAGATAAGCTCGCTTTTAATCGGTGCAGGCACCCTCTCACAGCAGGACGGAGAAAAAATTAATATTCCTTCCACTGTTAAAATCAAGGAATTTCTCGTTTCAAACGGTGACAGAGTGAAAAAGGGCGATGACCTTGCTGAAATTGACCGTGTTACACTTATGCAGGCCATAAGCGATATACAGGAAACTATGGATTATTTGAGAGAAGAAATGGAGGATGCAAAGGGCGAAAGCTCAACAGACAAGGTAATTGCACAAAGAGCAGGTACTGTAAAGGCAGTTTATGCCGAATCGGGTGACGATGTTCAGAGTGTTATGCTGAAAAAGGGTGCTCTTGCTGTGGTTTCTCTCGACGGTCTAATGTCAGTAGAAATCGAAACTGACGAGAAAATCTCTGCAGGTGAAAATGTAAAGGTTGTATTTAAGGATAAATCTACAGTGAGCGGACAGGTGAAAACCTACCTCAATGGCGTGGCTAAGATTACCTTTGAGGATGAAAATTACACCGAGGGCACTAAGGTAACTGTCATCAAAAAAGACGGAGCCGAAATAGGAAGCGGAAAAATACAGATAAACAGCCGCTGGAATGCGACAGCTTATTCAGGTACGGTTTCCTCTGTAAAGGTAAGTAAAAAAGAAAAGGTTTCCTCAGGTGAGATTCTTTTTACACTGAAAAACGTGAGCAGTACAGCCAAATATGATAACCTCGCCTCACAGCACAGAGACTATGAGGAGCTGATGCTTTCACTCTTTGAAATATATCAGAGTGGCACTGTAAAGTCTCCCATTGACGGAATTGTTTCGGGAATAGATAAGGAAAGCACACTCCTGCTTTCGAACACAGAAGGAGTATCGGTAGAGCTTTTAGCTAATTCTCCCGACGGAAACGATGAGACAGTATACAATAACTATATCGGCAAGATAGTTTCTGTAAATGACGGTGTGTGGAATGTAAATCTTAACGCTGAAAATCAGACAGTAACCGACTATAAAAATCTTTTAGAGGTTGATTTTACCGAGGAAAAGATGACAGAGAACGGTAATTTCAATCCGACAGTTCCTGTTTATGAGCTTGACGGAAACGTCTGGAAGCAAATAGGTGTTGATGAGGTAAAGACGGGAGATATTCTGCTTTTTGCAGGCACGGGTATCTCGGATATAGTGTGGGCGGTACGTGTAGTGAAGGGTAGCAGCACACCTGCTGAAACAACTACTCAGCCAACAACTGAAGCTCCGACTACTACAGAGCCTTCTACTACAGCTCCGAGTACCACACAGCCATCACCACCGCCATCAAATCCCGGCGGTGACATGACAAGACCGAACGGTGATGTTACTGCTCCCGTTGGCGGAGATATGACCATGCCTTCCGGCGATGATGTAACGATGCCTTCCGGTGACGATGTTACTATGCCCTCGGTTGGAGATGTAACTTCGCCGAGCGGCGGAGACTTTACTCTTCCGTCTGGTCAGAATCAGAGTCAGGGTCAGTTACCGGGCGGAAGCTTTTCGGGTGGTTCCTTCAGCGGCGGCTCCTTAGGTGACCTTTCGGGAATGATGCAGAGTGAAAATGAGTTTGAGCTTTTCGAACTTGAGGGAACAACGGTAGCTTTGGTAACACCGCAGAATGAAATGACGGTTTCTGTTACTGTTGACGAGCTTGATTTATCACTGATAGAAATTGGTATGACTGCCGAAATCACTCTGGATGCATTTATGGGCGAAGCCTTTGAGGGTACTGTTACAAATATCGGAACAAGCGGTGAAAACTCCGGCGGTAACAGTAAATTCGCTGTAGAGATTACTATGGACAGAGCGGAAAATATGCTTGAGGGTATGAATGCCACGGCTAAGATAGTTCTTTCCTCGCACACGGATGTTCTTACTGTTCCGGTGGAAGCTCTCTGTGATGTGGGAAATGAGACGGTGATTTATACAAAATACAATAAAGGTGAAGAAACTCTCGAAAAGCCTGTTACAGTAACCGTAGGTGCTTCTGACGGCGAAAAAGCAGAGATACTTTCGGGACTTTCCGAGGGGCAGGAATACTATTATTCCTATTATGATGAATATCAGTCGGTCGAGGACACAGGAGGATTCAACTTTATGAGTGGCTTCGGTGGTATGGGTGGCGGAATGCGACGCCCTGGCAGATGACAAGGAGGATAAAACAATGAAAAAAATAATCTGTATAGCAGTTCTCTGCATAGCCTGTGCATTAAGCTTTTACGGCTGCTCGGGCAAGAATGATAAAAACGGTGGCAGAGACAAGCTTAATATGAATATTGTTATGGGTAAAATCGAAGCTATTGACGGAAATAAGGTCACATTGAATTTAGCTGATACTGACAGTATGTTCGGTGGTGAAAGACCGAAAGGTGACTTCGGAAGCTTCAACAAAGACGAAATGCCTGAAAACTTCAATCCTGAAGATTTTGAAGGAGAGATGCCTGAGGGCTTCGATCCTGAAAGCTTCAAGAATGGTGAAAGGCCTGATTTCCCCAAGGGAGAAAGACCCGAAGGCACAGACGGCTCAAGACCGGACTTTCAGAACGGAGAGAAGCCAGAGGGCTTTATGCCGCAGGCAGGAGGTATGATGAATTTTGATCCTTCTTCTTTGACCTATAGCGGTGAAACAGAGGAATACACCGTCCCCGAGGGAATGAAGATCGGCGACGGAGATTACACCTCACTTAAGGTTGACGATGTAATTATAATAAGGTTTGATAATGAGGGCGGAATTAGCGAAATTATGGTTATGACGGCTGAAAAAGCCACAGAAGAAACAACAGCAGCTTAATGAAAAAATGCAGTAGTTTTAACGCCGACATCCCATAAGGCAGTATTTCTTTAAAATGTGAAATCATTTCACAATAACGCGTTAAAAATCACCGATATGCGTCAGCATTATCGGTGATTTTCGCCTTTTCTTGCAAAGCTATTTCGCATTTTAAAGTGCTTCGCAGTTTCGTAAGAAATGAAAATTTCTTGTATTGAAGTCACTAAACGCAGCAAGGCTGTCGCCTTGCGAGGCTTTTGACAATAATACAGGGATTTTTTTCGAGAAACAAATACTGTCTTATGGGATGTCGGCGAATTAATTACTTCATTTTTTTACAGCTTGAAAGGAGATCAGATAAAAATAATTTTTATACAAATAATATATCTGTTTTCAGTATGAACTTGACAGTTGACAATTGACTTTATGATGAACAGATATAATTGATTACAAAATAATTTTCATCAATCATTTCATCGCTCATAGGTGTTGATAAATGAGTGATGAAGTGTTATAATACCCATCCTTTTGCTGACGGCAACGGCAGAATCGGACGCTTATGGCATACCCTACTCCTGACACAGTGGAAGCCTATGTTTGCATGGCTGCCTGTTGAATCTATAATTCACGATCGTCAGGAAGAATATTACCGAGCCATAAATAAATCGAATTTTGAAGGTGAATCTACAACATTCATAATTTTTATGCTGTCGGCAATAAAAGAAGCTCTTGAGGAAGCGGTTGAAGCATCTTCGGTCCCTCAGGATATGACTGATAAAGATTTACGTTTATTCAAAATTGAACAGTTTCTTCGCAAGAATGACTATATTACAAATGCAGATGTTCGTCAGTTGTTCCAAGTGTCTTCGGCTACAGCAAACCGTATTCTTGCGGGGTTAGTTGCTGAAGGTAAACTTGAAAAAATCAGAGTCGGAAAATCATGGGCTTATGTCTTAGCATAAGTTGAATATAGCATTATTGACTTGCAAGGTAGAACGCATTATAATCATATTGCATCAAGTAGCAAATTCAAAGCTTTACAAAAACCACCCACAACACGAAACTTTACAACAGCAGAATACACCAGGATACAACAAGTACCAATTTATGGGTATTTCAGGCAGAAAATTCATAAAAAACACCCCTGAAAACACCTCATCGAATAAGGTAACAACCCCAGGCTTCGATGACTGCCCATGTGCAGTTGCTATTGAAGAGGCTAGTAAGTAATTCCTTTATTTACAAGGCTTTGTGAGAGTTTTTAAGACTTTTGAAGTTCTTTAAAAAATCTCGCCACGTGAAAATTAAACATTAAAAACTTAGACACATCCTATGGCTTTTGCCCGAGATGTGTCTGTCTTTTTATTTCTTTTGTTCGTCAAGGTATTTAAGCAGTTTATAAATCAGCTCGATTTCGGTGTTGTTGTAGCCGTCGAGACTTACGGTTCTTTGATTTTCGAGACCGAGCAGGTAGTCCGTTGAAACACGGAAAATCTTTGCAATTTCGACTATATAGGGTGTGGTAGGTGTAGATAATCCCATTTCCCAAGCATTTACGGAGCTTCGGGAAATGCCTAATTTGCGCGCTAATTCAGATTGAGAATAGCCGGCATCCTCGCGTAAATTTTTAATTATATCAGAAACCATACTAAACACTCCTTTTGTTAATTATAATTTACATAACAGGATAATAAATTATCAAAAGATGTATAGATTGATTGACAAAAATTAATGATTGTGATATATTTAATTCGAGATAAGAGGAAAACTCTTGTTTAATTCAACATAATATGTTATAATATGTGCAGAAAATATGTTGAATTTAGTGCATTATATGTTCCAGAAGGAGGTTTTAATATGAAAAAAAAGGGTTTATTTGCTGCATTGCTGTTGGTGCTGACTCTGTTTCTTTCGTTGGGTGTTTCTGCGATGTATGCAGAGATCAGTGAATTTTCAAGTAAGAGTACATATAAGCCTGTAAGCTATTCCTCTCATAAAAGTGTTTCAAGTGTTACTCTTTACGGTAATGTCGATTACCTGTGTATGAAGGCTTACAAGGATACGGTTGCAGAACAGGTTTTTGTGCTGGAAATATATTCTGACTCAAAAAGAACCAAGATGGTAACGGAATACAGAGAAGATTATTACAAGGGTACGAAATACGATAATATTTTGTTTGATCTGACCGGATTAAAAAGTAAAACCTATTATGCTACTGCTTATGTAGAGAAAGAAAATAGCAGGCATTGGGGAGGAGGACGCCAAAAGGATCCCTCTACTGTTATCAATTTTAAAATAGTCGTTAAAAGAGACGGAACCGAGCTCAAGGATATGAAAACAATTATTTACGGCTATGAGAACAGTGTAGAAGGTCCGATTATTTATTGGTATTCCGTACCGGGCGCAACAAAATATTATGTTTATAAAAAGGTAGACGGTAAATTCAAAAAGATAAAAACCGTAAAAGCTGCCGGCGGAGATATGTCATATTATGTGGATAAATCCCTAAAGGATAAAAATGCCACTGCCTATTATAAGGTAAAGGCTGTCAGCGGCACGGGAAGCACCCCCTTATCGGCGGATGAATTGAAGGTAAATGCCATTAAGACTCCTAAGGTTACTCTGGAGTATAATGTAAAAGACGGTATAAAAGTGTCCTGGGATAAGGTAGCTAACAATGTCACTTATTATGTATATGCTGCAACCGCAAATTCCGATTGGGATCTTGTAGAGAAAACAAGCAAAAGAAGCTATGTTCATAGTAGTAGTGATTGGATAAACGGCTCCCCTATGAAAAGCGGAACAGTCTATTTCTTTACTGTTATAGCAGAAAAAAATTATGTTGCCAGCGGATATGAAAACAATAAAGCCATTCTTTATTTTGAAAACCCGGAGATAAAATCTATAAAGGAGGATTCCGGAAATCTTACCTTGTCGTGGAAAGCTGTCAAGAGTGTGGAAAGCTATAATGTTTACAGAAAGATCAGCAATAGCAAGGAATGGATAAAAATAGGTAGCACAAAGGATAGTACTTTTACGGACAGAGCCGTCAAGAGAAATATAAAGTATGATTACCATGTTAAATCTGTAATAGGCTCTTATGAAAGTATATATTCAGCCTATTCGTATAGTGAGGCGATATTGGATGTTCCTGTTATAACTTCCTTTACAACAGATGGGCAGGGTTATCCTGTTATCACATGGAATAAAATAGACGGTGTTTCATACAGAATCTTTAGAAAATATGAAAACAGTGAAGTATGGTGGGAAGTAGGAAATACAAACGGAACAAGTTATACGGATAAAAAAAATATTGAAAACGGCAATAAATATTCATATGCAGTGTGTGCATCTATCGGTTATTACTACGGCGATAAAAGCAGTCCGACAAAGATAACGACTTGCTATCTGCCAATAGAAAATGCTATGCCTTCTCCATTGGAGGAGGGCGGTGTAAGGTTAAAATGGAAAAAGATTAATAATGTTCAGGGATATAATATTTACAGAAAAAGCGATAACGAAGAATACTATTTCCTTGGATTTACGGATACGGACTGCTTTAATGACAGTAATCTTATTACAGATGTGAATTATACTTACAAGATAGTGTGCGTGGCAGACGGTGCAGAAAAAGAAACAACCACCAAGGAGGTTCCTGTAAAACTGAGTTCAAAGTATGTTACTGTTGAAGCGAATACGGTAGAAACTGACGAGCCTTATTATTGCAGTGTAAAGGTCAGTAATTTTGATAGCTCGGTTAAGTATATGGTTTACACAAGAAAAGACGGTGTATGGCTTGCAGTGAACAGTTATATAACAAAAGACGGAAAACTGCACTTCGAGAAAAACAAAGACACCTATTTGAATGAATATGCCGTGGCCTCTGTTTCACCGGACGGTACCGTAACTTTTGTAAGCTCTGAAAATTCTTTCGCTGTTAAACATACTGTTCCGACTGAGCTTACTGTTGAGCCGGATCATCCCAATTATGCTGCGACACTCTCATGGAAGCCTAAAGAGGGAGCAACTAAATATGTTATATATCAGGATGGTACACAGATAGCTGTTCTTGATAATACTAAAACCTCTTACACAGTACGTAATCTCAAGCCGCTGATATATTATGATTATTATGTGGGTGTAGTTGCAGACTCCACTGAAATTCAATCAAACTGTTGCACAATCAGACTTATAAAGAAGCCTGATATAAAATCAGAGTCACAGGATAAAGGATTGCATATTACCTGGGACTATTGCGGCAACAATAAGTATACTGTTTACAGAAAAGACACTCCTGACGGCAAATGGAAGGTCCTGAAGACAGTACAAGGTCATAGCTATACTGATAAAACCGCAGTGCACGGAAAGTCTTATTATTATACCGTTCAGTGTGAGGGCGGAGGAAAAAAAGAAAAGGGAACAAAGGCTACCTATATTAAACCCGTAATTATTACCATTCCAAAGATAAATAAAAAATCCTTGGATCTCAAATGGGAGAAATCTCCTGTAGCAGATTGTTATATGGTTTATAAGAAGATAGACGGCAAATGGAAAAAGGTTTATACAACCAAGGACGGAAAAACAGTCAAGTATACCGATAAAGATGTTAAAGTGGGTGAAAAATACGCTTACAGAGTTTATGCGGTCAAAGACGGTACAAAGAGTAACTATGCTGCAAGAAAAGTATCTTTTATCGCCACACCCACGAATCTGAAGGCAACACCGTCAACAACATCAATTAAGCTTACCTGGAATAAGGTAACAGGTGCTGAAAAATATCAGGTATATTATTGGAGTAAAAGTAATAAAAAGGATAAAAAAAGTTTTAAAACTACCAAGAACAGTGTAACGCTTAAAAATCTTAAAAAGGCCACGGGTTATAAGATAGAGATAGTCGCCATTAAAGGAAAGAACAGAAGCTTATTCAGCTCTGAGCTTTCCACAGCTACTGTTCCCGCAAAGGTAACTCTTTCCGGTTTAACCGCAGGAAGTAAGCAGCTTACCGCTGCATGGAAGACAGTAAGCGGTGTAACGGGCTATGAAATACAGTATTCAACCTCAAGCAAGTTCTCTAAAAAGACAACCAAGAAGGTAACAGTTAAATCTTCAAAGACAAAGAAAACTACAATCAAGAAGCTCATAAAGGGAAAGCAGTACTATGTAAGAGTCCGTGCATACAAGACGATTAACAAAAAGAGTGTTTACGGTGCGTGGAGCTCTGCAAAGAGTTTAAAAGTGAAATAATTCATTACAGCCGTCGTGTTAATTCCGATGGCTGTTTAACTTATGCTAAGATGCAGGATATAAGAAAAAAGGAACCGCAGGCTGTCTTGCTTGCAGTTCCTTTAATTTATTTACTGTCACCTTAAAGCTTTATCGATGGCATTCGCTGCTGTTTTACCTGCACCCATTGCTGAAATAACTGTAGCGGCACCTGTAACAGCATCTCCGCCGGCATAGACATTTTTTCGGGAGGTGAGACCGTCCTCGGTTACAATGATGCCGCCTTTTGAATTGACCTCAAGTCCATCGGTAGTGGATTTGATAAGAGGGTTGGGTGATGTACCGATTGACATAATTACCGTATCAATTTCAATTTCGTAGTCGCTGCCCTCAATTTCAACGGGACGTCTTCGACCTCTTGCATCGGGCTCACCAAGCTCCATTTTAATGAGCCTCATAGCCTTGACAAAGCCGTTCTTCGGGTCGCGGGGATCGTCGGGGTTATTGTATCCGATAATTTCTGTTGGAGCGCAGAGAAGAGAAAACTCAATGCCTTCTTCAATAGCATGCTCGACTTCCTCGTGTCTTGCAGGTAGCTCTTCCATTGAACGGCGGTAAATGATGTAAACCTTTTCGGCACCGAGTCTCAGAGCGGTTCTTGCCGCATCCATTGCAACGTTACCTCCGCCGATAACCGCAACCTTGCCACCCTTCATAATGGGTGTAGTCGGACTGTCAAGGTAGGCTTTCATAAGATTACTGCGGGTAAGAAATTCGTTTGCGGAATAAACGCCCTTGAGGCTTTCACCGGGTATACCCATAAATTTGGGCAAGCCTGCACCTGAACCGATGAATACTGCTTCAAAGCCCATTCCGAAAAGCTCGTCAACGGAGAGTGTCTTGCCGATAACAACATTTGTTTCGATTTTTACACCTAATTTTTTCAGGGTGTCAACCTCTTTTGCAACAATGGCTTTTGGAAGACGGAATTCGGGAATACCGTAAACAAGAACACCTCCGGCAACATGGAGCGCTTCAAAAACAGTTACATCATATCCCTTTTTTGCAAGGTCGCCCGCACAGGTAAGACCCGAAGGGCCTGAGCCGATAATTGCAACTTTGTGGCCGTTTGAGGGCGGGGGAGTGGGGGTTTCCATGCAGAAGTTGTTGTGGTAGTCTGCGACAAAGCGCTCGAGTCTTCCGATGCCGACAGACTCACCCTTGACAGCGCGGACGCACTGTGATTCACATTGCCTTTCCTGGGGACAGACTCTTCCGCATACGGCGGGAAGTGAGGAGGATTCGCTGATTATCTCATAGGCTTTTTCAAATTCGCCCTCTTTAATTTTTTCTATAAAGGCGGGTATGTTTATTTTTACGGGGCATGCATTGACACAGGGTGTATTCTTACAGCTGAGACAGCGCATAGCCTCGTCTATTGCAGTTTCTTTGCTGTATCCCAATGCAACCTCGTCAAAGTTGTGTGCACGTATTGCAGGCTCCTGAGAAGGCATTTCGTTGCGCTTAAGTGACATATTGGGCTTTGCCATTTCAGTTTACCTCCTTTTTATAGAGGTTGCAGCTTTTGTCATAAGCGTGACGCTCAAAGCTGTTATACATTCTGCTTCGTGATATTGCTTCGTCAAAATCAACCTCATATCCGTTAAAATCGGGTCCGTCAACACAGGCAAACTTAGTTATCCTTTTGCCGCCGGCGTTAAGAGTGAGTCTGCAGCCGCCGCACATCCCTGTGCCGTCAATCATAATCGGATTCATAGATACAGTTACAGGTGTTCCGTAAGGTCTTGCGGTTTCTGTAACAAATTTCATCATAATGAGAGGACCTATGGTGATAATCATATCAAAGCTTTCGCCTTTTTTAAGCATTTCTTTAAGAGGCATTGTAACGTTGCCCTGTTTTTCGTATGATCCGTCATCGGTCATGATGTGAAGTGTATCGGAAAAGGCTCTGAATTCATCCTCAAGGATGACAAGGTCTTTGTTTCTGAAGCCGATGATAGCTGTTACATCTGCACCCATTGTGTGAAGGGCTTTGGCAATGGGCATTGCAATTGCACAGCCTACGCCACCGGCGACAATACAGACTTTTTTAAGTCCTTCAAGCTTCGTTGCAGTGCCGAGCGGCCCCACGAAATCCTGAAGGTATTCGCCCTCGTTTTTATGGCTGAGAGAGGTTGTTGTAGCACCTACAACCTGAAAGATAATTTTTACGGTGCCTTCGTCAGCGTTTGTGCCTGCAACGGTGAGCGGTATTCTTTCACTGTTTTCATCAACTCTGAGGATGATGAACTGACCCGGCTTCGCTTTCTTTGCCACAAGGGGTGCTTCAATCTGCATTTCAACTACAGAGGGATTAAGATTTTTCTTTCTGACAATTCTGTACATTTTTTATTCTCCGTTCAAAAACGGCTGATCCGTCTTTAAAATATAAAACATAAACTGAATATAAAGGGTATTTTAGCACAAAATTATATTTTTGTCTATAAGTAAAGGGATAAAAGGTTAACTAAAACAAAGCTGAATGTGAATGGCAGGTATAAAAAAAGAAATTACTTTTGTAATTTACAAAATAAAAAAATATGGATTTTACAACAATAGTAGTTTATCACAAGGATATGATTACAACTATTCTCACACTTCTTATGATGATGTCACCTGCTTTTGCTTCAAATGAGATTACGTATACTGCAGAAAAGCCGATGCAAAAAATGCATCGGCTTTTCTGTTATAGAAAGGTAGTGTTTATCTGAGTCCTCTGATGAATTCTACATAGAAATCAATTGATTTTCTGAATTCAGCAAGGGGAAGTCTTTCGTCTTCGTTGTGTACAGAAGAGAAAAGCTCATTGTTTATTGCAAAGGCACCGAAACGGTAGGTGTTGCAAAGGTGCGAGAAATGTCTGCTGTCTGTAGCGGCATTGAGGATAAAGGGTGAAACACCTATATCGGGATAAACCTTCTTTACGGTTTCCTTTATGTATTCAAAGCCCTCGGTGTGGAAATCGGAAATGGGCGGAGCCTCTCTCATTCTTTCTGTTTCGATTTCGATATCTTCACCTACTGTTTTTTGAATATGGGCAAGAATATCTGCAAACTTATCCTGGGGTGCGAGTCTCACGGTATAGGTTGCAGAGGCTGTATCGGGAACAGTTCCTTTTTCATTGAAAGCCTTGATTGATGTGAGGGTAATTTGTGTTCTTATCATAGCCGCAGCATCGGGAATTGATTCCATAGCCTTTTTGACAATGGGCTTGAGAAGATTTATGTTATTGAAAACCTGCTTAAGAGGAGCGTCCACGTTGGGCGCAAAAGCTTTGAGCATACCCTCGAGTGCGGGTGTGATTGTTGAGGGAGTGGGATTTTTACTGATAGCATTTACTGCGTCGATAATTCTTTCGGGAGCAGATTTTTTGCTTGAAACGGATTTGGCTGAGTGGGCGGCACTTTTGCTGTTGGCAGTAAGAGTAATCTTTGCAAAGCCTTTTTCGGAAAGTGCAATCATAGCATAGGGAATTTTTACACCCATAGGAAGCTCGAGCATTATTGCTCCGCCTTCGTCGAGAACATATTCGGGAGTAATACCCTTTTCCTCGAACCACTTTGCAATTTCAGGCATAGTCTCACCGGCGACCTCTTCGTTGTTGCTTGAAGCAAAATAAATGTCTCTTTCGGGTGTGAAACCGTCTCTGATAAGACCCTCCATTGCTTCAAAAATAGCGGTGAAAATGCACTTGTTGTCTATGGTTCCTCTGCCCCAGATAACATCGTCCACAATTTCTGCCTCGAAGGCCGGGTGCTGCCAGTTTTGTCCTTCGTCGGAAACTACGTCGTGATGAGCCATGAGAACAACGGGCTTTTTGGCACTGCTTTTGCCCTTCCAGTAAACAAGAATACCGAATTCGTTTATAAGCTGAACCTCAACTGTTTTGAAGGTTTCAGGATAAAGCTCCTTTAACAAGGGGAGGAATGAGCGGAACTCTTCCTTATAAATTTCATCATCTTTGTTTGAAACAGTTTTGACTCTGACTATTTTCTGAAAGTGCTCAATAGCAAGATCTTTGTTTATATTTACCATTTTCTTACATCTCCTTAATGAATCTGCCCATAATCGAGGGACCGTTTTCGATATATATACCCGTTGACTTAGCGGTTTCCTCTGTGAAGGTATCTACACCCTTCTTTTCTCCGTTTTTGTGGTAAATAAGATAGGGAACAGGATCGCTTGCGTGGGTTTTTGTTTTTATGGGAGTAGGATGGTCGGGTAAAATCATAATCTTGTAATCATCATATTTTTCAAGCTCTCTGAGAAGAAGGGAAAGTATCTTTTCGTCGATAAGCTCGATTGCCTTTACCTTGTTTTCGGGTTCATTTCTGTGACCGCATTCATCGGGAGCTTCAACGTGTATATATACGAAATCCTTTCCGTTTTCAAGCTCTTTGAGGGCTGTCTCAGCCTTTCCGACAAAGTTAGTGTCGATATAGCCTGTAGCGCCTTCAACGTCGGGAGTACTCATTTCTGCGCTTATACCGATACCCTTAAGAAGGTCAACAGCAGAAATAACAGAGCCTTCTATACCGTAAAGCTCTTTGTAGGTGGGAAGAATAGGCTTGTTGCCCTCGCCCCAGAGCCAGATAGAGTTTGCAGGTCTTTTTCCGCGACTGATTATGTCGAGATTAACGGGATGGTTTTTAAGCACCTCGTAGCTTCTCTTCATCATATCAATAAGCTCTACGGCGTTTTCACTCTTTGAAATATAGGGACCGATAACTCTGTCGCTTATATCGTGAGGGGGAGTCATATCGCCAAGGTCTGTTGTGCCCTCGGATACAACAAGGCAGTGGCGGTAGCTTACACCGCTGTAAAATCTGTATTTTTCGTTTCCAAAGGCTTCCTGTACGGCTTCAATAAGCTTTGCTGCCTCTTCAGTGCCGATGTCTCCCGCAGAATAATCCACCATTGTTCTTTCTTCAAAGCTTTCTTCGTCAGAAAGAGTTACAAGATTGCATCTGAGAGTTACATCGTCGTCCTTAAGCTTTACACCGATGCTTACTGCTTCAAGAGGAGACCTTCCCGTGTAATATTTTTTAGGATCAAAGCCCATAACACTCATATTTGCAACATCACTTCCGGGCTTGAGCCCATCTGCTACAGTTTTAACAAGACCTACTTCGCTTTTACCGGCAAGAAAATCCATATTAGGCTTATTTGCACACATCATAGGTGTTTTGCCGCCGAGAGCATCAACGGCATAGTCAGCCATACCGTCGCAAAGAAGAACCACATATTTCATATAAATCGTTCCTTTCAGTTAATATACCCTTTCATTTTATCACAGACAAAACACATTTTCAATATTTATTGACATATTTGATATATTAACATAGGATAGAAAGACCTTTTTGGTTAAAGATATTAAATAACAAATATTTTTTATAAAACACTTGACATTTTTTACTTTTTAATGTAGAATAAATCACGCTGTCAGATGATCCACTAGCTCAGTCGGCAGAGCACTTGACTTTTAATCAAGGTGTCCGGAGTTCGAATCTCCGGTGGATCACCAAATCCCTTTTGCTTTTAGCAAGAGGGATTTTACTTTTTACCTGTTCACTCTTATTTATTTAGTTAGGGAATTTTTGGTGAAAGTAATAATTAATAGTGAAAAAGGAATAAATGTGGGCGGGACACCCGTGCCATATTGTAAAGACGGTATAAAAACCAAGGGAGCGGCGTTTGCCGTTCCCTTTTTCGTTCCCTTTTTAATATTATATTCTCTGAATGGTGAGCTGCACCAAAGGCACAGGCTCTGTTATTTCTTAAGCACCTCTAAAAGCTTTTTGAAATCATCCGAAAAAGCACGCAAATCCGATAGTGTGGAAAATACAGGAGCAGGCTTTTCCTTTACTGTTTTTACTTCGGCAAAATCGAACTCGATAACGAATTTCATCTGCTGACCTTTAAGGTTTTCAACTTCAGTTTCCAGTGAATAAATTCCTTTTTCTTTTTCGGTAAGAGAGTCTTTTATCCATCGGGAATTTTCAAAATCCTTGATGCTGAAACGGGGCATTATTATTTTATAGTTATATAAGCGGATTTTTTTCGTTTCTTTTTCGTCAAGGCAATCCTTTCCTGTCACTTTTATTTCAAGAAAGTTATGCTTATTCAGCTTGTTCTTGCTATTTTGCTTCAGCTTTTTTTCGGTAATACTTACAATGAAACCGTTGTATGTATAAAAATCATAGTACCAGTCAGGATATTCGGGAATCTTGCCATGAATTTCTTCAAAGCGTTTGATGAATTCCTTCATATCATTTTTTATGCGTTCGCTGTATTCGTTATGCATAATAACCACCTTGTCGGATGATTTTATTTCTCATCTACATTCGGGAACACTGTTGCCATAATGGATGCGGGGGTAATGCTCTTTATAAGTCTGCCAACGGTTTCTTTTACTCTTATGAGTGCGTTCGGGTCCCATTCGCTTTCGTCACAAAGAGTAATTCCGAGAGAAGCAAGGAAATCCTTCTGATTTTTCACTCTCACCTTAAAGGAGGAATAATCAGCATTGTCCGCCTCAGTCCATCCTCTTTCCGCTACGGCAATAAGACGGGGGAAGCACATATAGCTCATTCTGTCAAAATCTTCAACATACTCTGTCCAGATGGGAGCTTCTACACCGAGAACATTCTTTTTTCCTTCTTGTGTAAGCCCTTCAAGATAGGGTTCATAGGTGTAGGTTTTCTTGAGAGGTGTCATGCCGTAAACATAGTCAAGATAATAGTGGTAGAAATCCTCAATAATAATCTTTCCTCCGCCGTTGGCGTAGGGTACGCATCTGTTTCCTCGGTCCATCCAGTCGCAGATGACAGTATCCTTATCGATAATGCCTGAATTAAGGCTTTCGTTCCAGGCAAGAGCGGTGTAGCCCTTATCCTTGAGATAGGCAATTATCTTATTCGCAAACCAGCCCTGAAGCTGTTCTTCATTTTCAAGACCCTTTTCCTTTATTCTCTTCTGACATTTTTCACAGTTGCACCAACGGGCTTTCGGTGCTTCGTCACCGCCGATATGCATAAAGGGGTAGGGGAAGAGCTCGCAAAGCTCGTCAATAATGTCAAAGCAGAAATCAAACACCTTGTCATTACCGGCACAGAGAATGTTTTTGAATATACCGCCTACAGTTTCCACGGGTACCTGTGTGCCGCGACAGGAAAGCTCGGGATAGGTGGAAATAATTGCTGTGGTATGCCCCGGAAGGTCGAATTCGGGAATAACCTCAATAAATCTTTCTTTACAGAAAGCCACTACATCTCTGATTTCTTCTTTGGTGTAGTATCCGCCGTACCTGTGCATATTTTTTGAGCCGAAGCCGTGACATTCTCTCCACGATCCCTTCTGATTCAGAAGGGGATGCTTTTCACTTTCTATTCTCCAGCCCTGGTCGTCACAGAGGTGCCAATGGAAAATATTCATTTTATATTTTGCTGCAGCATCAATGTAGCGCTTGATTTCATCCACAGACTGCATATGTCTTGCAGAGTCGATCATAAATCCGCGGTAGGGAAAGGCGGGCATGTCTGTGATTTTCATTAAGGGTACCTTGCCTGCTTCTTCGAGCTGATTCAATGAAAGGTGGGCGTAGTATTTTCCCTTTTCGCCCTTTGAGGTGATAACAATTTCATCCTTTTTAATTTCCAGACAGTAAAATTCCTCAGGATGAAGGTCACTTGTTTCGTAACGCACGGGTAAATCCTTTATCCATGCTTCGCCACCGTAAAATTCGGCTTTATTCGGTTTCGGTATGATGTTAAGCTTCATAATTTATCCTCCCTGAAGGTATTTCTGTTTTGATTATATAATAATAAAGAAATATTTTCAATATTTCAGTCAAGTTTTCTTTCGGCCGGTAATATTAATTATCAGGTGATTGAAATATGTTTTCGGGATTTCTTGAAATGCTGTGGGGGTTAGGTCTTTTCCTTTACGGAATAAATATAATGAGTGAAAACACAGAGAGGGCATTTGGAAGCAAGCTTAAAATAATCCTCGGAAGGACTGCTAAAGGAAAAATATCCTCGGTTATTACAGGAATAGTTGTAACTGCTGCGGTTCAGAGCTCATCGGCCGTTACGGTAATGCTTGTTTCACTCATAGAAAGCGGAGTGGTAACCCTTTTTCAATGTGTAGGAATAATAATGGGAGCCAATATCGGCACCACTGTCACAAGTCTGCTCATAGCATTTGATTTTTCTGACTTTGCTCCTTTTTTTATACCTTTGGGTGTTTTTATAAAGCTTTTCAGCAAACGGGAGAAGATTTCGTGTTCGGGAGAAGTACTTCTGGGCTTTGGTATGCTTTTTCTGGGGCTGAATGCTATGTCGGAGGCTTTTTCTTCTATGAAGGATAATCCGCTGCTTCACAATATGATTATTTCCTCTACCGGAAAAATCGGTGGAATTTTAAGCGGTATACTTATGACAGTAATCATACAGAGCTCTTCGGCAACCGTCGGTATTCTTCAGGGCCTTGCTGCTCAGGGGCTTGTGGGACTCAGTGATGCAGCTTATATTGTTTTGGGACAGAATATAGGCACTGTTCTTACGGTGATACTGGCTTCTCTCGGTCGAAGCGGCAAGGCAAAGCAGATAGGCAGAATACATCTTCTGTTTAATCTTGCGGGATGTCTGTTTTTTATTCCTCTGTGTATGATTCTGCCCATAGGAGATTGGCTGTCACGTATAGGCAACCCGTCCTTGGCTGTTTCTGTTTTTCATATAGTTTTTAATATCGTCAATACAGTGATAGTGTTTCCTTTTTATGATAAATTTGCCAAGGTGACGGTAGTCGAACCCAATAAGGTTTAATGGTACATATTTTCACCGCAACTTCGTTAAAAAGCCTTGAAAGGCGCCAGCCTTTCTGCGTTTTTTGCCTTGTTGCAACAAAAATCTCTTACCATTAAACTTCGAAGA
>JAZLBS010000035.1:0-24158 GCA_045613805.1 Acutalibacteraceae bacterium
GCGGGGCGCCGTATACGGCGGCTTCGCCCCCTCCCCCTGCACAACAAAAAAGTGCAGAGCAAAGCCCTACACCTGTAAAAATATAAAAATCAATCATTTCTGTAATCATAAGTATCCTTGTCTACATTTAATTCGACACCATTTATAATCACAGTCTTTTCACTAATCCAATTAATATCTGCCTTAGTACAACGATAATTCCAATATATATTCTTTTCTTTATTTGTTTTGTTATTCCTGACAGAGCATAATATTGCATAACCTGTCGTAGCACCACCGTCATTCAGATAGGCTGAAACTGTATAATTTCCATCTGTTGAGGAAACCTCCTTCATCAGCTTCTGTCCTTCTAATCTTTGAATATCAAAAAATGCCCAGTTGACAGCATAAACTATACTCAATACAACAAGCAACAGCGGTAAAATGATTTTTATATGTTTTTTCATCAATGTTACTCCTTTATTTTATATTGAATCAGATTTCTTTAAGAGCATACTATTAACCGCTTATTTAAAAGCACTTAAAACAAGAGACTGTTTTCACAGTCTCTTGTTTTTATCTCTTCGAAAAGCCTGTCTTCTGCTTTTCAATTTTCTTTATTACCGAGCCTAAAGCTCCTCCAACCAATGCACTTGCCACTGCCTCAACTATACCGTTCACACCGACAAAAGCGGCGAAGAAAGCAATTACACCTGTTGTTGCAAATGTTGTTTCAAGACCTGCATAAAACTCTGTATTACCAAAGAAAGCGATAAACAGACCTACGAAAAGCACAGTATTTACCACAGCAGCAGTAAGGAAAGAAGCAAGAGACGATACATTTGCCTGAACGTTTTTCTTTTTCAGCACCTTATAAACCAAAGCAGATGCCACACCTACTAAAACACGGGGAACAATGCAAAGAATCGCAGTAAGAGCAGGATTGATACCCATAAGAGCCGTACCGAACGCGCTCATACCAAAGCACTGTATAAGACTTGTAACACCAAAGGCGAGGCCTAAAACTGCACCTCCGCTCACACCTAAAAGTGCTGCACCCATAGCAACGGGTATTGCTAAAAGTGATATTTCAACTGTACCAACCTTAAGGTATCCAATGGGCGTGAAACTCATTACGATAATAATAGCGAGAAAAACAGCGGTGAGAGTGAGATTCAATATAGACGTCATATTCATTTTTTTACTGTTGTTCATAAAATTACCTCCGTTTATTTATTCCGTTCAATATTATAGTTATTTTTGATAAAATGTCAACAACAACCCTACAATAAAAAGCTTTTCAAATAATAATTCTTAATAATCGGGTTATTGATTTGAACAGTAAAGAGGTGTACAATTAAAACAAAGAACCAGCAAAAGGGGTATATAATATGAAAAAAAGAAACGCAAATCCCTTCGTTTTCGTGCACGGAATGTTCGGTTGGGGTTAATTGACCGGAATCAACAAGACTGTTCCTTACTGGGGTGCTACATCAGGAAGTCTTCTTGATTTTTTACATTACTGCGACTATGAATGCTATGCTGCATCAGTCGGACCTATATCAAGTGCCTGGGATAACGCCTGCGAGCTATATGCCCAGCTTACCGGGACAAGAGTAGACTACGGCAAGGCACATTCCGAAAAAAGAAACCACAACCGTTTCGGAAGAAAATATGAAAAGCCGCTCCTTGAGGGATTCGGCGAAAGAAGTGTCCACCTCATCGGACACAGCCACGGAGGTCAGGTTGTAAGGCTTCTTGCCCATCTTCTCACATACGGTGACGAAGAGGAAAAACAGGCTACGGGTGAAGACGATATCTCCCCTCTTTTCACAGGAGGAAAAGAAAATCTTATTATCAGCATCACTACACTGTGTTCTCCAAACAACGGCACTCTCCTTTTCAAATTAGCCGAAGAAAAAAATCTTATACATACTATGGGCAGAGAAACAAATTTGGCCGTGAGCCTTTTCGGAAGAACTCCTTTTTACGGAAAGCTTGTCGATGCTCAGATGGAGCAGTTCGGTCTGACACCACTTAAAGGAGAAAAGAAAGCAGATAAAATTCTCACTGCCGCAAACCGTGTCCGTGACAGTGATGATCACATCTTACGGGATCTTTCCTTCAGCGGTGCTCTGGAGCTTAACGAAAAAATAGAAATCAGTAAAAACATTTACTATTTCTGCTACTACGCCAGCGGTAATCCGGGAAATGCCTTTTCCACAGAGTATATGAAATTTCCTCTGCTGAAGCTCTTCGGAAAGCTTATCTCCAAAATCAGCTTTCCTTCCGATGACGAATACGGTATAACCTTCAGCGACCAATGGCATGAAAGTGACGGACTGGTCAATGTACCTTCTGCCAAAAATCCTTTTGACGAGCCGGGCAAGGATTTCAACGGCACGCCCGAAAAGGGTATATGGAACATTATGCCCGCTATAAAAGGTGACCACGGGCAGACTGTAGGACTTATGGCTGATAAAAACAAAACCCGCAGCTTTTTCCTGAATTTACTTGATATGCTGACAAAAACAGAAAATCAATAAAAATAAGGTGTACACGCTTGTTGCATGTACACCTTTGATTTTTAACTAAGATTAATTATCTGTCTCTTCTTCTGCGATCGCCGTTTCTTCTTCTGTCACCGTTTCTTCTGGGAGCTTCTTCACCGTCATCCTCGGGTACGAGACCTTCGATTTCGATAAGAGCATCTCTTCTTGAAAGGTTGATTCTGCCCTGATCGTCAATTTCAAGAACCTTAACGATTACCTCGTCGCCAACTGTTACACAGTCTTCAACCTTTTCGGTTCTCTTAACGTCAAGCTTTGAAATGTGAACAAGACCTTCCTTACCGGGAGCGATTTCAACAAAAGCACCGAAGCTCATAAGTCTTGTAACTACGCCGCGGAAAATTGATCCGACTTCAGGATCGTTAGCGATGGTTTCAATGATGGTGATAGCGCGTCTTGCGTTGTCAAGATCAATAGCTGAAACGAAGATTGAACCGTCCTCGTTAACATCAACCTTACACTCACATTCTGCGCAGATCTTCTGGATAACCTTACCCTGCTTACCGATAACATCGCCGATTTTTTCAACATCAATCTTTGTTGTAAGCATCTTGGGAGCATACTTGGAAAGCTCTTCTCTGGGCTCTGCGATGCAGGGAAGCATAACCTCGTCGAGAATCTTGCATCTTGCATCATATGTCTTTTCAAATGCTTCCTTGATGATTTCGGGAGTAAGACCGTGCACCTTAAGGTCCATCTGGATAGCTGTGATACCCTTCTTTGTACCTGCTACCTTGAAGTCCATATCGCCGAAGAAGTCTTCAAGACCCTGGATATCAACCATAGTCATGAAGCGGTCACCCTCGCTGATAAGACCACAGGAGATACCTGCAACGGGAGCCTTGATGGGAACACCTGCAGCCATAAGTGAAAGAGTAGAGCCGCAGATAGAAGCCTGTGAGGTTGAACCGTTTGAAGAAAGAACCTCTGATACAAGTCTGATAGTATAGGGGAATTCCTCTACTGAGGGAATAACGGGAACAAGAGCTCTCTCTGCGAGTGCACCGTGACCGATTTCACGTCTGCCGGGGCCTCTTGAGGGCTTTGTTTCACCTACTGAATATGAGGGGAAGTTATAGTGGTGAAGATATCTCTTCTCTGTTTCGTTATCAAGACCGTCGAGAAGCTGTGCATCGCTCATAGGTCCGAGGGTAGTTACTGTAAGAACCTGAGTCTGACCTCTGGTGAACATACCGGAACCGTGTACTCTGGTAAGAAGGTCAACCTGTGCATCAAGAGGACGCATATCGTTGATGCCTCTTCCGTCAACACGCTTACCTTCATCGAGGAGCCAACGTCTTACTACATACTTCTGAAGCTTGTAAAGGCATTCGTCGATCTTTTCGATAACATCTGCATATTCCTCGTCGAATCTCTCGTGTACCTTTTCGTATACGGGCTTGAGTCTTTCGTCACGGATTCTCTTGTCGTCGGTGTCAAGAGCAAACTTAACATCGTCGATAGCGAACTCCTTGATAGCTTCGAACATTTCGGGAGCGGGATCCTGTGATTCGAAGGGAACCTTTTCTTTACCGATTTCCTTCTGGATACCCTTGATGAATTCAACGATTTCCTGGTTAACCTTGTGGGCATACATGATACCGTCGAACATAGTTTCGTTGTCGATTTCGTTAGCACCTGCTTCAATCATAGCAACAAGATCTGCTGTAGAAGCAACGGTAACAGCCATTTCACTCTTTGCTCTTTCAGCCTCTGTGGGGTTGATAACGAACTTGCCGTCAACAAGACCTACTGAAACACCGCTGATGGGGCCGTCCCAGGGAATTTCTGAAATAGAAATAGCAACTGAAACACCGATCATAGCTGTGATTTCGGGAAGGCAGTCCTGGTCAACTGACATAACAGTTGCAACAACACCTACATCGTTTCTCATATCCTTGGGGAAAAGAGGACGGATGGGTCTGTCGATAACACGTGATGAAAGAGTTGCCTTTTCGCTTGCCTTGCCTTCTCTTCTCTGGAAGGAGCCGGGAATACGGCCTACTGAATAAAGCTTTTCTTCATAGTCAACAGAGAGAGGGAAGAAGTCAACGCCTTCTCTGGGCTTTGCAGCCATAGTAGCTGTGCAAAGAACTTCTGTTTCGCCATATCTGATAAGACATGAGCCGCCTGCAAGACCTGCCATTTTACCTGTTTCAACTACGAGAGGTCTGCCTGCTAAGGTTGTTTCAAATTTTCTGAATTCGGGAAACATTTTTTCTACCTCGCTTTTTAATTATTTTTTATTTTCAACATAAAACAGAGGTTTAGCAATAAATTCAACCTTGAAAAATCAAAGCTCAATTTAGTGCTAACCCATATTGTACTGTCTTATGTCATTGACGGAAAAAAGGCAGACACGATATAAGTCATGTCTGCCCAAGAAATGCAATTACTTACGGATACCGAGTCTTGCAATGATTGAACGGTATCTTTCGATGTCGTTCTTCTGAAGGTATGCAAGAAGGTTTCTTCTCTGACCAACCATCATAAGGAGACCTCTGCGTGAGTGGTGATCCTTCTTGTTGGACTTAAGGTGCTCAGTAAGATTGTTGATTCTGTAGGTAAGAAGAGCAATCTGTACTTCGGGTGAACCTGTGTCACCTTCGTGAGCAGCGTATTCCTTGATAATCGCGGTTTTCTGTTCTTTTGTCATCATGGTTTTTCACCTCATAAAAATATTTCATTCGCCTGATCCCCAGCTTGCGGCAGGTGAACTTTTACCCGCAGACCGAGAAATCGGCATAATGCTTGAAAATTATAACACAGAGAAGTTGAAAAGTAAAGGGGTTATACTAAACTTTTTTCAGAAATACCTCACAAAGATATTACTATTATTTCATCTGTGCTTTGTAATAATTCATAAGACAGCCCTCAAGGATGATGGTTTTTTCTTCCTCGGTAAGGCCTTTTACATAAAGAGTGATATCTTCTGTTCCTTTTTCAGTAATAACCTTGGCTGGAATTTCTTCCTTGCCGTTTTTAATAGCATCTCTTATACCGGGAACAAATACATAGTCACCGTGGCTGTAATTAAATTCTCTGTCCTTATCAATTGTAAAGGGAAGAATACCCCAGTTGATGCAGTTACTTCTGTATCGCTTGGTAGCGAATTCGTAGCAGATATTACCGAAGCCGCCGAGCACCTTCTGACATGAGGCTGCCTGCTCACGGGCAGAGCCATCACCGGGACGGCAGGCAAATACACAGGACCCGAACTGAGTGTGCATTGCAGCTTCCGAAGCATTATTGCATACCTTTGAAAGAACGGTATTAACCTCTTCAGATGTGCTTTCTCTTCTCTTCTTTTCCTCGGCAGCTACTGCCTTGGCACGGTTTACGTATTCAGGCTCACGGCGTGAAAGTGCAAACTCTGCCAGCTTCAAGGGATTAGAACGGTAGGATGAGGTTTCGCCTGAGGGGATAAGCTCATCGGTGGTAGTAACATCGTCGTGAATTACACAGGCGAGCTTTAAAAGGAGATTATCCTCGAGAGCATACATAGCGGGCCAGTCAGTGATGTTGGGACCGAAGCGAAGCTCTGATTCCTTTTCAGCCTTGCCGAAGCCCCGATACACTCTCTTGTCATAAACGCCCTTTTCGAAGGTGTATGTGCTGTCATAATCGGGAATTTCGATGTCTGTAGCGGCGGTGAGAACACCCTTATTGAGAGCCGTAGCGGCGATAGAGCGCGAGTCAACGAGAGCCACGGAAGCAAGCTGACCGTCACCGGGCTTACTGCCTTCACGGTTGGGGAAGTTACGGGTTGTATGTCTTATGGACAGTCCGTTATTTGCTGGAACATCGCCTGCGCCGAAGCAAGGACCGCAGAAGCAGGGCTTGAACACTGCACCTGCTTCAAGGAGCTTAGCCTGTACGCCGTTACGAAGAAGAGCAAGATTAACAGGCACACTTGAGGGATAAACGGAAAGATTGAAATAGCCGTCACCTGTGCTCTTTCCGTCGAGAATAGCGGCAGCCTCACAGATATTTTCGAACATACCGCCTGCACAGCCTGCGATAACACCCTGGTCAATGTAAATTTTTCCGTTCTTCACCTTATCGTAAAGTCTGAAATCTACCTTGTCACCGAACTGAGCCTTCGCTGCCTTTTCCACCTCGAAGAGAATCTCGGGATTTTCCTGAAGCTGATGAATGGTGTAAGCATTTGAGGGATGGAAGGGAAGAGCTATCATACTTTCAATTTTTGAAAGGTCAACTCTGATAGCCATATCATAATAAGCTACCTTATCGGGAGAAAGACGTGCATAGTCACAAGGTCTGCCGTGTACGGTATAGAAATCCTTAACCGTATCATCAGTTTCCCAGATAGAGGAAAGACAGGCGGTTTCGGTAGTCATAACGTCGATACCGATTCTGAAATCCATAGATAGATTTTTAACACCCGGACCTACAAATTCGAGAACCTTGTTGGTGACAAGACCCTCCTTAAACACGGCACCGCACAGAGCGATAGCCACGTCGTGAGGACCTACTCCCCTTTTAGGAGCATTTTCTAAATAGACAAGAACTACCTGAGGAGGATTTACATCCCAGGTATTTGAAAGAAGCTGCTTTACAAGCTCGGGACCGCCCTCGCCTACACCCATAGTACCCATAGCACCGTAACGGGTATGACTGTCAGAGCCGAGAAGCATCTTACCGCAGCCTGTCATCATTTCACGGGCGAACTGATGAATAACCGCCTGATTGGCAGGGACATAAATACCGCCGTACTTTTTAGCCGCAGAGAGACCGAAAACATGGTCATCCTCGTTGATTGTTCCGCCTACTGCGCAAAGACTGTTATGACAGTTTGTAAGTGCATAAGGAATTGGGAACTCCTTAAGTCCGCTGGCTCTGGCTGTCTGAATGATACCGACATAGGTGATGTCGTGAGAAATAAGAGAGTCAAACTTTATTCTCATTTTTTCGTCGTCTTTTTTAGTGTTATGAGCGTTAAGGATAGAATAGGCTATAGTACCGTTTCTGTCCTCACGTGGAGAAAGTCCCATAGAGGAAAGCTGTGCTTTCTGCTCCTCGGCTGTACCGCTTACAAGCATTCTGCCGTCAACGAGATGTACGCCGTGATTAATAATTTCCATCATTTATATCTTCCTTTCGTGAAATTCGGTATACGGGGATTTTTTCATCAGCCCAAAGCCTTCCCGCCGAATTGAGTTGTAATATTATTTAATCCTTGTTCCGATGCTTTTAACTGCACGCCATTGAGGAGGCAAGCCGTGTCACCGCAGCGAGTGGTGTATCCCTTTTCGGAAAGCCATAACTCCGCCGTGCGTTAATACCATCTTCTGTAAATTCTGTTTATCTCTTTATAATAATCGTAATCTATGCCGTTAAGAGCGTCGGTGCTAAGACGGATTTTCCAGTTCTTTTCACTTGTGCCGGGAGTGTTCATTCTCGCATCTGCACCGAAGCCGCACATATCCTGTAAGGCTACTATGGCTGTATCGGCACTGCTTCTCCACACCGACTCGATAACGGCACGGCATGAGCCGCTGTAGGCACCGCCCTCGCCCCAATTGTTACCGCCGTAACAGCAGTAGCGTAGTGCATACTTTCTTTCATCCTCTTTAGCTTCCCACAGCCAGCCTAAAATAGTATTGTTATCGTGAGTACCCACATATGCCACTGAATTTTTCGGATAGTTATGAGGAAGATGTGTACTGTCACCGCAGGGATCAAAGCCGAACTGAATGACTCTCATTCCGGGGAACTGAGTATCCTCTAAAAGCTTCACAACATCCTCACCGAAGGTGCCCAGGTCCTCTGCGATAATATCCGCATCGGGAAGCTGCTTTTTAACCTCGTCAAAAAGCTTCATTCCCGGTCCGTCAATCCACTTGCCTGTTTTTGCTGTCTTACTGTCGGCAGGAACTGCCCAATAGGATGCAAAGGCTCTGAAATGGTCTATTCTTACTCTGTCATAAAGCTTGAGCGCACAGGAAAGTCTCTTAATCCACCATGCAAAGTTTTCTGACTCCATCTTTTTCCAATTATAGAGAGGATTACCCCAAAGCTGTCCCTCCTCAGAGAAATAGTCGGGCGGCACACCTGAAACCTCTGTGGGTGCGAGACTCTTTTCATTAATTTCAAAAAGACTTCTCTCGCTCCATACATCGGCACTGTCACGGCTGACATAAATGGGCATATCGCCTAAAACACCGATATTTTTACTGTTGGCATATTCCTTGAGTGCTCTCCACTGAGCGAAGAAAACATACTGGGTGAAAAGATAAAATTCTATCTCATCTCTGAATTTCTCTTTTTCTTTTTGTGCCTTTTCATAGCGGGCATAGGTATCTGCCCACTCCCACCAGGGAAGCTCCCTGTGATATTTTTTCAGCGCCATATAGTAGGCATAATCCTCTGCCCACACATTCTGCTCAGCGAAAAGCTTCACCACCTCTTTATCCTCTGCGGTAATATTACCGTAAGCCTCTCTGAGTGCCTTCATTCTTTTTTCGTAGGCAAAAGCATAATCAGCGGTATAGATTGTTCCCATGTACTCATTATCCTTAAGTGTACTTTCGCTGATGAGCTTTTTTTCATAAAGCCACTCCGGGTCTATAAGGCTGATATTTCCCGCGAAAGCACTGCAGGAGCAGTAGGGTGAGCCTGTGTCGTCAACAGGATTAAGAGGTAATACCTGCCACAGGCGGAAACCTCCTCTGTCGAGTCTGTGTATAAAATCGACGGCATCCTTACCCATAACCCCGATACCGTATTTACCGGGCAACGATGAAATGTGCATAAGAACACCTGCACGTCTTTGTTTCGTCATATCTTTTCCCTCCGGAAGGTCAAGTAAATCAATAATATAGTATTATACATTTATTCTTTTTATTTTTCAAGATGTTAAAGCGTTAAAGTTATGGTAATAATAAAAAATATTGACATAAAAAAATAAAAACCTTATAATTAAAAAGAAAAGGCTCTGTTCCAAAATATGACTGATATTAAATAGTTCAAAGGGCAAAGTGCAAAATGCAAAGTGAAGGGTCACTGCGTTCCGGATTATATCCGAAAAAGGTTTTGCTTATGATTCAGTGATGCACCGCCAAGAAAAAAGTAATTATAATTTACTCTGTTGCTGTTTTATATATGCTTTCTTTGCGGTAAACTTCTTTAATTTTTCATTTTGGTAAATCCGCAACCATAACTTTGCACTTTGCCCTTTGCATTTTGCATTCAAAATCAGCCATTTATTGGGACACAGCCAAAGAAAAAATAAAGGAGGTGCAGAGCTTGACAGGCATAATTGATGTAGGCGGTGGAATAAGAGGAGTATTTTCAAGCGGTATCTATGACGCTTTTCTTGACGAGGGATTTACGGCTGACTATTGTCTCGGTGTTTCCGCAGGAGCAGCCAATCTTATCACATTTCTTGCCGGTCAAAGAGGCAGAACCCTCACCTTTTATCACGAATATTTTATGCGCAAAGAGCTTTTAGGCGTGGAGTCTTTTCTGAAAAACGGCTCATTTCTTAACCTGGATTATCTCTACTCCACCCTCAGCAACGAAGGCGGAGAAAATCCTCTTGATTTCGACAGCGCCATAGCTTCCCCTTCGGCCTTCAAGCTCGTTATCACAAGAGCCCGTGACGGAAAGCCTTGCTATATAGACAAGAGTCAGTTCACCAAAAATGACTATGTTTATCTCAAAGCTACCTGCTGTCTGCCTCTTGTCTGTAAGCCTGTCAGAATTGACGGCGAGGATTATTATGACGGCGGACTTGCTGACCCTATCCCCTACAAAAAAGCCCTTGAAGACGGCTGTGACAAACTTATAGTGGTGCTCACAAAACCGAGAAAGGACTATCTTTTACCCATGGAGTATCTGCCCATACTCCGTAAAATCCCCGGACGCTACCCCGAAATTCTCCGTCTTGCCGAAACAATACACAAACGAAACACTCAGACGCTGAAGGAGCTTGAAGTGCTCGAAAAAGAAGGCAAGGTAATTATAGTTGAGCCCGAGGACTGCTTCGGTATGAAAACACTCACCAAGGATACGGATGCAGTGCTTAAAATGTATTATCAGGGGTATGAAAAAGGGCTTGAAATAATGCAAAATACAAAGCACAGAGTGCAAAACGGCGACTGACACTTTGGAAAACTGTAAACGGTATGCCGCCACATTAATATACAAGAAAACCCACAGAGGCCTAAGAAGCTCTGTGGGTTAATTATTTAATACAAAAGTTCATCGAGCGTTATATTGAAAACCTTTGCAAATGCAACAATCTCTATATCCGTAACAAAACGCTTTCAGCATTCAATACGCAGAATAGCATTTTTATCAATATCAATTTCAACTAACTGCATTTTATCAGCAAGCTCTCTCTGAGATATTCCCATTTTCATACGGAGCCGAGCGATATTTTTACCGCAAACATTATTAAGTCCGTCCGCACTCTTATTAATAAACATATATTATCCCCATTCCTATTACAAATGGCTTTACAGAAGGTTGTAACAACAAAATCAAAGTTTTAAAAAGATGCTTACGGCTACAAAAATTTCAGACGCTTCAGAAACCGTATTTTACATATTTTTTCTCATCAATACTTAAACAAAAATCAAGCAGTTGCTTGATTACAACTGCTTGATTGATAATTCTGTTTTTAACTCTTCACCCCAACTATTGACAAAGAGCCTTTTAAATTTGTGAATTCGGCGGACTCTAATTTGATTTTCTCGAAGCCTTACCCGCCACTTTGCACTTTGCATTCTGAACTTTGCATTCAGCTTACGCTTCCTTAGCAGCCTCTTCTCTCTTCGCTCTTACGTGAGCATAGATGGGCTCAAGTCTTTCCTTGGTAAGAGGATAACCGAAGCGCATAAGAAGCCATACACCTGTGTAAACGAAGGCAGGGATGATGGTGCAGATAAACATAATCTTTTTACTTGTACCGTTTGCTTCGATGAAGCCGATACCTGCAACATCCTTGTCATACCTTGCCCACTGAAGAAGATAAAGACCGAGAGTATCTGCAATGGTCTGACCGAACTTACGTGAGAAAGTGTAAACAGCATATACCGCACTTTCATTTCTGATACCTGTAGCATATTCCTGATAGTCGATAACGTCCATAACAACTGCCCAGCAAGTAAGGCTTACGAAGGTATAGCCCATACCGATGATGAAGAGAGTTGTCATATAAATCCAGGCGGGAAGTCTGCCGTTTACGGGATCGAGCATATTAAGGATAGACTGATTGTTAGCCACTATTGCAATAGCAACGGAGGCAATAGCCGATACGATTGTAGCCTTACCGCAAAGCTCTTTCTTACCGTATTTCGCAGAAAGCTTACCGATGAAAGGAAGAAGGATAACTGTGGGAAGATAAGTACAAACTGTACCGAGCATACTCAGACTTGTGTTTTCAAAGTAGTTCTTGTAGAGGTATGCGTTGAAAGAACCGAACTGAAGCTGACCGCTGATAAGCACACCTGCAAGAGCGACAGTAACAAAGGGTCTTGATTTAATAAGTCCGAGATATGTAGCCTTAAAATCAATTTCAGGCTCTGCTTCAGAAGGAACTCTTTCCTTGGTGGATTTAAAGCCCCAGAGGTAGAAGATAAGGGAAAGTACAGCCATAGCCACACCGAAGATGAACATCTTGTTTCCGTCTGCCTGCTGAACCTGTTTGCCGTTTACTTCTATATTATTGTAAATGAACATCGGTGCCACAAAAAGAACTACTGCACCGCCGATACCCGAACCGATGCTGCGGAAGGTGGAAAGAAGGCTTCTGCCCGCGGGATCATCAGTGATAACCGATGCAAGAGAACCAAAGGGGATGTTCATACCGGTATACATCATACCGTAGAAAATGTATGTAACATAAGCAAGAAGAAGAAGGATACCTTCACTCATGCCGAGCTTATGATAGGGAGCAAAGCACAGAAGAGTTGAAAGAGCAAGAGGGAAAGCTACCCATTTGAGATAAGGGCGGAATTTACCGTTTTTGCTCGGCGCTCTCTTTGCAACCATAGCACCCCAGATGGGGTCATTGATGCAGTCCCATATACGGGTTATCATAAACATTGTACCTGCTTTACCTGCAGAAATACCGATAACGTCCGTAAGGAAAACCTTAAGGAAGGAAGAAATATATGTAAGGTTAAACATATTACCCGCTTCGGCAATAGTATAGCCTGCAGCTTCCTTGATACCTATTTTGTTAGGATGGTCATTTACGGGCTTTTCTTTTTTTACTTTTTCTTTAGCCATTGCAATTCTACCTTTCTTTTAATCTCTTTATGAAAAGAGACCTTCTTTTATAGTGATTTCGCCGGGTGTAAAACCTGCTTTTTCAATAGCTTCAATGATAAGCTTATCGTCAACATCCTTTTTCATTGAGGCAGTGACAAGATTTTTTTCGTGATCGGCCTTCACCTTTGAAATACCTTCAATTTCAGAGAGAGCCTTTTCTACGGCCTTTGCACAGTTTCCGCAGTGCATACCCGTAACAGCAATTATCTTTTTCATTTCCGCACTCCTTTTTTCATAATGTATTTTTATTCACATAACAGAATACTACTTTCAGAAGAAAAATGCAATATTATTTGAAATTTTATTTGAAAGGTTTAATTTTATTTGTTGTAATAACATCTGCTCCGAAAAGCACCATAACATCCTTATAAACGGTGTTATCCACAGTCCATGCAGCCAGCTTGACACCCTGCTTTTTCGCATAAAGAGCTGCACCGGCATTTTTGTAAAGGAGCTTGTGATTGAAGTTTACACCGAAATTATTTTCTATACACCAATCAACATCTTCTTTTGTAAATTCATTTGAAAGAAGATACATCTGCATATCCTTGTCGAGCTCACGGTAAGCCTCAAGATATTCTTTGGTAAAGGAGATAATCACCGCCTTTTCCGAAAGGCTCTTCCCGTCGAGATAAGCTTTCAGGTCAGGCAGATACTTCATGTCGCATTTTTTGATTTCGATAACGGGGATAATGTCATATTCCTCTGCATAATACAGGGCTTCTTCCAGTGTGGGAACCGTAGTTCTTTCCACCAGATTTTCAAGATGCTTTTTTCCGTTACCTGCATCAATGGTAAGCTTGCGGATTTCTTCAAGCGTGAAGTCCTCCACATCACCCGTACCGTCAGTCATTTTGTCTACAGTGTCATCGTGAATTACTACCCATTCTCCATCCTTAGTTGTGTGAAGGTCGAATTCATAGCCGTCAAAGCCTGCATCAACTGCAGCTTTAAATGCACTACAGGTGTTTTCAGGGCGAACAGAGGAAAAGCCGCGATGTGCAACAAGCAAGGGTACAGAGGAAGTGTGAGAAGAGACAGAAAGTCTGTCACTCACCGTGGTTGCAACCTTGCAAGGCACTATTATAAGAATGAGAGAAATTACGATTACCGCAAAAGTTATGATTATTCTTTTCTTTGCCGATTTTGTTTTCTTCTCCATATTTTCCGTCTCCTTTAATGAGCTTTAGAAAATTATACAATAATCATAAAATAATAGCAATACTGCAAATACGATTATTTTTTATAAGCTATTTTATATACAAGAGGATAAGCGGCAACAAATTCGCTCAGAAGAGTCCTTGTGCTTGAACCCGGGTCATTTATTGTAAAGTTTGCCACCGAAAGAGACGAAGCACTCTTTTTGTGTCCCGTAACAACCACCCAATGCTGCGCACCGTTGCTTTTCTTCATTCCCAAAATAACAGGCTTACCTTTTTTAAGCTGCTCATATATTTTTTTCAGATAGTCCGAAGAGTTCACAAGCTCTGTATTATAGTCCGAAGGCCAATAGAGCATTCCCGAAGAGGAATAGGAAAGTCTTTTCACCATTTCGGCAGGAGTAACAGTTTTACCCTGATGAAAGCTTTCGGTCATTGCAAGAGCAGTGGTGGTACAGCCGCTTGAACGTATTGTGTCACCCTGTGTACCGATTCTGATATCTGCCCAGCGTGAATCAGTCTGCTTGAAGGAGGGTACAGAAAGAGAAAGCTTTTTATAAGCTTCCGCGTCAGTCAGCTCCGAAAGATATGCCGAGCTTACATAGCCTGTACTGCTTCCGTTATAGAGTATTCTTGTAAAGGAATTTTTTTCGGAAAGTCTGAGAACCACAGTTCCCTTTGGCAGAGTTGTTTTAATTTCTGCCGATACACTTGCCGAAGAGCGAACGTTCAGATTTCCGCTGTTTGTAGAGACATACATCACCTTCGAAGAGACCGTGTCTATATAATCTGCGTGAGCATAAGCGGTTTTCCCTTTGGCGTATTCTACCTTCCAGAAGGAGCCTTCCTTTTTTAAAAGGGTAAGATATCTGCCCTTGTTCATCTTTTTCACCACATCCGAAGAGGTTGATGCGGTTTTTCTTAAATTAAGTGCTGTGCTTTCCGTAGCAACTCTTCCAGCCCTTGAGGACGCATCAGCAGCAGAAATACCAAAGCTCAGAAAAGTCGAAAACAGACAGATTGCCGCTACAAACACAAAAGATTTAATTTGTTTTTTCATATCACATCAATATTCAACAGTTTTCACTGTTTCCTTTCTTTATTTTTTCACCCTGAAAAATAGCTTTTCCTCGGAATACATTCTAACATAAAACATCTTTTTTTCGGCGGTGTAATTTATGGAAATAAGTTTGCCTGTCAGTCAGATGACTTTTTTTATTTTTTCTATTGAACATTTTAAAAAAATGTGATATCCTAATATGGAATAAGATTAATTTATAACCGAAAGGATGACTCCGTATGTTAGAACAGGTTGAAAATAAAATTCTTGAGCTCAAAAAAATTCAGGCAGAAGAATATTACAAGAGAAAGGATGCAGACCTCCAGGCGTGGGGACTCACCTACAAAACAGACGGGAACAAGGTTACTCCGATCATTGTTACCGACGAAGAATATGAAGCACTTATCAAGGCTTCAAACGGTGTTGACCGTATAGGAAGAAACCCTTTTGCCAAGGCTCTTAATGTGCTCGCTTATGTTTCCGCAGGTCTTGGTGCTCTTTCAGGTGCCGTTGTTGCCGCCCTTTCCGACGAGCTTTCTTTTGTATACTTCACACTCTGCTTTGTAGCAGGTCTTGTTGTAGGCGTTATCTTCAAGGGAATGAGCGAAATAATCAGACTTCTTCAGCAGATTATCGACTCAAAGCCCAATGAAAAACCCGAAGACATTGCCCTTGCTTCGGAGCAGTCTAAGGCACAATCCAAAAAGGTCCAGCCTAAGGTACAAACCCAGCCTCAGCAGCCTCAACAGCAGGCAGTATATCAGCCTGTATTTACCACATATCCCGGCGGTCCCGCTGTTTATACACAGCAGCAGCCCGTATATGTTTATCAGCAGCCCGTTCAGGCTCAGCCTCAGCAGAATACGCAGACAGGCTTCAGATACGGTGAACAGAAATAAAAACAGCATAAAAAAAAGAAGCTGCGTTTGCAGCTTCATTTTTTATCCTTCATAAATCCTGAACAAAAAAAGAAGTCGGACTGAGAACAGTCCGACAGGGCATATTTATAAGAAATCAGAAAAACCTCTCAAATAAATTATGCTTCCTCTTCTTCCTTCATCTTTGCAAAACAATCGCTGCAGTATACTTCTCTGCCTTCAGTAGGCTTAAAGGGAACCTTAGCTTCGCCGCCGCAGCTTGCGCAAGTAGCAATGAACATTTCTCTGGCAGGTCTTGCTGCGTTCTTACGTGCAATACGGCATTCTTTGCAACGCTGGGGCTCATTCTGGAAGCCCTTTTCTGCGTAGAATTCCTGTTCGCCTGCAGTGAAGATGAAGTCAGCACCACATTCTTTGCATTTGAGTGTTTTGTCTTCGTACATGATTTTTTACCTCGCTTGAATTTGGAATCACCCCTATCGGACTCGCACCGAATTTTTCTCCTTATGAGTCGGGGCATATAATCAGACCTCTTTCTGAAGTCTTATTTTCAATTTTTTCCTTGCTCTTTGCAAGGCGCTGTCAACGCCTTTGACACTCGAACCCGTTTTTTCCGCGATATCATTGTAGGAAGAACCGGCAAGATAGAGCATAAAGGTTTCTCTTTCTTTTTCCGTAAGCTCAGAATTAATTGCTTCGTTAATTCTTTCGGCACCCTCGTCAGAAAGAATTATTTCCTCAGGTGTAAGACCGTGCGCTCCGCGGTTACGCTGGCTTTCAAGAGAAACTATCATATCCTCGGGTATATGCTTCGAGTTATTGGCAGTACGGATAACACTGATAATACGGTTTCTTATACAGCAGGAAGCATAAGTGTTAAAGGTCGCTGTGCCCTCTTTTTTATAAGAATAAACAGCAGCTAAAAAACCCAGCATACCCTCCTGAACAAGATCGGAAACCTCCTCGCTGTCAGAAGAAAAATCCGAAGCAATATATCTTGCAACATTCAGATACCTTCCCGTCAGAACCTCAAGAGCACTATCGTCCTTTTCCGAAGCCAGAAACGTCAGCTGTTCGTCATTTAACCGAAGATATTTTTCCATCAGTAGCTTATCCAATCTTAATATTATGAATATGTTATAACAAAAGATTTGAAAAGTCAATTGAATTTTTATACAAAATGTACAATGTATTTTTGTTGCATTACAACAAGATTTCGCAAATATAAACATAAAAAGCAGCTGTTGCAGAAAAAATGCAGCAGCCGCCTAATTATTATCATCCCTTTACTGCAAGGATAGCATCAATAAGCATCTGTTGTGCTTCCTTAGCTTCAGGTGTGGGGAACAAGGGATAAGGATGATCAAGACCTTCCTTGAGCATAAAAGTATGCTCTATTCCCTGTTCGGTAAGTATTTCGTGGAACTTTACTATATCGGGACAAAGCATATCTCTTGTTCCCGTGAAAAGACTTATGTAGCCAAGATCTTCAAATGTGCCGAAGATGGGACTTACAACAGGATCCTTAAGATCAAGCTCACCCGCCCATTTCTGTCCTATATCAATAAGTCCGTGCATACCGAGCATAGGATCAATAGGCTCAATTTCCTCTACCTCTTCATTTTCCATAGTAACATCCATCCAGGGAACATAAAGGAAAAGCTGTTCGGGCTCAACTATATCCATGTCGAGATCTCTTATCTTCTGTGCCAGAACAAGACTCATAGCACCGCCCGATGAGTCACCCGCGAAGATTATATGCTTCACGCCCTCTCTTGATGCTATATCAAGATAAAACTCCATCATAACCTCATAGGACTGCTCACAGGTATAATGCGGAAGCTTGGGATAAATAGGCATTACAACAGGGCACTCAGCATTCTGCGCAACATTGTTGATAAGCTTCCAATGATATTTCAAAGGATTGTTGAGATATCCGCCACCGGGAATGTAAATAAGAAGCGTATCCGTAAAGGTTTCCATATTGAAATAGTAAACCTGCATATTGTGTTCCAATTCATAATAATAAGGAATATCCATTGAAACTCCCGAAGGTATTTCGTGTGGCTCAAGATTGGTTTTCTTTCTGAGCTCTATGTTTTCAATATATCCCTCCCCTTCCTCATAAATAGAGTCACGGTCAATTATAACCATCCACATTTCTGCCAGGGTCGCCATCACTGAACGCTCGTATTTAAGATGTGAAACACCGTATAATACTGCAAAAAGAGCAGCCGCGATAACAAGGGTGTTTGTTAACAATTTAGTAATTTTCTTTTTGTTTTTCATATTTTGCTCCTGTAAAAATCACATATTTTCTCATCAATATTGTAATTATAATTATATATTATGAACAAAATAATAACGCAAGGTTAATAAACCAACAAATAAACAGCTTGTTCAGTTTGTTATAAGACATATGTCGTTTTTCTCAGATTAGTCCAAGTGTTTATAAAAACAAACAGGGGGGGGCGAAGCACGGCATTTGTGCCGTACCCCGTGCCCCTTTTTGGGTCACGGGGCGCCGTATACGGCGGCTTCGCCCCCTGCCCGGTTGCACCAACTAAAAAAAGTACCCGCATAATGCCGACATCCCATAAGGAAGTGTTTCTTTAAAAAGTGAAACAGCATCACAATAATGCGTTAAAAACCACCGATACGCGTCAGCATTATCGGTGGTTTTCGTCTTTTCTTGTAACACTATTTCGCATTTAAAGTGCTTTGCAGTTTCGTAAGAACTAAAAATTTCTTGTAATGAAGCCACAAAAATGCAGCAAGGCTGTCGCCTTGCAAGGCTTTTGGCAAAAATACAGGTAATTTTGTTCGAGAAACAAATACTGCCTTATGGAATGTCGGCATAATGCAGATACTGTTGTACTTATCATATCAATTTTTCTGCAAAAGAATCAATTATTTCCGCATACTCTTTTCTTCCGTGGATAAACGCCTGTGCATGGTCAGCCTCGGGAACAAGGAGAATTTCCTTCATTTCGCTGCCGCAGCTTTCGTAAAGCTCTCTGCACATGAAAGCAGGAACAAGAGCATCCTTTTCACCGTGAACAAAAAACATAGGAACCTTTGCTTTTTTTACACTTTCAACAGGAGACACATCGAAAAGATCCATTCCGTGATTTATCTTCCCCGCAAAGAATACACCCTTTGTAATTACCTTACTGAACTTTATGCCGAGATTATCTATTTTCCAATTAAAGAAATCCTCAGCTACAGTAAATCCGCAATCAGCTACAGTGAACTTTACATTTTCCGGAAGATCGTCTCTTCCGCTCATCATACACACAGTAGCACATCCCATAGAAACACCGTGAAGAATTATCTTTATGTCCTTGCCGAAGGTTTCGGTAAGATAAGCGAGCCACTTCATACAGTCTTCTCTTTCATCATATCCGAAGGTGCACATTTTTCCTTCGCTTTCGCCTGAAGCAACATGGTCAGGCAGAAAAACATTGTAACCCTTTTCAAGATAATACTGTACAAACTTGGAAAACTCTCTTCTACCGCTGCTTCTGTAGCCGTGAGCACCGAAAACATAAACATTGCTTTCTTCTTTTGCTTTCATAAGATAGCCCGTAAGCCTGTAGCCTTTATCTGAAACAATGAAGTGTCTTTCGTAGCCATATTCTTCAAGCCATCTGAGATTATTTTCCAAAAATTCACCGAGATGACTGTTATCACAACCTGACATTTTCTGACCGAATTCCTGAGAGAAGGTTATATTGCGGTTAAAAAGCGCTTCATTGGCAGCTGTTGCAAGTCCGTAAGCAGTAAGTCCTGCCACACCTGCTCCTATTAAACTGTTTCTTATAATCTTTTTCATACTTCAACATCCTTCGGTTTTTGTCTGTGGAACACACAGTTGCCTATATTCATCGGTGAGGCCATCATTTTTGCCTGGCTTATCCTTTCACCGAGCGTAATTTTGCGGGTAGGAATATCACAAAGAGAAATTACACTGATGCTGTCCGCAAGCTCTTCTGCTGACTTTTCGCCGTCTGCCGATATTGTTACGACCTTGCTTTCTCCGGGCAAAAGATCGAAGCAGTTGTCGGAGAAGGGATTTACCGATTCACTTTCAAGTCTTACAAGACGTGCATATTTATCTGCCGTAAGAGTAATTTCAATTCTGTCACCGCAGATTTTCTTTTCGGTCTTAATTGTAGCTTTGGGAAGATTCAGATTCTTTTCCTCATCGAAAAGGAAGAACTTCTTCGCTGTTTCCGTTCCGTCCTCAAAGAGAGACAGCACAAGACCGGTTGTCTTAAAATCATATGCCTTACGGAGAATCGAAAGATCTTTTCTCAAAACCTTTTCATTGGTTACACCCTTAACCGTGACCTCTCTTTCATCCGACGAGACAATACCTTTATCAAAATCAAAAACCGACATACGCACAGTAACCTTTTTATCTTCGCGAAGATCGTTGATAAGAAAAGCCGTAAGGTCATCTCCCTTATCTTCGAATGAAACGGTGAGAGGACGGTTAAAATGCTTTGCACCGTACTGTAATGCCTTGTAATTGCCGTAATAGTCAATACTTGACCAGGAGCATACAGGCCAGCAGTCATTGAACTGCCAATAAAGAGCACCGTTACATCTTCCCTTGTTCCTGCGCCAATGTTCCGTAGCATCCTCTATACACTTGAGCTGTGTTATCTGCGAAAGATACACATAATCCTCAAACCGCTGAGGAAGCTTAAAGCGTGAACGGATATAATAAAACATCTTATCGTTACCGGACATGCACTTCTGGTGGCTTTTCATAACTGCACTGTCAAGGTCATAATCCTTCTTTTCTGCAAAGGATGAAACTGTTTTGATATCAGGAAGACTTTCAAAACCGAATTCGCTGCAGAAACGTGTCATACGGTTGCGGTATTCCTTCATAGAAGAAAGACCGTGCCACACGCTCCACAGATGGGTATCACCTACATTATCCGAATTTACACCCTTGTTGTGTCCCGTTCCGCAGGGAGAACCGGGAATGAAGGATGTGGTCTTATCGTACTTCCTTACCTCTTCCGGAAGAATGTTATGGAAGAACTTTTCGGTCCACTTTATATATTCCCTCATATACATCCAGCCGCCGGACATAGCCTCAATTTCATTGTTACCGCTCCAGAGAGCAAGAGAAGCATGATGGGAAAGCCTTTTCACATTATATTCAATTTCCTTTTTTACATTTGCAAGGAAAGCCTCATTAAAGAAGGGATAGGGCTGACAGGCAAACATAAAGTCCTGCCACAGAAGAATACCCTTTTCATCGCAAAGGTCGTACATTTTGTCACTCTCATAAAAACCGCCGCCCCAGATACGGATAAGGTTGAAATTAGAAAAAAGTGCCGTGTCAATATACATATTAAGGGCCTTTTCATCAAAGCGATTGATGAAAGAGTCGGCAGGTATCCAGTTTGCGCCCTTTGCAAACATAGGCACACCGTTGAGAACAAAGCGGAAATTTGTGCCGTATTCGTCCTTGCTTCTGTCGAGAACAAGAGTACGAAGACCGAGCTTCTTTTCTGTCTGTGAAATCATCTCGTCCCCATAATAAAGCTCTGCCTTAACCTTATAAAGTGGCTGTCTGTCCTTGCCGGAAAGCTCCTTTGTCCACCAGAGCTCAGGGTTTTCAACAGTGAATGAACCCTCGAAGCCGTCTATGATTTCTTCCTTGCCGTCGGGATGAATGAGTGTAGTTTTGCAGGTTACACCGTCACTGTAAAGCTCTGCTTCACATTCGAAGCCTACCGTTACCCTTCCTGCAAAATGAGCCTGAGTTACCGTAAGGTGCGTCAATCTCGCTTTTTTTACAAACTCGAAACCTATATCGCCGCTGATACCCGAGGGAACAAGAACAGGACCCCAGTCCCAGCCAAAATGACATTGGGGCTTTCTGACGAAAACAATACCGTTCATACCGTTTGAATTTGGCGGAACCATAGTTTTCGAAGCAATATTCTCAACATAATTAACGGGAGAAAGGAAAAGAAGCTTAAGCTCATTTTCGCCCTCTTTAAGATACTCCTTAACCTTAAAGCTGTAGCCTATATGACAGTTTTCTGTGTAAGCTACCTCCTTACCGTTGAGATAAATATGACAAAGGGTGTCAAGCATTCTGCAATCAAGACAGATTTCGTCGCAGCTCAGTTCCTCCCCTGTAAGAGTAAATTTCTTTGAATATTCCCAATCAAAGTGACCGACAAATTCGCAGTCTTTTTCATTGAGCCCGTAAAAAGGATCGGGAATAACATTGTTTCTCATAAGATCGAGATAGTTGCAGCCGGGAACAAGCGCATCAAGCCACTTATCCTTGCCCTTTTGTCTGAAAAGCCACTGTCCGTTAAGTGATCTGTACATAACATTTTCTCCTTATATTTACTTTGTTTTTACACTCTTCACGCTGCTGTAAGAGCCATAAACCTTCTTACCGTTCACAGTTCTGTAAGCTCTGATTTTTACATAATAGTTCTTTTTATTCTTAAGCTTTTTCAGAGTTGTCTTCTTTGTGCTCTGCTTTTTGATATAAGTGGTCTTTTTATCCTTTTTGAAGTCCTTTGATGTGGAGCTGATAATCTGATAACCCTGAGCTCCCTTTACGGTCTTCCATGAAAGATCCATAGCGTCATTCTTTGCGGTAAGCATAAGAGAACCTACCTTTGCAAGAACAATACTGAAAGAAAGACTCTTCGTACCGGAATAGTTGCCCTTGAAGGTAACAGTAACCTTTGCTTTGCCTACTGCCTTATTCGAAGAATATTTAACTGTATAATCCTTGCCGTTTACAAGCTTCTTACCCTTGGAATCCTTAACTGTAACAGTAGGCTTGAAATAGCTTCCCGTATAGGAGTAGCTTGTCTTTGAAAGGGTTACGGTTTTTATTCTGTATATTTTTTCGTTGGTTGACTTTCCGCAAAGAGTACATGTAGTTTTTTTGTTTCCGTCAGCCTTGGCAGTTGCAGCCTTCACCGTAACCTTGTAAACGTGAGTTTTTGCCGGAATTGAAGTAATCTGTGTTTTTGCATCACAGTAAATACAGTGACGGGATTTGCTGCCATTTTTGCCGCACTGAGGCTGTACATCTGTCACAAAAACATTGCTGTAGGTATGTCCGGCAGAGAAGGTTCGCTTTTCCTTTTCTCCGCAGATAAAACAGATTCTCTCTTCCTCTCCCTTTACAAGACAGGTAGCATTTTTGGTAACCGTCCATTCACCCCAGCCATGCTTTCCGCTGCCTTCAATTTCAATGGTTACAATACCGTTACAATTTTCTCTGTCACAAAAGGCTGTTGCTGTTCCGTTTTTTATACAGCTGCCGTCATCATTATAAATATATCTGCTGAAGCTGTGACCGAGCTTTCTGCCGTCGTCAAAGGTCTCTCCGCCCATTTTTGCACACTTGCTGCAGTCGTAGTAGAAAACGTTTCCGTTTTCGCATCCGGGCTCTGCACAGAAGTGATCTCGGTCTTCAATTTTCTCTGTAAAGTCGTGAAAACAGGGTCCGTAGCTTCCGTTACCAAAGGCTGCCGGTTCACTTCCTTCTGCGCACCACTCAGCCATAACAGGCACGGTAAAGTATCCCCCGTAGAGAGTGATGTTCATGTCCCCTTTGTAAAGAGTATTTTCCGCAAGATTTTTAATCTCACCGAGGAAAGTACCGCCCTTGATTATGAGAGCTGTCTTTTCTGTCCAACCGTCAGAATATGCATCTGCACCATATTCAATATCACCTGTAACGGTACCTGTAAAGGTTTCGTCAAAGGTTACGCTTACGCCCTCAGAGTATGCACCCATAAGGTTGTACCAGAGATCAAATGCAACATAATCACTGCTGATATTACCGTTGCCCTTGATAAGCACATTACCGCAGTTATTTGAAAGAGCATAAGCATAGGGATATGCCACACCTGTAACATCAAGATTCATATTCTCTACTGTAAGGTCGCAGTAATTCTGAATAAGGAATTTTACATTTTCTCCGGCCTTGAGTGTACCGTTTTTAAGAGTCACCTTTGCACCCTTTTCAAGATGCATTGCCTGGCTGACTGTTCCCGTTGAGCCTACAAGTGCTCCGTCAACAGTATAAGTGAAGCCGCCAAAGTCGAAGGTGATGTTCTTGTCACCTGATACGAAGATACCGTCACCGTTTGCATCCTTAAGAAGAGTAACTGTTGTCTCTCCCTCTGCAGCATCAACAGCT
>JAZLBS010000036.1:0-28137 GCA_045613805.1 Acutalibacteraceae bacterium
AAGTGCTACCCGTTCTTTTAATAGAAACACGGCGTAGTTTTTTACATTACGGCGTTTCAATGTTTTATTTTGCTTCTGCAGTCATTTCTGCCTCGTTTATTTCGTCCAGACTCTTCTGTCTGCGGTCTTCAAGGTATTTTACGATTTCCTTGTGTTTCTTACCGGAAAGCTTGTAGAAAAGCATCGGTATGATAGACAGCAAAGCGGAAACACCGGGGAAGAGAGCGAAAATATAAAGAAGACTCTTTTTAGCTTCTATAGGCATAAGCTCAGGTGTATCTGCGAACTGTGTATAGCCTACATAAATGAGAAGAAGGTTTGTAAGATATGTTGTGCAGTTGCTGATAATTCTTGACAAAGTGCCCTTGAGTGCGCTGACGGTGGCCTCGTTTCTTTCTCCGTATGTATATTCACCGTAGTCGTAAACCGCCATCTGGATAAGACCGGGTATGGTGTTGTAAAAGCCTGTGGTAAGACCGTGAAGAGCGTACCATAAAACTACTGTCACGAATATATCCTGCGGCTCGTGCTCCTCGTAGGGATAAATCGAAAGGAACATAGTCACATAGCATACAAATGTACCGAGCTTCATGCCGATGTAAAGAAGCTTATCGTCAACCCATTTGCGGATGATAGGTGCCGCAAAAAGAGAAATACCTGTTGTAACAAATGAAGCAAGGGAAGCGACTGAAAGAAGCGCCGCATAGTTGCCGTCGTTGTAGGTATAGGTGAATTCCAGCATTGTTCCCTCAAAAAGAGTAAGGGAGAAGGTTTCTGCTCTGAAGCAGGCGATGAAGGCATAAGTCATAAGGCTGTAGCCGATGCCGAAGCCAAGACCGAGGATTTCCGAAATCATATAAAGAAGAAGAGGCTTGTTGCGAAGGATGTTTTTGTAAACCTCGCGGAGCTTCGGAGTTGCTTCCTTCGGTGGGTCGTTGATTCTTTCCTTGGTTTCGACGATGTTCCATACAGTCAGAGGAATAGCGGCTATGGTTACTACGCTGTAGCCGTAGAAATATCTTTCAGCTTCAGAAAGGTTCGGAAGAAGGAAGGGGAGCAGAGCGGCAATGTAGGTGCCGGTTGAGCCGATGACAGAGCCTAAGATACTGTCGATGGCTGCAATATAACCTCGCTCGAGATTGTTTGTTGTTCTTCTGGCATTAAGAGCCGTCAGAGCGGAGTTGTAGAAGGTGCTGAAGGCATCGTTCAGGAAGTAGAGGAGAACGAGGTAGGCAACCTTGAAGGTGTCGCTTACACCGGGGAAGAATTCCTTGAGGGGGAAGGCTTGTAAAATTACGACAAGATTAAAGGGAATTATCATTATCATCAGCCAGGGCTTGAAGCGTCCCCAGGAGCCGAATGTTTTACGGCTCTTGTCAAGAAAGCTGGAAACGATGACATCGTTGGCTATATCCCAGAAGCCAAGGAAAAAGATGATTGTGCTGTAGGTGGCAAAGGCACCTTCGCTGAGACCTAAGAAGGTTGAGGCTACCAGAGCACCGAAAAAGCCGTTCATGGCACTGCCGACTCTTGATACAGCTGTGCTTGTGGAATAGGCTGTGTATTCCCTGAGCGTGATTTTTTCGTTTACGTCAGTAGCGAGAGAGTTTTTGATTTTCTTCATATTTTCACCTCATACAGAGTAAGTTTATTTGATTATACTCTTATGAATCTCTAAAGTCAATCTTCCGTTAAAACAAAAAGCTCTTGCAGGGCAAATACTGCAAGAGCTTGTGCCGGTTACGGTTTACGGATGCTGAAATTAAGGATAAGAGCCGCAAGGGAAAGGGAAAGAAGAAGGATGAACGGTGCTGTATATCCGCCTGTGGAAGAGAGAAGATTGCTGCTTGCGGTGGCGATAAATGAGGCAAGGATAAGGTTGAAGTTTATAACACTGAAATTTGTGGGGAAATGCTTTTTGCCGTAAAATGCCATGACAAAGGAAGAGCATACCGTAGGACAGGAGCCGTAGGATATACCTGTAAGACAAAGACCGAGGATACATACGGGCAAAGAGCCGGCATATACGGCAAAGAGAGTAACGGCAGCGGCGAAAATTGTTATGATGTTTGCCGTGAGCATGGTAATACGTCTTCCGAGAGAATCGAAAAGTGCTCCGGTGAAAACTCTGCCAAGACCGTTGCAAATGGAAAGAACACCTACGAGGGTAGAAGCAAGGGATGCTTCTGCACCGACAGACAGAACAAGGTCACGGGCAAAGCTTATAACTGAATTGCCTACCGCAGTAAGACAGACAAGGCAGATGAAAGCTCGCCAGAAGGTGAAACGCTTTACCATTTCCGAGGTGGTGTAGTCTTTTTCTTCAAAGCTTTCCTTGCTTATCTTCTTGCTCATTTTTGCCTTGGGGAAGACAACATCTGATGAGGGCTGTCTGAGGATAAGACCGCTCGTAATAAGCACAAGGGCAATAAGTATACCAAAGATAATGTATGTCTTCTGCCAGCCGATGTCAGGACTGTCAAAAAGCTTTTCTGCAACCTTTCCCATAATAAGCGTGCTTATACCGAACGCCATCATAAGAGCACCCGAGCAAAGCCCTTTTTTGTCGGGAAACCAGGCGTTTACGGTAGAAATTACAACATTATAGGATATGCCTATTCCGAGACCTGCAAAAAGAGCATAGAAAACATAAAGAAGCATTATGCTGTCCGAAATGAAAGCTGTGCCGCAGAAGCCTATGCCTGTGAGTATGGCTGAAAGGATAAGGGTCTTTGCTGTGCCGATAATCCTGAACAGCTTACTGCCGAAAAAGGCGCCGAGACAGAAGGTGCACATTGTGAGAGTGAAATTAAAGGCTAATGCCGAATCACTGAATCCGGAAATCTCCCTGAAGGGTATTTTCAGGATGGACCAGGCATATATAATTCCTGCGAACAGCATAGCAAATATGCCCGTTGCGAGAAAGAGAGGTCTGTTTGAAAGCTTTTTGTCTGAAATCATTTTTTTGCACTTCCTTGATTTTGTAACATGGAATTAAAACCGGCTGATAAAGCTTAAAAGACGATTCTCAGGAATCGTCTTTTGTATTGGGAACGGGAGATGAAGCAGTATAAGCCGCTCCGCACGTATATCGGATAAAAAATAATCCAAGTCTTTCGACTTGGATGTGGTGCGAGAGACGGGACTTGAACCCGTACGAGCTGCCCCACACGCCCCTCAAACGTGCGCGTCTGCCGATTCCGCCACTCTCGCATATTAAGTTTGTTCTCGCTCTCTCGAGCGCTCATATAATATAACACCATCAATGTGAATTGTCAATACTTTTTTTGAAAAAAAGTGACTTTTTTTGAAAAAAATCCCGTCGGTCTGTTTTTTGCCGACGGGAATAAATTTATATCTGAAGCTGAAGAGGGAGAGATATCATACTGTCGGAGGAAAGAGCACCCTCGTCAAGACAGACATAATACTGATAATATTCGGGAGAATAATAGAAGTCTCCATCATCAACGGTGATGTAACAGCGTATTACAGCCTCACCGTCGCTATCAACCTCTTCGGTTATCATTTTTGCCGTAATCTTCTGGATGACGGCAGAACCGGCCATCTCATAAATGTATACATTTCCCTGAGTGACGATATTTTCGCCGAGAGGTGTTGCAACTTCAATTATTACCCGATCGAAAAATTCATCCTGCGGAGTTTCTGTGAGAGTGTAGTCCTCAATAGCCTTGTAAACTCTTCCGTCCTCGGATTCATCACCGTCAGAGTAGTAAGAAAGAATAAGCTCGGGTGCTTCGGCAGGAGCGGCGGTTGAGGGCTCCGTTGAGGCTTCGGTGGTTGTGGGAGCCGTTGTTGTTTCGGAGGTTGAGGGCTCTGTTGTAGTTTCTGTCGTTGTCTCTGTTGTAGTTTCCTCAGTGGTTGCCTGGGTTGTTGTGGGCTCTGTTGTGGTTATAACCGTAGGCGGAACAGTAGTTGCAACTGTAGGAGGCTGAGTGATGGAAACGGTAGGAGCCGTAGGTTCCGGTGAATCGGATTTTCCGAAGAAGATAATTCCGATTATGAGGGCGATAACAGCAATGATAGCAGCTACAAGCAGATACATTTTTTTGTTATCTCTGTCATCATCCTCGTCCTCTTCAACGGATTCCTTGAAGGTTTCTCTGAATTCGGTTTTTTCTGCCTCGGAAACAGCGGCGTCAGGGTTGAGATATATTGATTCTTCCGGCTTTTCCTCGACCTCTTCCTCGGCTATTACAAAATTTGAAAAGGGAGTAACAGGTGCCACGGGGATGTAAACGGGAGGTTGTACGGCAGTTTCGTAAGGATTCTGAGGTGTTTCAAGTGCTTCAAGATATCTTTCCAGGTCTGTCTTCATCAGCAGAGGACTGTAATATCTGTCCGACTGACGGTAGGCGAGTGCTTTTGCAATAATGCGTGAAAATTCTGCATCTGCCTTTGACGGGGGAGGCAAGGGCTCACCGCGCAGCTGCTTTTCAAAGGCGGCTTCCCTGTCACTGAGTGAAACAGGCTGCGGATATTCAGGAAGGAAGGGCAGACGGTTTTTATTGAGCAGCTTATAAAGAAGAACACCTACTGAATATATATCCGAGGAGGAGTCATAGGCGGATTCCCTGTATACCTCGGGAGCCATATAGGGAGAAACCTCAGCCTTCATCCGTCCGGCGATATTTGATATACCGAAGTCACCTAATTTGAAATTTCCTTCGCTGTCAACATAGATATTTTCGGGCTTTATCTGATGATGTATGATGCCGAGATTTCTGAAGCCTTCAAGGGCTGCACAGAGGTCACAGCCGATTTTTGCCGCTTTTTTAAGGCTTAATCCGTCGGCTTTAACCCTTTCGCTGAAAGGAGTAAGAAGTTCCATGAGCATAATTACATAAAAGCAGGAGCTTTCTTTTACAATACGGAAGTTGTCGTAACGTACTATGCTCGTATTGGTGCGCAGAGAGAGCATTTTGTTCATGTTATCAGTAACCGCAGCTTCAAGAACCTCCAGATATTCTCCGACAGTTTTATATCTGCCCGACTCAATAACCCTGCTGAGCTCTTTGTCATTTGCGGGGAATTTTACTGCCTTGAGTGCAAGAGTTTCCGTTATTCCGTTCGCTGTTTTATAAACCTTGAAAACCTTTGAATTTTTGCCCTCGGCAAGCTTGGAATCAACGTACCAGGAGCCGAAGAGCGGTTCAAGGGTCTTAAGCTTTTCAATAGTCATTATATTTCAACTCCTTTTTTAAGGTGATCTTCTTGTTATGATAACATTTTTTAGGACTTAAGTCAAGGAAATCAGTGTTAAACAGTGTCGATGATTTCTGTAATGACTGTTTGTTTAATTTCTTAAAAGTCAATATGTTCTGTTGCTTGACTTATGAAATACGAAATGATATAATGATTAAAATTTCGTTGATAACTAATTATGCTCGGATGGTAAAATATGGATGAAGTAGTAGTTTCCGTAGTTATTCCTGTTTATAATGCAGGTAAATATCTTGAAAAAACCTTGGAAAGTGTCTGCAACCAGACACTCAGGGAAATAGAGATAATATGTGTGGACGACGGCTCGACCGATAACAGCAGAGAAATAATAAAGGATTATGCTTTGAAGGATGACAGAATACGTCTTGCGGAGCAGAAAAACCTTTATGCCGGTGTTGCCAGGAATAATGGCTTGTCTCAGGCAAAGGGGGACTATGTTATTTTCTGGGATTCGGATGATTTCTTCCACGAAAAGGCACTTGAAATAATGTATGATAAAATTACGGGCGACGGTGCAGATATTTGTATCTGTGATGCCTATAAATATTATACTGAGTTTGACAGGAGTCTCTGCAGTGACGAATTCGTAAAGTACGGAATTCTGCCTGAAAACACGCCTTTCAGTAAAAAGGACATACCGGATAAAATATTCAATATTGGAGCAAATGTTCCGTGGAATAAAATGTTCCGTACAGATTTTATCAGAAAAAACGGACTGGAATTTCAGAATTTAAGGCAGGCAAATGATACCTACTTTGTGCTTATGGCATTTTTCCTTGCCGAAAGGATAACTTATGTCAGAAACAGACTGGTGCATTACAGATGTGATACTGAGGGCAGCATAACATCCGGAAAGGTTGATATACCGCCTTGTGCCTTTGAGGCTTATTACTATCTGAAAAATGAGCTGGAAAAAAGAGATGATTACAGCGCTGAAAACCGAAAATCCTTCATCAACCGTGCAGCGCGCGGAATGCTCAGAATTTTACACCTTCCTTCATCGCAGTCTGAATATGAAACTGTAAGAGAGTTTCTTATCGGAGAGGGATTTGAAAGGCTGGGACTTCTTTGTTCAGAAGAAATGTATGATGTCAAGTGGGTTTATGAGGATATCAGTAGTGTGCTTTCCAGGACACCCACAGAGCATATTCTCTATAAATTCAGTGAGGCAAGGATATCGAAAGATAAAATTAAATCAACGTCAATAAAAAGAAAAGAACAGCTTGATAAAAAAACGAGACTTCTGGAAAAGCAGGAAAAAGCAAACGAAAAATTAAATGAGAAGCTCATTACTGCAAAAGAACAGCTTAAACAGACTAAAGCAGAGATGTCACAGCTTAAGAAAGAAAAAGCCAAGTTAGAGAAGGAATATGCCGGAATCGAAAGAAGCTTTATGGCTTTAAGAAAAAAATGGTATGTGCGGTTGTTTGTAAAAATTGAAAATATACTCAAAGCCAATAGGAAGAAACAGAAAAAACAGGGAGGATAAAAATGTTGAACAAAGAAAGAGTTCGTTTTACTGTAATTATACCGGTTCACAATCGAGAGGATTATATTGCTGACACACTTGACAGCATTTTGAATCAGGATTTTGACAGTTATGAAATCATTTGTGTAGATGATTGTTCTACGGACAATACTGTCAACATAATCAAAGAGTTTCAGAAAAAAGATCCGAGGATTGTTCTGATTGAGCTTGACAAGACCTCCAGCGCTTTTATTGCACGCAAAAGAGGCATCGAAAAAGCAGCGGGTGAGTATATTCTTTTTCTTGACAGTGATGATAGCTTTGCCGAAAACGGTCTTTCGGTAGTCGATGAAGCTTTGAAAAAAGATACGGTGGACATTCTCCATTTTAATGCTGAGGTAATAAATTGCGGTACATCTCCCGAAAGAGTGGAAATGAATCAGAAAATAATTGAGCCTTATTTTGGAGAGCTTAAAGACGAAGATGTTTTCTTCGGCTGTTTTACTGAAAAGCTTTATAAGTTTACCATATGGAACAAAGCTTTTTCTGCCGATGTCTGCAAAAAAGCTATGTCAATGACCGATGATGGCGTATATATGAAGGCTAATGATCTTATGCTTTTTTTGCCTGTTGCTTATTGTGCGAAGTCATATAAAGGTGTAGATACTCCCGTTGTATATAAGTATTGTCTCGGAAGAGGCAGTACGGGTATGGAGCTTCTTGACTATTCTTCTTTTGCACGTTACTGCTCTTTGGCGGATACATCAAAGGGATTAGCAAATTTTGTTGAAGCTAATTCTCTGGATGAGCGATATGCAGAGGTGGTTGAGGCTCTTACCGATGTTCTGTTTAAGGACTGTGCTGCGAACTGGCTTACGAAAGCAGATGTAAATATTTCGGGTAAGGCATTCGACCTTATGTGTGAAAAATGGGGAATGGAAAGCTTTCTTGACAGATTCGGACGTTCTTTCGGTATTGCTGAAATAGGAGAGCTTGCTACCAGGGTTCAAGGATCCGGTGTTTTAAAAATAAATAAATTTGATGAAGTAAAAACCATAGGTGTTTATTACTTGAGACTTCATAATGGTGGCGTACAGAGAGTAGTATCTCTTCTTCTTCCTCTTTATGTCAGAATGGGATATCGGGTTGTTATGTTTACTGATGAGCATTTTCCTGAGGAGGAGTACAGTATACCTGATGAAGTTATACGCATTATTGTACCGACCTGCTATGAAGCAGGAAAGATATATTACAAAGAGAGAGCAAAGGTGTTCAGAGAGGCCGTCGAAAAGTATGATATCAAATTAATGCTTTATCATGCAGCTTCTGTAAGCTACCTTGTTTACGATTTCCTGTTTTTCAAAAGCCTCGGTCTTAACTTCATTCTTACCAAGCATGAATATTCTACCAATGCAGTTATGCAGCTTTCTCAGATGTTTCACAGACGTTTTGAAGTGTTCAGAATAATCGATGTTATAACCGTGCTTTCCAGAGCCGATGAGGTTTTTCTCCGCCTTATGGGGGCAAACGCTGTTTATGTGCCTAATATTATCGAAAAAATCAAGCCGTTGGAAAAGTTGGGTAATGAGGTTCTGTGGCTCGGAAGACTGGAATTGTCGTCGAAGCAGTATATTGACCTTATTAAGATAGCCTCGGTAGTCAAAAAAACATTACCTGATATTAAATTTTTGGTAGCCTGTGCCGGTGATGAAAGACCGATGGAGGTTATTCGTGAAAATATTGAGAAGTTTAATGTTCAGGAAAATGTGAAATTGGAGCCTTTTATAACAGATGTCGAAAGGTACTATGAAAGAGCAAGAGTTCATTTGGTTACGTCTGTTACAGAGTCGTTTTCGATGACAATCGCTGAAAGCAAATCTTATGGTATACCTCTGGTTCTTTATGATCTTCCGCATCTGGAGCTTCTTAAGGATGGAAAGGGTTATGTTTCCGTTCCGCAGAATGATGTTTTCTCTGCTGCGAATGCCATTATAAAAATTTTTACCGATGATGATTATTGCTGTCAGCTTTCAGCTGAGGCGGCAGAGTCGATAATCAAATTCAAAGAATTTGAATTTGAAGCTGTATGGGGTAATATCATAAAAAAAGTTGCATCCGGCGACACAGAGTTTGAAAAGAGTCAGATAAGCGAAAAAGAAATGAGTGATCTGCTGAAAAACACCGTCTCTATGTATAAGATAGGTTCCAAAGCGAACGATGCAAAAATTAGCAACCTTAAAAAGACAAGTAAGCAGAAAGAGAAAAAGCTGAAAAAGAAGATTAAAAAGCAGAATGAAAAAATCGAAAAGCTTGAAAATGAAAACAGAAGGCTGAGAAAACAGAGAAGTCCGATTATCAGACTTTTAAGCTTAATCAAAAGAACTGTTAAAAAAGCATTTCCTAAAAGAAAGGATGAAGAACAATGAAAATTGCAGTTGCAGGTACAGGTTATGTAGGTCTTGTTACAGGCGTTGTATTGGCTCATATCGGACATGAGGTCTCCTGTGTTGATATCGACGAAAAGAAAGTTGCGATTATGAGAAAGGGCATTTCTCCCATTTATGAGGAGGGCCTTGAGGAGTTAATGCAGAAAAATGCTGAACGTCTTACCTATACCACAGATTATAAAACTGCTTATAAGGATGCAGAGGTTATTTTCGTAGGTGTAGGTACACCCGAAAAGCGTGACGGCTCTGCTAATCTCTCTTATGTTAAAGCTGTCTGTGAGCAGATTGCCGACAGTGTGGAAAGGGATTGCGTTGTTGTTGTCAAATCAACGGTACCCATCGGTACAAACGATAAAATCGAAAGTATGATGAATAAGCTTGCCCCGAAAAATATCAATATCGATATCGTTTCCAACCCCGAATTCCTTTCACAGGGAACAGCAGTAAGGGATACCCTTAATGCTGCCAGAATCGTTATCGGTACGGAAACCGAAAGAGCAAGACTTGTTATGGAAAGAGTTTACGAAAATCTTAATCAGACAGTCGTTTATACAAACAGAAGAAGTGCTGAAATGATAAAGTATGCCTCAAACGATTTCCTTGCCCTCAAGATTTCTTATGTGAACGAAATTGCAAACCTTTGTGAGGTTCTCGGTGCAGATATCGACGATGTATCCAGAGGTATGGGTCTTGACGCCAGAATCGGAAACAAGTTCCTTAATGCAGGTATCGGTTACGGCGGCTCCTGCTTTCCAAAGGATACAAAGGCTCTTCATTGGGTGTCAAATATAAATGAAAGAGAGCTCAAGACCGTTAAAGCTGCTATTGAAGTCAACGATATGCAGAAGCTCAAGCTTCTTAAAAAAGCGAGACAGTATTACGAAAGCTTTGACGGACTCAATGTTGCTGTGCTCGGTCTTACCTTTAAGCCGAATACCGATGACCTCAGAGAAGCTCCCTCTCTCGTGAATGTTCCCGCTCTCGTGGATGAGGGCGCCAGAGTCAGGGCTTTTGATCCCGTAGGTGTAGAAAACTTCAGAAAAATCTGTACTGATGATATTACTTACTGCGATACGATTGAAGAGACCATAAAGGATGCAGACATCTGCTTTATCTTTACAGAGTGGGATGATGTCAGAAATTTCGACGTCGCAAAGTATAACCTTATGAAAACGCCTATCATTCTTGACGGACGAAACTGCTATAGGCTCGAACAGTTTGAAGGAACGGGAATGATTTATAATTCCATAGGCAGAAGAACCGTTAAATAAGAAAACAGCAGATGACTCCGATGCGTTTCGGGGTCATTTTCTTTTATACTTTTAACAAATTAATCTTGAAATCCCTTTTGTTCTATGCTATCATAGTATATAAGAGTTAAAAGGAAAACTATAACTATTAAAGAATATAAAATAACAGGAGTGATATTATGAAGTGCAGTTACTGCGGAAACGAACTTGAAAAGGGCGCTGATTTTTGTCCCGGTTGCGGTATGATTCTGGGGCTTAATGAAAGCCGTGAGGAAAAGAAAGATGAAGCACAGGAAGCCGAATTCAAGGTTCCCGAATATACGCCTAATGTCTTTAAGGCAATTGATGACGAAGAAGAGATAACCGATGTTCCCGCCATGGAGCTTGAAAGTGACAGCAGGGAGGAAACTGTTGAAGTAACGGAAAATATTCCCGAATATGTTTCACAGGTACCTGTGGAGTTTGAGGATATCTCCTCTGCAGATGAAACAGCTGTCGAGGAAGTTCAGGAACAGGAAGAGACGATGGTTGAGGAATATAACGAAGAGGAGCTGTCTGCTCCCGAATATGTTCCCGTTCCCGATGTGCCCGATGAAAGTGAGCTTAAAATAAGAGTTCCCGAAGAGAAAATCGCATATCCCGAATATGCAGTGTACAAAAATTCTCAGGATGAAGCTGAAGCAGTAAGCCTCACCGAAGAGGAGACTGAGGATGACGAAGCTGAGGATATTTATGTTGAACCCGCTAAAAAGAAAAACAGCTTCCTTGCAGTATTTCTTGTAATTGCTGTTATCTGCGTTATTGTCGGCGGTGTTTATGCTGTGAAGAATATTATCCCCATAAGCGGTGACAAGCAAGAGACTACTACCGAGGCAGTTCAGGCAGGCAATGTTTCCGAGGAGGATACAACAGAAGCCGAAGAAGATACAACTGAAGCTGAAGAAGATACAACCGAGGCTGAAGAAACCACAGAAGCTGAAGAAGAGGAAGAAGAGGCAACAGCTGCTCCTTCTACAACTGTTCCTTCTACAACAAAGCCTGTTGCCACGAAGCCTGCAACAACTAAACCGGCAACCACAAAGCCTTCAGCAACCAAGCCGGTAACCACAAAGCCTTCAACTACAAAGCCGACAACAACAAAGCCTGTAACTGATGAGTCTGCAACCACCGATCCCTTCGGAATCAATGATGTAGAGGTTCAGAAGCCTTCAAAGTACAACAAGGCTTTCACTGCTTACGGTACTGCAGAGGGTCTTAATCTTCGCAGTGCTCCTTCAAAATCCGCTGAAAGAGTTCTCTTCCTTTCAAAGGGTGCAAAGCTTACTGTTTACGGTAAGGAAAACGGCTTCTATTATGTAAAGAGCAACCGTTTCGGTGTTTACGGATGGGTAAGTGCCGATTATGTGTCTGAGAGCAGACCTGAGGCAGAAACAACAAAGGTTTATACGGGTACAGTTTCTCCCGATAAGAAATACAGCGATGTAAAAATCAAGAATACAGCAGACGGACTTAATCTCCGTAAGGGTCCCGGTACAGATTATGACATAGTTCTGGTTATTCCCAAGAACTATCCCGTAAAGGTAATCGGATACAAGAACGGTGTTTCTGATTGGGTATATGTAACCGATACAACCTACGGCTGTTCAGGTTGGGTTTCAGCCGCATATCTTAAGTAAAAAGAGGAGAAATAAGTTATGATGACTTTGAAAACACGCTGGGCAGACGAGGCTATGTGTGATTTGCCCCTTCCCGAATATCCCCGTCCTCAGATGGTGAGAGAAAACTGGACAAATCTCAACGGTATGTTTGATTTTGCAATCTGTGATGAAAAGACCGAATGGTGTGAGGAATACACTCAGCAGATCAGAGTTCCCTTTGCAGTTGAAAGCTGTCTTTCAGGTATCTGCAAAAGAATAAGTGCCAAGGACCGTCTCTGGTACCGTAAAAAGTTCACTGCCGATATGTCAGGAAGAACACTTCTTCATTTCGGTGCAGTAGACTGGGAATGTACTGTTTATGTAAACGGCAGGGAGGTCGGCTCTCACACAGGCGGCTACTGTCCCTTTACATTTGATATCACAGCTGCACTTAAAGAGGGAGAAAATGAGCTTGTTGTAAAGGTTTATGATCCCACTGATGAATCCTGGCAGAACAGAGGTAAGCAGGCAAGTGAATCTCACGGCTTCTGGTATACCTCCACATCCGGTATATGGCAGACAGTATGGCTTGAAAGTGTAAGTGAAAACTACATCAGAGGATATAAGCTTACTCCCGATATTGATAAGGGTGTCATTAACATTAAAACCGATATCTGCGGTAAGGGTGACCTTTACCTTAAGATTTTTGACGGTGAAGCACTTGTTGCTGAAAAGGAAATTTCTGCCGATGATTATGCAGAGCTTTCCGATATGAAGCTCTGGAGCCCCGAAGAGCCCTTCCTTTATGATTTTGTGCTTGAGCTTAAAAACGAAGCTTCTGCCGTAGATAGTGTCAAGGGCTATTTCGCAATGAGAAAGTTCAGCATCGGTGAATACGAAGGCTATAACAGACTCTTCCTCAACAATGAGCCTTATTTCCAGAGAGGTCTTCTTGACCAGGGCTACTGGAGTGACGGCGGAATGACTCCTCCCACTGATGAGGCTATGATTTACGACATACAGGTTATGAAGGATCTCGGCTTCAATATGCTTCGTAAGCACATCAAGGTTGAGCCTGCAAGATGGTACTATCACTGTGACAGAATCGGTATGCTCGTATGGCAGGATATGGTTTCCGGCGGTAAGGCTCTCAACACCTTCCACGCAGGCGTTCTTCCCAACGTGCAGGGCGTGCTTAATCCCATCATAAATCTTTCCAAAAAGGATAACGCATATGCTACCTTCAACCGTGACAGAATTGAATGGAGACAGCAGTTCGAGGACGAGCTTTTCGAAATGATAGATTCTCTTTACAGCTATCCTTCAATCTGCTGCTGGGTACCCTTCAATGAGGGCTGGGGACAGTTTGATGCAAAGAGAATCGGCGATGCAATCAAGGCTTATGACCCTTCACGCTTTGTTGACCACGCAAGTGGCTGGTACGATCAGAAGGGTTGTGATTTCAGAAGCATGCACAAGTACATTCTTCCCGTTATTCTTCCCAAGTATGACGGCAGACCTATTGTACTGAGTGAATACGGCGGATACAGCAATAAAATCCCGAATCATGTATGGAATTGGGAAAAGAGCTTCGGCTATCAGATGTATAAGGATAAGGATTCTCTTACTGCTGCATATAAAAAGCTTCACGAAAAGCAGATTATTCCCAACATAAAAAAAGGACTTTCTGCAACAGTTTACACTCAGGTTTCTGACGTTGAATTTGAGGTAAACGGTATGCTTTCCTATGACAGAGAGCTTGTTAAGCTTCACGAGGATGTTGTAAAGGAAATCAACAAAAAAATGACATATTGATGATAAAGACAGGGGGCGGTTCTGTTTGTGAAAACGTCCCCTGTGTTCCTTTTAAGTAAAGGGGGAAGAAATATGAAGGACAAAGGCTATACCAAGCTCAAGCTCTTGTACATAAAGGATTATCTTGAAAAAAACAGTGACGAGGACCATCCCGTAAGTGTTGAAATTCTTACTGATATGCTCGAGGAAAAAGGAATAACCTGTGAAAGAAAATCCGTTTACAGTGACGTTAAGGCTCTTAAGGATTACGGGGTGGATATTGCTTCGGTCAAAAAGCCTTTTACGGGCTATGCTGTGCTGTCACGTGATTTTGAGCTTCCCGAAATAAGACTTCTCATTGATGCGGTTCAGGCTGCTGACTTTATCTCTCCGAAGAAAACTAAGGAGCTCATTGATAAAATGGGCACTCTTTGCAGCTCTTTTCAGAGCAAGAATTTGCAGAAACAGGTGTATATTGACCGCAGAGTAAAATGCGCCAATGAAGAGATATACTATAATATAGACGTTGTCAGCCGTGCCATTCAGCAGAAAAAGAAGATAAACTTTATCTATTATAAAAGAAAACTCAAGGATGGCGAAAAGGTTATCGTAAGCGATGAAAAGGAATTTACTGTAAGCCCCTATGCTCTTATATGGAGCAATGACCATTATTATCTTGTTTCAAACAATGAAAAATACGACAATCTTATGCACACCCGTATTGACAGAATGAAAAAGGTCAACATTACGGGGGACAATGCGAGAGATTTTTCCGAGGTTTCCGAATATAAAAACTATTTTGATGTTGCCGATTATTCCTCTAAAAGCTTCAATATGTACAGCGGTGACACCCAGCGCCTTGTTATTTCCTGCGACAATTCCATTCTGGAGGAGATTATTGACCGCTTCGGTGACGAGGGGATAAGGGCAGATAAGGATGAAAGCAGATTTGTTCTTTCAACCCGATGTGTGGTAAGCGAGGGTCTTGCCTCGTGGATAATGCAGTTCGGCAGTAAAATCAGGGTAATGGAGCCTCAGAGGCTGTGTGATGAGATAGTGAATAAGGCCGGGGAAATTCTCCGCACTTATGAATAAGAGGGCTTTTAAGAAAAAATTAAATGTTCCCGGTCGTAAATTTTACCGGCAAAAGACTGTGGAAATAATAGTTTTACATAAAATAAAAAAATATCATAAAAGTGATTGACAAAGATTGACACTTATGATATACTTCTTCATACCGCATATTACGGGCGGCGTATTTTTATGCGCCAAAAAGATTTAATCTGCCCCAAAGTAGCGAGTCCATAATAAAGGAAGGAAAGAAACTATGTACGCAATTATCGAAACAGGCGGCAAGCAGTATAAGGTAGAAGCAGGCGATACCCTCTTCATCGAAAAGCTTGACGTGGAAGCAGACTCCGAGGTTACCTTTGACAAGGTTGTTGCAGTTTGTGGCGACGACGGCATCAAGGTTGGTGCTCCCTATGTTGACGGCGCAACCGTAACAGCAAAGGCAATCAAAAACGGTAAGGGTAAGAAGATTGTTGTCTTCACTTACAAGTGCAAGAAGAATGCAAAGCGTAAGATGGGTCACAGACAGCCTTACACTAAGGTTGAAATCGCAGCTATCAACGCTTAATTATGATTAAGGCTACCTTTTACAGGGACAACGGATTTACTGTTGGCTTTCTCATTAAGGGACACAGCGGATATGCTGAAGAAGGAAGCGATGTGATTTGTGCTTCTGTTTCCTCGGCGGCGTATATGGCTGCTAACACTCTTACTGAAATCGTCGGTGTAAATGCAGATATCAGAGTCGATGACGGGTATCTCAGACTGACGCTTGAGGAAAGAAACGATAAAACCGAAATTGTTCTTCAGGGCCTTGAACTTCACATCAGCACTCTGGCACAGGATTACAGTGAATATATTCTGTGCGACGAAAAAACTCTTTAAAAATAATACGGAGGTGTAACAAATGCTTAAGATAAACATTCAATTATTCGCTCACAAAAAAGGTATGGGTTCTACCCGTAACGGCCGTGATTCAGAATCAAAGAGACTTGGTGTTAAGCGTGCAGACGGTCAGTTCGTTCTTGCAGGTAACATCCTTGTTAAGCAGCGCGGCACACACATCCACCCCGGCAACAACGTAGGCAAGGGTAAGGATGATACTCTCTTCGCTCTTATCGACGGTAAGGTTAAGTTCGAAAGACTTGGCAAGGACCGTAAAAAGGTAAGCGTTTACGCTGTTGAGCAGTAATAAGCATTTATAATTGCAAACATAGCACGTCAGTAATGGCGTGCTCTTTTTTTTCCTTATTTTAAGTAAGATATAAAAACACCCTTCACCCGCAGGGCAAGCTGTAAGGTGAAAGGTAAAGTAATATTCATAGCAGTTTATTTACTTCGGCGGTGATAAGGCTAATTCACTGAATAACCTTAAACGGATATAATCGGAACGAAGTGACCATTAATTCCGCATTCAGCCACCTCAGGCTTTTTATTCAAACTCCTTTATATACCCCTTGGCGCTTCTTGTCATTTCCTTGCAGAAGTCAGAATCGTACTTTCTTTTACAAAAGGCGGTCAGCCATTCCTCATAAGATTTTTCGCCCGCCTTGTAGGAAAGCATATCACGAAGCTCTTCAGCATCCATTGTGCGATATGAGTCAGTATGTACAATAAATCTCTGCTCGCATCTTTCGGGCTTGGCTCTTTTTCTTTGTCCCTCCGTAGGATAGCCTATAACGAGCATACAGATGGGAACTACTCTGTCGGGAAGAGAAAGAAGCTCCTTGTGGTATTCTCTGTTTTCAATTATGTCACCGATGTAACAGGAACCAAGACCAAGGCTTTCGGCAGCGACAACTACATTCTGTGCGGCAATTACCGCATCCTCAATTGCTATGAAAAGGTCGCCCTCACCTGCACCTTTCGGAGAAAGTCCTATACTGCGGTAGGCATCATCCCACTTTTTGCAGTCGGCGCAGAAAATAAGCACCATCGGTGCGGTTTTTATAAAGGGCTGATTATCACAGGAAACGGAAAGCTTATCCTTTATGTCCTGACTTCTTATGTCAATTATTGTATAAAGCTGCTGATTGCCTGCTGTGGGAGCATGAGAGGCGGCAAGAAGAAGCAATTCTCTTGTCTTTTCGTCTATATCCTCAGCTGTGAATTGACGGACGCTTTTTCTTTCAAAAAGACTTTTTATTATCCTGTTCATAATTTTTCTCCTTTTCGGAAGGTGTTTTTGGGATTATATCATAATTTTTGCTGAAAAAACAATAGTTAATTATTGAAAAAACACATTTTTTATGTTATTATAAAGTGAACTACCGGCAAAGGAGAAAACAAAAATGAAAGTAATTGTAATGAATGATGCTCTTGAAATTTCAAGAGAAGCAGCAGATATAATAATAAGACAGGTAAACAAAAAGCACGGAAGTGTCCTTGGCTTTGCTACAGGTGCATCTCCCGTGGAAACATATAAAAGAATTATTGAGGCATATGAAAGAGACGAGGTTTCTCTTAAGTACATAACCACCTTCAATCTTGACGAGTATGTTGGTCTTGACAGAGAAAATGTCAACAGCTATTTCTATTTTATGAAGGACAATCTTTTCGGTAAGACTGACGTGGATTTTGACCGCGTGAATTTTCTTTCGGGTACTGCCGATGATATGGAAGCAGAATGTGACCGTTACAGCAAAAGAATCAGAGAAAGCGGCGGCATAGATATCCAGCTTTTAGGCATAGGCACAAACGGACATATCGGCTTTAATGAGCCCGGTGACAAGTTTGCTGACGGTCCTTTTGCAGTAAAGCTTACCCAGAGCACCATTGACTCAAACAAAAAATATTTTGAGGCTGTCGGTGACACTATGCCTGAATATGCTCTTACTATGGGTATCGGCGATATTATGAGAAGCAAGAAAATCATTCTCATTGCCACAGGCGAAAGCAAGGCAAAGGCAATCAAGGAGCTTGTTGAGGGTGAGGTTTCTCCCTCATGTCCTGCAACCATACTGAAGCTTCATGCGGACGTTACCGTATTCCTTGATAAGGAAAGTGCATCTCTTCTCAGTAAGGACAGATAATCTTCAGAAAGGCATTCACATTTGTGAATCATAGGAAGTATGAGTACTGATAACAAAAAATTAAAGGAATCTCCCCGCATAACCGATACTTCCGTTACCGATAAAGGGGAAATCCGTATTCAGTGGACAGCGGTTCCGATGGCTGAAAAATATGCGGTGAAGCGTTCTGAAAAGCCTGACGGCAGCTTTGAAGTGGTCGGAAAGACAAAGGTATGTGAATACACTGATAAAACACCGGCAAAAAATGTTACCTACTGGTATCGTGTTGTTGCTATAAAGGATCTGGCTAACAAAAAAACGTCAAAAAAAGAAAGCTCACTTGCAGCACAGCTTGTATCGGAAATACCCGCTCCCGATTCTCTGAGCATAAAATGCTCGGGAAATAAAATAAAGCTTAAGTGGAAAAAAGTTTCCGCTGATGAAGTCTTCAGAATTTACCGCAGAAGCGAGCACTTCAATCAGCTTCTTCCCGTCGGAGAGGTTAATCAGTCGGAATTTACCGACAAAGGAATTGTATCGGGTCAGATTTATTATTACAGTGTGCAAAGCATCACTGAAAAGGGACAGAGCAAATTCAGCAAAGAGCTTTCCTGTGTGACCCTTGATTGCGGTGAAATTATTTTTACAAAGGCAAGATTATTCAAAAAGGTTGACCTGAAGGCAAGAATAGTCGCAGGTGCTGACGGATATATTTTCGAGCGCAGTGAGGATGGAAAAAGCTTCAGTGAAATTTCAAGAACTGATTCGAGTGTAAATGTCAGATATACCGATATGCCGAAAAAAGCCTTTAAGACGGTGTATTACCGTGTGAGGGCATACAAAAACATCGGCGGTGAAGTGTTTATAAGCACTCCTTCCAAAGCAGTTACCGTAAAAACAAAATAAATTTAACTCAGATTATTGACTATTTCTTTTATTTGGGTTAGAATTAATTTAATAAAAAATAAAATTAAGAACGGAGGCAATTTATAATGAAGAAAAACTTTAAGAAATTCGTTGCACTTCTTCTCTCTGTACTTATGCTTATGTCTGTAATGGCAGTAGGTGCAAGTGCTGAAGATGTAACAGAAGCACCCGAACAGGAGCACGAATCACACAGAGGCTTTATCGACATTTTCGTTCAGATGTTTACTGAATTCATTGATTTCATAGTATACATCTTCTACGGTGTGTTCCGCGGAGAGCTGGCATAAAACCTGAAAAACATTTAAGGGGCTGTAAAAAACGAAAGTTTTTACAGCCCTCTTGTTATATAAATTTTTATTTTGCTCTTTTATAAATTGCTTTGAGACCGTCAAGGAGAAGATTTTCGTCATAAATAAGCTTTTCCTCGCAGCAGGGGATAATGCCTGTACTGTAGCCCCCTGTGGCAACGAGTGTGCATTCCTCGTAGCCGAGCTCATTGCGTATTCGTTTAATCATGCCGTCAAGCATTGCCGCAGTGCCGAATACGATACCGCTTTGCATACATTCGGTTGTATTTTCTCCGATGGCTTTTTTAGGAGTTGTGAAGCTGATTGACGGAAGAAGAGCCGCATTTTTGGCAAGAGCATCAAGTGAAATCTTGACACCGGGAGAGATGGTGCATCCGAGGAAGGTTCCGTCCTTGTCTACAACAATTATCTTTGTTGCAGTGCCCAGGTCGCATACAAGACAGGGAAGCGGATATTTTTCTCTTGCGGCAACAGCGCCTGCAATAAGGTCTGCACCGAGATAGGAAACGGGAAGTATTTCCACCTTAAGATCACCGTAATATTCCGCTCCCACCACGATAGGCTCAATACCTATGGTATGCTTCACGGCAAGGCTCACGGTCTGAGTAAGCTCGGGAACAACAGAGGCAAAAACACAGCCTGTAAAATCCGAGGGGGAAACATTGTATAAATTAAATATGTCAAGAAGGTCAATAGCATATTCGTCGCTTGACTTGTGTCTTGAGGTGTACAGACGTGAAACAAAAATAAGCTCTTCATTTTTGTAGGCACCGAGGGTGATGTTGGTGTTACCCATATCAATAGCTAAAAGCATAAAAACACTCCTTGAAAACAGTTTACAGAAAAAGTATATACAAAAATATAGTAAAAGTCAAATGAATATGCTACAATAAATACCTAATATAAAAAAAGAAAGTGATAAAATGAAATGCAATATATGTCCCCGTGAGTGCGGTGCAGACAGAAAAATAAGCACAGGCTGCTGCGGTGTAGGTGAAGCCTTCACCCTGGCGCGTGCGGCAAAGCATATGTGGGAGGAGCCGCCGATAAGCGGTACAAGGGGAAGCGGAACGATTTTCTTTTCGGGCTGTAATCTCGGCTGTGTCTTCTGTCAGAATTATGAAATAAGTCACGGCTGCAAGGGAAAAGAGGTAACGGCTGAAAGGCTTCGTGAAATTTGTCTCTCTCTGATAAATGAGGGCGTACATAATATCAACTTTGTCAATCCTACTCATTATGCTACCGCTTTGTCGGATTTTCTTGAAAAGAATGATTTTTCCGTACCTGCGGTATATAACAGCGGCGGCTACGAAAAGGCGGAAACTCTCAGAAGACTTGAAGGAAAAATTGATATCTATCTTCCCGACCTGAAATACATAAGCGACGAAAGAAGTGAAAAGTATTCCTCGGCATCGGATTATTTTTCTTTTGCTTCAAATGCTCTTATTGAAATGAAAAGGCAATGCCCCGAAAATGCATTCGACCAAGAGGGGATAATGCGCAGAGGAATGATAGTCAGGCACCTCATTCTTCCGAAAAACACCAACCAGTCCCTTCGCATTCTCGATTGGATAAAGGAAAATCTTGGCACAGATACGGTTATAAGTCTTATGTCACAGTATACACCATACGGAAGAGTTGATGCCTTCCCTGAGCTTCAGCGCAGAATAACCGAAAGAGAATATCTTAAGGTAATTGACTATGCAGAAGCACTCGGCTTTGAAAGCATCTTTACCCAAAGTCCGCTTTCCGCCGATGAGGAATTTATACCCGAGTTTGATTTTACGGGAATATAAAAATCTGAAAAGACTTTATTTTTGCAAAAATATATGTTAAAATCAAAAATATAAAAGCAACGGAGGTTTTTAAAATGAAAGGATTTTTTGGCGAATTTAAAACATTTATTATGCGCGGTAATGTTATTGACCTTGCAGTCGGTGTTATCATCGGTGGTGCATTTCAGGCTATTGTCAATTCTCTGGTGAACGATTTCGTTTCACCTGTGCTGTCTTTGTTTACAAAGGGCATCAACTTTGCCGATAAATTTATTGTTCTTGCTGTTACTGATGAGGTTTTTGCTACAGCTGAGGCTGCAAAGGAGGCGGGCTATGCCACCCTTAACTACGGTGCATTCATCACTGCCGTAATCAATTTCATTATTATGGCATTTGTTATTTTCCTTCTTGTCAAGGGTATAAATAAGATTACTGCCCTCGGTAAGAAAAAGGAAGAGCCGGTTGAAGAAGCACCTACCACAAAGGTTTGTCCCTTCTGTAAGAGTGAAATCAGCCTCGAGGCTGTTAAATGTCCTCACTGCACATCTGACCTTCCCGAAGAGGAGGCAGCTCAATGATCGGTTTTATCGGTGCGGGCAATATGGCTTCTGCCATTATTGCCGGTATTTGCAAATCTGACCTTGTAAAAAGGGAGGATATAGCCGTTTTCGATTTGGATAAACGCAAAACCGATTTTCTCAAAGAGACTTACGGTATTACAGTCAGAGCATCGGCAAAAGAAATTGCTGAAGGCTGTGATAAAATTATTTTTGCCGTAAAGCCGAATGTCATAGCATCTGTCCTTGCGGATATTGACAGCATTGTAAAAGAGAAAAATCCTCTCCTCATTTCCATAGCGGCAGGCAAGACTACGGAATATCTTCTTTCATGCGTAAGCTATGAGGGCAGATTCATCCGTGTGATGCCTAACATCAACGCACTTGTAGGCGCAGCTGTATCGGGTATCTGCGGTACAAAGACGGTAACAGAGGATGATATGAATTTTGCTGTGGAGCTTTGTGAGTGCTTCGGCACGGCGGTGAAGGTTGAAGAAAAGCTCTTTCCGATTTTCAGTGCCATCGGCGGCTGTTCTCCTGCATTTACTTATATGTATATTGATGCCTTGGCAAGAGCAGCGGTGAAAAACGGTATGCCCAAGACACAGGCTTTGGAGGTTGCCGCACAGTCAGTTTTAGGCAGTGCGAAAACTGTTCTTGAAGCTTCTGACCATCCCTGGGCTTTGGTGGACAGAGTGTGTTCACCCGGAGGAACCACCATTGAGGGTGTGGCTTCGCTTCAGAATGACGGCTTTGAAGCGGCAGTAATGAATGCCGTTCAGGCAAGCTTTGATAAGGACAGTAAGGTTTAATGAGATATGAACACAGAGTCATCCTCTGTGTTCTTTTTTTTATGCATATTAAACTTATAGGTTCTACACCTCAAGCCACTAAGGCTTTTACTTTTGCAAAATCGAGCGCAAAAGTAAACAAAGCGCCCTTTTTTCTCGGGAAACTGCGTTCCTCACGTGCCACCTACGTAAAAGCCTCTTCTGAAAACGGCAACTCGTAGGGGCACGGCGTGTCGTGTCCGCAAAAACATCCCGTCTTTAAAATTTACTCTGCACAAAACGATTAGCTTTCCACGCTCAAGCCGCTGAGGCTTTTACTTTGGCACAGACGAGCGCCAAAGTAAACAAAACGCCCTTTTTTCTCGGAAAACTCCGTTTCCCTCGGTGACCGCCTTCGCAAGCTCGGCGGAGATATGCAATAAATTTGACACTTTACAGGAAGTTTCATTAAGGCTCAATACCGCTGATTGTATTCAGAAACAGCTTTTTGTGGGAAGTTATCACTTTCTCACGTGCCGCCTACGCAAAAGCCTCTTCTGAAAACGGCAACTCGTAGGGGCACGGCGTGCCGTGTCCAAAAAACATTAATTTTTAAATTTTACTTTCTGCTGATAAAACCATGTTCACGCTCGAGCCGCTGGGGCTTTTACTTTGGCACAGACGAGCGCCAAAGTAAACAAAACGCCCTTTTTTCTCGGAAAACTCCGTTTCCCTCGGTGACCGCCTTCGCAAGCTCGGCGGAGATATGCAATAAATTTGACACTTTACAGGAAGTTTCATCAAGGCTGAATACCGCTGATTATATTCAGAAATAACCTTTTGTGGGAAAGTTATCACTTCCCCACGAGACCGCCTTCGTGCCTCGGCGGAGACAAGAAACTACCGTTTTACAGTATAATTTTTATTTTGCTTTATTCTGTTCAAAGCCACAGTTTAACGGTGACTTTCATGTTGGGTGTACCGTGGCAGGTGAAAGACAATCAGTAAGATTTTATCTTTACTGAAAGCCGTAACGGAGCTGACTTTGTGTTTCAAAAAATTAATTTTCTCTAATCATATTTTAATTTTCTGTGAGTATTATATAGCTGTAAAGAGAAACAAGTCTCTTGAAATTACACACAGAAGGGTGGATTTAAATATGAAAAAATTACTTAATGTTTTATTAGCGGCAGCTCTCGGGGCATCTGTTCTTTCGGCTGCATCGTACACTGCTTCGGCTGCAGCACTTAACAGACCGACCTCACTTCAGGCTTACAATATCGACGATGATGAGGTAAACCTCAAATGGAAAAAGGTCAGGGGTGCAGACGGTTATCAGGTTAAGGTATATTCCGACGGAAAATGGAAAAGCCTTGGCAGCACAAAGAAAACGAGCTTTGAAGCAGATGACCTGAAAAGTGCAAGAACCTATAAGTTCAAGGTAAGAGCTTATGATCTGAAAGGAAAAAAGAAGGTTTACGGCTCATATTCATCGGTTCTGACCTCGGCAACAGATCCCGATGAGGTGGAAAATGTAAAGGTATCTTCAAAGGGTAAGACATCCGTAACGCTTAAATGGTCAAAGGTACCACGAGCAACAAGATATCAGGTTTACCTTTACGATTCTTCAAAGGGTAAATATGTAAGACAGGTAACTGTAAAATCTACCTCAGCTACTGTCAAAGGCCTTAAGTCAGGCAAAAGCTACAAATTCAAGGTCAGAGCTTATTATAAAAGCGGAGAAAAGAAATACTACGGTGACTATTCCGATGTTCTTTCCGTGAAGACGAATGGTTCATCCTCTTCTTCAACCTCATCAAAAAGCATCATCAGTAAATCAAAAGCTGAATCCGTAGCCTTAGGTCACGCGGGACTTAAAAAAAGTCAGGTAAAGGCGTTCAGGTGTAAGCTTGACAAGGAAGACGGTCTTCAGGTTTATGAGGTAGAATTTGAATACGGCAGATATGATTATGAGTATTGTATCAATGCTAAAACAGGCAAAATCATCGAATGGGAAAGAGATAGAGATTAATATAAAGGATAAATTTTAATCTGGTTATATAAAAATGTAACATTTTGGTCATTTTAATATATCCAAAGGATGGTATAATCTGTACTGTAATTTAATTTAAGAGGTGTCAGCAATGAAAAGAATAGTTACAGTACAGGATATCTCCTGTGTAGGCAAATGCTCACTTACGGTTGCTCTTCCCATAATTTCGGCAATGGGCGTTGAGACGGCTATAATTCCCACGGCGGTTTTATCAACACACACTATGTTCAGCGAATTTACCGTAAAGGATCTGACCGATCAGATTCAGCCGATCTCTGACCATTGGAACAAAGAGCAGTTTAAGTTTGATGCTGTATATACCGGTTATCTCGGCTCCTTTGAGCAGATTGACCTTATGAAGGATTTCTTTGAAAGATACAAGACAGATGATAACATTATTTTCGTTGACCCGGCTATGGCAGACAACGGAAAGCTTTATCCCGCCTTCAATGAGGAGTTTGCAAAGTATATGGCTACTCTTTGCGCAAAGGCAGATATCATCGTTCCCAACATCACCGAAGCATCCTTTATGACAGGTATAGAGTACAAGGCAGAATATGACGAGGAATATGCAAAGACAATGCTTAAGGCTCTTTCCGATCTTGGCGCTAAAATTTCTATTCTTACAGGCGTCGGCTTTGAAGAGGGAAAGACAGGTGTTATGGGATATGACAAGGAAAAGGATGAATTCTTCTATTACTGCCACAAAAAGCACAGCCGTTCCTATCACGGTACAGGTGACATCTTCTCAAGCACTTGTGTGGGCGCATTAATGAACGGTCTTGACTGGAAGGAAGCGGTTAAGGTAGCAGCAGACTACACAAGCGAATGTATCCGCATTACTGCTGAAGATCCCACCTCAAATGACTACGGTGTAAATTTTGAAACAGTAATACCCGATTTACTTAAGATGCTTGGTAAATAAACCGAAGAGGCTGACGCAATTGAGCGGACAGCCTCTTCTTTTTTGCCTCTCCTGAAAGGATAGGAGCCCGGAGGGGGGAGAGCTGAAAACCATCTTTTCACAAAAATTCCCCGTTTTTTTATTGACGGTATTTGTAATTAGAGTTATAATATGTTATTAATAAAAACATTAAGACGGTGATAATTATGGTAAACGAAAAAATGTATGATCTCGGTGCAAAAAGCTCCGTTATAAGAGAAATATTTGAGTACGGTAAAAAGAGAAAGGCTGAAATCGGTGCAGAAAATGTCTATGACTACAGTCTTGGAAATCCCAGTGTACCCGCTCCTGAAATTGTCAACGAGACAATAAGAGAGCTTACGCAAACTCTTCCCTCAACGGTGCTTCACGGCTATACATCTGCCGTAGGTGACAACGATACAAGACAGGCTATAGCTGACGACCTTAACAAGCGCTTCGGCACTTCATTTTCATTTAAAAATTTTTATATGACCGCCGGTGCTGCCGCTTCACTTTCTATCTGCTTTAAGGCTCTTACTGAAAAGGACGACGAAATTATTATCTTCGCTCCCTATTTCCCTGAGTACAAGGTTTTCATTGAGGCTGCGGGCGCAAAGGCTGTTGAGGTTAAATGTAAGGCTGACGATCTGCAAATTGACCTTGATGCCTTCGAAAAGGCTGTTACAGCCAACACAAAGGCAGTAGTGGTGAACTCTCCGAATAACCCCTCGGGTGTTGTTATCAGTGAGGAAACGGTGCTTGAGCTTTGCCGTATCATGAAGGAAAAGCAGAAGGAATTCGGAAGAGAGATTTTCCTTATTTCTGATGAGCCCTACAGAGAGCTTGTTTATGATGATGTCAAGGTGCCTTATCTTACAAAATATTACGACAATACTCTTGTATGCTATTCTTATTCCAAGTCTCTTTCTCTTCCCGGAGACAGAATCGGATACATCCTTGTTCCCGATGAGGTTTGCGATTTTGAGCTTATCTACAAGTCTGTTTGCGGTGCAGGCAGAGCCTTAGGTTATGTCTGTGCACCGTCGCTTATGCAGTTTGTTATAAGAAAATGTGTGGGCAGGACAAGTGACGTGTCTGTTTATAAATTTAACAGAGATTTGCTTCTTTCCGCTTTTGATGAGCTCGGATTTAAAACTGCAAAGCCTGACGGAGCCTTCTATCTGTTTATGAAATCTCCCGAAGAAAGCGCCGAAGCCTTCTGCGAAAAGGCAAAGAAGTACGATCTTCTCCTTGTGCCCAGCGATTCCTTCGGCTTCCCCGGTTATGTAAGACTTTCTTATTGCGTTTCAACGGAAATGATAAAGAATTCACTTCCCGCTTTCAGAAAGCTTGCTGAAGAATACGGACTCGTGAAAGGGTGAAAAATATGAAAGAGATCAATGTAATCAGACATATGATTGAAGATGTTGACGAGGCGATGGCTGTCCTTTTTGAAAGAAGAATGAGAGAAGTAAGGGATATTGCTGTCAGAAAAATAAGAACAGGCATACCTGTTTGTGACCCGAAGAGAGAAAAAGAGCTTATAGAGATGAATCTCGGATATATTGAGGATGAGCAGTTTAAGGAATATTACAGAATGTTTCTTGAAAGTGCTATGGAAATATCCAAAAAGTATCAGCGTAAGCTTTATGAAAAATGTAATATTGTCTGCTGCGAAAAAGACGGGGAATCGGCACTTGCCGCCGCAGAAAAGCTATTGCCTGAGGCGAAAAAAATTACCGCAAGTGATTATAAAGCTGTATTCACTTCATTGGAGAACGGTGAATGTGACTGTGCAATTGTTCCTTTGTATGACAGCGAAAAAGGCTTGAATCGGGATATCGTAGAGCTTATAGATTACTTCGGCTTCTGGATTAACGGTGCTTACACCATGGGAAAACCGTCGCAAGGCGGAGAAATTCGTTTCGCCGTTGTTTCAGATAATCTGTACACATTCGGCTTTAAGAGTCAGGCGGTTACCTTCACCGTAGCTGACGGCAAAGAGTCTGTTGAGACTGTCAGAAGCATTCTTGAAGCACACGGTGTAACGCCTTATCTTATGGAAATCTACGGTGCTGATGCAGATAGTGAAAAGCTTATGGTTTATGCGGAATTTTCTGAAAAGCTGTCTCTTGGTAAGGGCAGTAAAGCACTTGCTGAAATTGATGAGGAGGGCATCGGGGTAAGAGTTCTCGGTACCTTCAACGAGGATGCAAGGCTTTGAGTAATTTTGCAGAATAATTTATTAAAATATTAAATATATAACGGCAGATGGCTGAAGTTTCCTTTCTGCCGTTTTTTATGTTCGATGGAAACAAAAATATGAAAACAATTAAAAACTCCACAAAAACAAATTCGAAAGCCTTAAAATATACAAAATGGCAAAAAATGTTTAATATTTTTTTAAAATATTATTGACATACTTCCCAAGTTGTTATAGTATTATAACACTGTAGTTTTTTGAGAAAGGGAGGATATATTTTATGGATCTGATGTATATAATTATATTGTGGCTTAAAAAGTTTATTGAGCGCATGGTAAGTATAACTTCCTTTATCGGCGGCAGTTTTTTACCTGATTATGATGTGGAAGATGATGATCTTGGTATCACTGAACCAACTCACCAGGGGAGACCGGGAAGAAAATAAAAAAACTTCAAAAAAATTCAAAAACACTATTGACAAAACAGTTCATATCTGTTATAGTATATGAGCGTTGTGAGTGATGACTCGTGACGATTGATGGGAGCATAGCTCAGCTGGGAGAGCATCTGCCTTACAAGCAGAGGGTCACAGGTTCGAGCCCTGTTGTTCCCACCAAATGGCCCGGTAGTTCAGTTGGTTAGAACGCTAGCCTGTCACGCTAGAGGTCGACGGTTCGAGCCCGTTCCGGGTCGCCATTTT